>NYVC01000082.1 GCA_002684375.1 Marinovum sp.
GCCTACAACATCCTTACAGACTTGCCGCCATACAACACTTTCAGAAACGAGACCGCCAACCGAAAATAATGGTCGCAAAATGCGAAATTAACGCCTCTCATCGTACCAGTGGACCACAGCTCCAGAATACACTAGCATTTGAANTAGAGACTGCACACTGAGTGAAAAACTGGTGGGATGTAACGCGTTTAACATGAGTGAGTTGAGGGNATGCCCAAAAAATCAGACCTAATACATTGGGAAGATATCGTTATCCCAAGTCGGTTCCAAACCCCGCACAAACAAGTCTCTGGACAAGACATCAAGAAATTTGCAGCAACATTCGATCCACAACCATATCACCTTGATCGAGATGCGGCAAAAGCATCACTTTTCGGCGGTCTNTGTGCCAGCGGCTGGCACATCTGTGCGATCATGATGCGATTGCTGAGCGACACAATGGAACAAGGCAATATCCAATTTCTGGGCAATGACGAAATTCCACGACTAAAATGGCTGTTTCCGGTTTTCGAGGATGATAAGGTGCAAGCAGAGATCAATTTCATCCAAAAATCTCCTCCCGTAAATGCCGCAGATTTCGGCACGGTTGAGGCGAGTATTCAGGTCAAAAACCAAAATGAAAAGTTGGTTATGGCCCTTACCGCAACTCTTATGATCAAGGCGGGTTCGTCTCATGGCGTATACTGATAATTTCATTCGGACCCGGTGGTTCGAGGATATACCCATAGGCGAGTTTCATGTCTTTGGCAGCCATACATTCAGTGAACAGGAAATGATCGAATTTGGCACTCTGTATGCGCCACAAATCTATCACACCGACCCCGAACAAGCCTTAGAGACGCGCTATCGCGGCTTGATCGCATCGGATTGGCATATCTGTGCGACTTGGATGCGCCTAATGGTCAATTATATGGAAAAATACGCCCTTGGGGTCGAAGATGGTCGACGCAATGGCGCCGGCCTAGGGTTTGTCGGGCTTAAACTGCTGCAACCAGTGCGGCCCGGCCACACCCTGACCTTTTCCCATGAAATCATTGCCAAGCCCGATAAGATTATCCGGGAAAAATGGGGTATTATCCGCAGCCGGAACGAGGCGATCAACCACCGCGGCGAAGTGGTTTTTCGGGTGCTGATTGATATTCTGGCGCAGCGTGACCCAGGCCCCACCACGCCTGCGTGATTGGGCTGATGCGCACCGTGTCAGTTTGCGCCAGTGCACTTCTGGACTGGAAAATACTGACCTAGGGGCCGTGCAAACTTGGACATNGCGTATTCAGCGACAGCTTTTAAGCACCAGACGCGACGTCGACTGGCACATCGGTAAAGGATTTTAGCGTCTGGATCGCGCCATCAAGCGCCTCGCCCTGTTCGTCCTGCAGCGCCGCCTCGCGCAGACGCGCCACCCATTTNGCTGCATCCTGTCGNCCCTGAACCAACCTCGCGCCCAACAATACTTTGTCAAATTTCGACAGGCTACGGGCATGGGTATCGGAATAACCTTTGACCAAGCGGCGGCTGCGCAGCAACTCAACCGCCACCGCATAGTCATCCACAGCCGCCTCGTGGCACACCGCCAGCCAATGTTGCAGATGTTCTTGTTCGTGCTTATGTCTCAANGTGCGGCGACGGTAACCACGCAGCCCCCCCAAGAAGTACAACATCAAGAAAGATCCCAGCCGGTGCGTCCGNATACGCCTGCTGCCCCCAAATAAACGGTCCAATCGAGCCATCCAATGCGGTCGCGTCTCAANCTTTGCCCCAAGGCGCGCAGGCAGCATACCGGTAATTTCTTCGGCCCTTGGATGAAAAAACTCGGTCAATTCAACGGGGCTGTTTTCGGCACCCATTTCGGCAGTGATCCGTTCGAACCGCGCGCGCCGGGTCTTGAGATCCGCCACCCGAATAATATCGTCATAGGCCATCGCATTGGCAATATATTTCGCCGCCTCAATCGAAAGCGAATAGCCCGCATCCCCATGATCCAGCGCCACAAGAGGCTCCAGATACCCNAAATATTCGGTCCCATACTCAACATCTTGAAATTGCACCACTTTGCGCAGGCCCAATTCAGCCATGTCTTGGGCGGGCAGTGGCAAGCTCCGGATGCGGTCCATCAGACCTTGCCAGGCCTGTATTAATTTATCGGGTCCGGTCAGGGTGACCGNTCCTAGAGAAACTGCAGGCTGCGCCACCGGATCGGCATCGCCCGGCTGGGCGCGTTCATAAGCTGCCGAAAAGGCTTTTAGCGATGCATCAACTGATTTTTTTGAGGCCCGAATTGCCTGTTCAAAGGCNGNTCTAGGAAAGGGCAAAGCCCCTGATCCCGCAAGGGCCCCAAACAGCGCAGACGAGATCACCGACCCATTGTCTGCAGCCACACGGTCAAGATCGAACATGATCAACCTGTCAGCCGCGATTTCTGCGGCCGCCCTTACTTCGTCAGATGAGGCAATGCCGTCACCCGGCACAGTTTTCTCAGACACCGCCAACGCCCGATGGGTCGAGGCAATCAGAGTGGTGCGGTCTGGTGTAACAAACCCGCGCATTATGGCACGACCAGCCTCCATCATCTCGGCAGCAATCAGAATATCCACATCCCCTTGGGCCGGTGCCAATGAGAAGATTGGCGTCGATGCCCCCTGTGGCGCCATTTCGATATAATAGATTGTGGCNCCGGTCCGTTGGGCCACGCCAGCGACCGACGTCGCCTGACACGCATANCCCTGCCCCCGAGCCAGCGTTTCGATCCAACCNGTCAAAACACCGCCGCCCTGCCCACCGACTGCCATAACCGCTAGTTTAATAATAGAATTGAGCTTTTCATCGCGGGCATGCGGCGCGAGGTGAGCCGACAATGTCATTGGNTGGCCTCGGTGAACACCAATTGTTTAGACAGGCGCCGATCCTGTAACCAGCGCATCAACCCTCCCCGCGCGCCCTGCAAACGCCGCTCAAAAGGGGATGGGTTATGCACCACATCAGCGCGATAAAAACTCGGGCAAAGCACTGCCGCATCCGCCACTTCTCCACAATTTCCACATCCTACACAGCTTTGGTCGATACTGGCCACCGGATCGTCACGCAGCGGATCATCCAGTTTCTTCACAGAGAGCGACGGGCAGCCCGACAGGCGAATACAGGCGTGATCGCCGGTACAAATATCCTCGTCCACTCCAAAACGGGGGATTTCAACACGGTGTCCCGCCGTGATCGCAGCATTCCGCACGGGCTTTTCACGCCGCTGACGGTTCAGCATACATTCCGACGAGGCGACGATCACCTTTGGCCCCAGTGTCTTTGTGGTAAGGGCTTCGCGCAATATATCGCGCATTTTGCCCACATCATATGTATGGTCAATTTGGCGGATCCATTTGACCCCGACACCCTCGAGCGCCTTGGTGATTGGATTGTTGGTGGCCTTGGTGTCATTCACCGCGCGCGACGACGGGATATCCTGCCCGCCGGTGGCCGCCGAATAATAATTGTCGACAATTACCGCAACGCTGTCGGATTTGTTGAACACCATATTGCCGATNGATGAACTCAGACCATTGTGCCAAAATCCGCCATCGCCAAGAATGGAAATCGCGCGGGTCTTGCCCCCACCGTCAAACGCCGCGTTTGAAGCCGGTCCAAGCCCGTACCCCATGGTCGAACCACCAATTTCAAAGGGCGGCAAACANGCGAAAAGATGGCAGCCGATATCGCCAGTTATCTGATGGNCACCCAGTTCTTTTTCTACCAGTTTCATCGCGGCAAAAATCGGCCGCTCGGGACATCCGGTGCAGAACCCCGGAGGACGGATCGGCACTGTTTTGGACAAATCAGGGATCTGCGGCTGATCTTGATTTGGCGCACGCACCTGACCNGGCAACATCTCAGGGGCATNTTTGCGCAANAACGCCGTGACCCCGTCAAGAACCACCTGCCCGGTATACTCCCCCGCCATCGGCAGCATATCCTTGCCATGCAAGCCAACTTTAAGCCC
The DNA here is from genome assembly GCA_002684375.1 of Marinovum sp. GTDB lineage: Bacteria > Pseudomonadota > Alphaproteobacteria > Rhodobacterales > Rhodobacteraceae > CPC320. Next base: position 3,989 of record NYVC01000082.1, read on the forward strand.
CGACCGCAACAACATCGTCGACAGCCCCTGCTCAATGAATTCAGGCTGGCCCTCTTCAACAATCAACACACCGTCCTTACCTTCGACAAAAGACAGAAATTCTGTATTTACCAGCGGGTACGTGACATTAAGACAATAGATCGGCACCTGCGTCTCGCCATAAATATCGGCCAATCCCAGCCGCTGCAGCGCGCGTATAAGACCGTTGTACATGCCCCCCTGACAGATAATNCCAATTTTTGAGACATGGGGCCCAAACTGTTCGTTAAGTTGATGATCAAGGATGAATTTTTCTGCCGCCGGCCAACGATTATTGATTTTGTCGTNTTCGTGGATATACGACATNGGCGGCAGCACAACACGGCTAAAATCCCGCTGTGGCTGTGCCAAAGCATCCCGGACCGTCAGCGTTGGGCGCAAGTTGTCGTGACAGGTAAAGCGGCCCGTCACATGGCAAGAGCGGATTCGCACCATCAACATTACCGGCGTGTTTGAGGCCTCGGACAGNTCAAAGCCCATTTTAACAGTTTTGACAATCGAAGGCAGATTGGGGCGTGGATCCATCAGCCAGAATTGAGATTTCATCGCAAAGGCGTGGCTGCGTTCTTGCATGATTGACGAACCTTCGCCGTAATCCTCCCCAACGATGATCAATGCACCACCATTGACCCCGCTTGAGGCAAGGTTAGCCAGCGCATCAGAGGCGACATTCACCCCGACCGAGCCTTTAAACGTTACCGCTCCACGGATTGGATAATGTACGGACGCGGCCAACATTGCTGCAGCCGCAGCCTCCGANGCGTTGGCTTCGTACCGCACGCCCAGATCACTCAGCAGGTCTTCGGCATCAGCCAGAACATCCATCAAATGNGAAATTGGCGCACCTTGATATCCCCCGACATAGCCGACACCACTTTCCAAAAGGGCTTTAGTGATCGCCAATATCCCTTCACCGGTAAACACCTCGCCGTGACCAAGCTTTAAATCCTCAATTTCTTTTTTGAATGATCGCTCGGCCATGTGCGTTCCTAAAATTCGTTTTTNCGGACGTTGCGCAGGATTTTATTCAGCGTGATCACGAAACCCAATTGTTCACTCTCGGAAATACCTTGAAACATCTGCCCATAGCTGGCTGCCATACTGGGCCAAATTTTGGCAAAGACATCCCGCCCCTCTGCAGTGATGAACACCCGNGTGCCACGATTGTCATCAGGATCACTTTGCGCATGCACCAATCCGCTGGCCAACAGCCCGTCCAACGCCCGGCTCAGGGTAGATTGCTCGACCACCGCATAGACGGCCAGTTCACGGATCAAAAGACCGTCTCTGATCGCCAAAACCGCCAGAGATCGCATTTTGGGGGTGGTGAGACCCAAGGCCGACATCTCTTGGCGCAGACTGGCATTATAGCGCCCCATAATACGGTTCATCAGATAGGGTGCAAAATTATCGAGACCGATTTCNCCCAATAAAGGATGGCTCTTCACGCCGGTCATCCGCCAAGCCTTTTCGCTGTATTATAGCCCGAGCCGCCACCCAGACCGGGACCGGGGTGGGTGGACGCACCAATATGATACAGATTACGCAGCGGCGTGTCGTTGTTACGGCTGGATGAAAAAGGTCGAAAAACGAAAAATTGGTCTATCGTACANGCACCACCGTAGGGGTCACCTCCGACGAGGTTTATATTTAGCGCCGCCAGATCCGCCGGCGAATACGCGCGNCGCGCCAGTTTAATCGCATCAAAATCTTGAATATGATGGCGCAGAATTGCCTCAATACGATCAGCATATAATTCGCGGGTCTCTTCAGTCCATGCGCCGGTCGTCTCNATCTGGCCTGNGGCATCACCTTTGATCACCCGGGGCGCATCGGGAATTTGCAGCCATAAAATTGCCTTGCCCTCAGGGCAGCGGGTTGCATCCAACCGGTGGGGTTGACCCACGCAAATCGTTGGCGTTTGCGGCAGCATGCCNCGTTCGGCCTCGTTGGCAGATTTTGATACGCTGTCAATGCCGTCNGCCAAATGGATCAAGGCAACGTCATCCAATCCGGCTGTGAGCCACTGTGGGGGGCGATCAAGCGCGTAATGCAGTTGAAAGTTACCGCGTCCATGACGAAATGCATCAACGTGGTGGCGCTCTTTTATCTGAGGGCCATCAAGCAACCTGTCGTATAGCTGGCTCGGCGTCACTGACGCCAGAACTGANCCCGCAAGAATAGTTTCACCCTGCACTGTGCGTACGCCAATGGCGCGGTTATTTTCCACCAANATCCGCGCAACATCGGTGTCCGTGCGAATTTCGCCGCCAGCCTCTTCGATCAGGCCGCAAAATGCCGCAACCGCATTGGCCGCACCACCTTTGACAACTGGGGCGCCAGCCGCCTCCAAAGCAAACGCGATCACCTTGCCCATCTGTCCCGAATAGGTCGCTTCTGGGGTCAACCCGGTGTGGAGAACCCAAGGCGCCCAAAGCGCCTGTAGGTCCGGGCTGGCATAGGAGTTTTCCAGCCACCCACGGGCCGGAACGAGCGCGGCGCCGATCCAAGCCTTCAACCCGCTTAACCCCCGCGACCACGCCTGCCCCGCCATAATGCGGGCCGTTCTCCATGACCAAAGCTCGCCCCCGAGCAGCGCAAATAAAAATGGTGCATCAGCTTCAATAGCGCCAACGTCNGCTGCATGTTGATCACCGTCTTCANGGCTGAGCGCGTTAAACGCCGCAACATTCGNCGCACGATCCATCGTCAGCACGGTAGCGCGCCCGTTGGGCCGCAATACCGCAGTTGGATGGGGTGAATGACACAGCTCAAACCCGTGCCGACCCAGATCTTCCNCCAGTTCAGCATAGGCAGGCGACGTCAGAAACAGCACAAACGTCGCCGCCATCACGTCGTGATGAAACCCCTCGAGCGTCGCCTCACTGGTCATCATGCAACCACCGGCGCAGGGCGCCCGTTCGACGAGCAAGACTTTCCTACCCTTGCGGGCCAAAAGTGCCCCTGCCACCAAAGCATTGATACCGCTGCCGACAATCAGGTGGTCGATCTGCCTCAAAGCTTACGACCGAGGTGCCAGCGCCATNGCCCGGATCGGGCTGCCGGTACCGCGTTTAATTTTTAACGGTGCAATGATCAAAATAGCCCCTTTAGCCGGCAGTTTGTCNAGATTAGCCAGCGACGCAAGACCAAAGCAATTGTCACGGTGCAGAAGGTTATGCGCCGGATAGGGCGGATCCATACCACCGGCTTGACCTGCATCTGTGCCGATACACTGGCTGCCCCAGCCAACAATTTTCTTCGACAAAAGATACTCGATACAATCTGGCGTCGGGCCTGGCGAATGNGGACCGGTCTCATCTGCGTTCAAAAATTTGCTTTCATCCCCCGAGCGCTTATCCCAATCTGTGCGCATCACCACCCATTCGCCTGCCTTGATCTCGCCGTGCTCNGCCTCCCAGGCTTTGACCAGATCCGCCGTNAGAAGGAAATCTTCATCAGCCGCGCTCTGGGCCGAACAGTCTATCACATTCACCGGGGCAATCAGGCGATTTACATCTAATGTATCGGTAAAGCCGTCGGGATAATCCTTGCCGGTTACCCAGTGGTGCGGCGCGTCAAAATGGGTGCCGGAATGCTCTCCGAGAACCATCCAGTTCCACGCAAAAAATGGNCCATCCTCATCGTATTCACTGATCTTATGAATTTCAACCTTAGGTGTATTTTTAGCAAAATCTTCTGGCAATTGCAAAATTGGCGTCTCAGGCCCAAGAACACCTGAGCAATCGACAACCTCAACTCCACCCGAGACGAGCGCCGCCCCGAGATGATCCAGTACGTTTGATGCTTCCATGGTTTTCTCCCAAATATATAAATACTTTTTCGGTACACGTGGCACACGATGGAAAGAGCCGTGAGCCGTCTCCTCCAAGCTCATCGTCAAATTGAATGCTAGACAAAATCAAATGCATTTGCAAATGTATTCGCAGGGGAGTGCACTTATGACCAACAGATCAGCGGACGCGGTCATTATAGGCTCAGGTCTCAACTCACTTGTTTGTGCCTATTCACTGGTACAAAACGGCTGGTCCGTAATTATTTTGGAGCAGGCAGATACAGCGGGCGGCGCCGTAAAGACCAAAGGTTTGACCGTGGACGGTTTTGCCCATGACTGGGCAGCTATGAACCTATCTCTATTTGCCGGCTCCCCGTTTTTTCGGCAATATAACGCAGATTTAATGAATTTAGGTTTGGAATTCGCACCAGCAAAACATTGCTTTGCAAGCGTTTTCCCCGACGATCAATGGTTGGGTATCAGCCACGATGCGGCTGCCAACAAACACCGCATTGCCGCGTTCTCGCAACGCGACGCCGAGATCTGGCAAACATTGGGGGATGCGTTTCCATCCGAGGCCGAGCATCTGTTTGGGATTCTTGGGGCACCAATGAAAATACGTGCGTTTACATCTATTGCTTGGAAAGCCTTACGAAAGAAAGGTCTTGGTGGGACGCAGGATTTGGCACGATTTCTGGCGCAATCACCTCGCGCTTGGCTGGAAGAAACATTTGATTCCCCCCACCTTCAGGCAACATTGGGCGCTTGGGGCATGCATCTGGATTTTGCGCCCGACATCGCCGGCGGGGCCTTGTTTCCGTATCTTGAGGCGATGGCAAACCAATCATTTGGCATGGTTTTGGGCAAAGGCGGCGCAGATACNATCATAACAGCGCTCAGCGCAGCCATCGAGGCCAAAGGCGGTCAAATCCTATGCGANCACACTGTCGAGCAGATCTTACAGCAAGACGGGCGNGCCACAGGCGTCGTTGTTGANGGCGAAACCATACACGCGCAGCGGGCCGTTATTGCAAATGTTGCCCCCGGCGCGATGAAGCGGTTGACCGGCGGCAGTGGCCAACCCNGCTACGACCGGTCTCTAGAGACGTTCCGCCATGCCCCGGGCACAATGATGATCCATCTGGCAATATCAGATCTACCCGACTGGCGCGCATCAGCAGAATTGCGGGANTTCGCCTATGTGCATATCGCACCATCGCTGGATCAGATGTCGCAATGCTATCAACAGGCTAGTGCTGGCTTGTTGCCACAAGAACCAGTCATCGTGGTCGGGCAACCCACCGCCGTCGATCCCAGCCGCGCGCCCNATGGCCAGCATATTTTATGGATACAAGTGCGCATGGTTCCGGGTCAAATCAAGGCGGATGCTGCGGGCCAGATTACGACAACAGACTGGACACAGGCTGCAGCGCCCTATGCTGACCGGGTTCTAGACCTANTCGAGGCTCATGCACCGGGTCTGCGTGGCAACATATTGGGTCAACGCATTGTCACCCCTGTCGAGTTGGAGCGCGACAACCCAAATTTGGTCGGAGGCGATCAAGTATGCGGCAGTCACCATCTAAGCCAACATTTTTTATTCCGTCCTGCGCGAGGGTATGCAGACGGCACGACACCGATCCAAAACCTGTATCACACCGGCGCTGCAGTTTGGCCAGGCGCCGGTACTGGCGCCGGATCGGGATATCAACTTGGTCGAAAACTAACCGGGACATAACAAAAAAGGGATGAACAATGACAGTTTTAACAAGACGTGGAGTGCTCTTGAGTACCGCAGCGGCAATCACATTTGCCGGCTCTGCATCAACCACTTGGGCTCAGGATATAAAAGAGCTGGTGATCGCCTATAACGTGAACCTGCCCAGCTGGAATCCGACCGTTGGCGCCTCTGCGGTCAACCCNACAATTCAGGGGCTATATCAGTCGGTTTTCGATCTATTTATCGCACAGGATACAGATCTGACACAAACCGCAGGGCTGATCACCGATTGGGGCTGGAATGCGGATAAAACCAANGTGCATATGACTGTCCGCGACGGCGTAACCTGGCACAATGGCGATCCGCTGACNGCCGAAGATGTGGCCTGGAGCTTGGAGCGCGCCGCAGATCCTGAGGGCGGCAACCCGATCCAGTTCATCTGGTCAACCATTGGGAATTTCGCGATTGATGGCAATAAGATCACCGGGGATGTGCTCCGCTTTGAGCCTACAATNTTTAAATGGATGTCGTTTCTGACCGGATATGTCTTGCCAAAGGCCTATNTGGANAAAGTGGGNGCNGACGGATTCGAAGCCGCACCAATTGGAACCGGNCCCTATATGGTGGAAAAATACGAACGCAATGCNTTTGTGCGACTGAAAGCCAATGATAACTATTGGGGGGGGGCACCTGAGTTTAAATCAGTCACGATCAAATTTGTGACCGATGCGGCCGGCCGTGTTGCCGAGGTTGAATCAGGCAACGCGCATGTCACCCTTGAGATGCCCTATGAAGAATACGATCGCCTCAAAGGCGGCGCGCTGCTGGGAACAGCCGCTCCCGTGTCGGATATCGGCATGATTTTCTTTAATGACATCGACGCAATGACCGATCCAAACGTGCGCAAAGCNGCGGTGATGGCAGTNAATAAAACNGCCATCGTAGATCGTCTTTTGTCAGGATACGGCGTGCCAATTGATACGCTGCAAACACCCGATTATGCCGCTTATGACGCGTCGGTCACAACACCCTATGATCCTGACGGGGCCAAAGCACTGCTGGCCAAATCGGGCTATTCAGTTGATAATCCCGTCAAATTTACCATCCAGACAACACGTGGATTCAAGCCCAAAGACTATGAGATCATTCANGCAATCGTCGGGCTNTGGCGCAAAGTGGGGATCGAGGCCGAGATCGAGGTCTATGAAATTGCCAAGCATTACGAATTGCGTGCAGCCGACACATTGGCACCAGCCGCCTTNTATAACTGGGGCAATTCAATCGGGGACCCAACCACATCGACCGGGTTTGCGATGTTNGGACCCTCGCCGCANTCGGTCTGGGACGGTGAGGATTTGACCGGGATGATCGGGCCNCTTTGGGGCGAGGCAGACGATGCCAAACGGATCGCAGGCTGGAAAGCGGTTGACCGCCATATTGCCGAGAACGCTTTGGTACTGCCATTGTTCCAATACGTGCAACCGATTCTGCATGCGCCGGGCGTTAAAGTTGTTCCACATGCCTCAGGTGCCTTGCTGCCGCATTTGATGACACGCGCCTAACCGGCCATAAAGGGAGGGCGGCGCCCTCCCTGAAAGAAGACCCAATGTCTTTACTGTTGCAGATATTGTCACGTTTGATGACCATGGCGGTGACCCTCTTTGGCGTTGCCGTCATTGTTTTTTTTGTCATTCGGGTGGTGCCGGGCAATCCAATCGCGATGATGCTGCCCCCCGGTGCTAGCGTCGAAGATATTGCCCGCCTCGAGGCACTCTATGGGTTTGATAAATCCATTCCCGAGCAATTTTACATTTGGCTTTCGGGGGTCTTGCAGGGTGATTTCGGAACCTCGATTACCGCGCGGCAACCCGTGCTNGACCTCGTTTTGTCNCGGCTTCCCGCCACGCTCGAACTGTCGGTGATGGCATTGCTCATNGCGATCATTATGGGCGGCTTTATGGCATTGGCCGGNACACGGATGCGTGGCACCAAGACNGAGGCAATTGTTGATGTAACCAATGGTGTCGCGCTGTCGGTGCCGGATTTTCTNTGGGGTTTGGTTTTGGTGCTGCTGTTTGGCGTACTGTGGCCAGTNTTTCATATTTCCGGCCGGGTCTCACCGGCANTGGATTTGCCGTTTGTCACGCATTTTTATCTTATCGAAAGCTTGCTGCGGTTGCGGTTTGATATCATGGCCGACCTNCTAAGCCACATGTTCATGCCCGCCTTGGCGCTGGCAATTCCACTGGCTGCGGTGATTGCACAATTGTTAAAACAATCGCTTAAAGAAACGCTTCATCTGGATTATGTGACGCTGGCGCGTACGCAAGGCTACAGCGAAAATCAAGTCATCCTGCGTGAGGCGCTGCCCAATGCAGTTCTGCCAACGCTGACGCTCATCGGCGTCCAATTTACCTTTTTGATCGGTGGCACGGTGATCATCGAACGGCTTTTTTCCTATGAAGGTNTGGGAAATATGGCAATTGACGCGGTGATCAACCGTGATCTGCCACTTATTCAAGGCATTGTAATTATGTTTGCGCTGATCTTTACCGTGGTCAACCGTTTGGTGGATTTGACCTATGCGCTTCTGAACCCGNGACTGCGCAATGGCTGAGGCGCGCGCCGAGATCAACCGCCCCATCGGCTTGCGGCTCTGGCTGTCGGCAGGTTGGCTGATCGCATTGGTTCTGACAACNCTGCTGGCGCCGGTTCTCGCCCCACAAGACCCGCTGGCCCAAGATTTGTTCACCTCACGTCTGCCACCATTTTGGATCGACGGATCAGAGCCAGGCTACCCGCTGGGGTCCGATAGTCTGGGACGGGATGTATTGAGCCGGATGATGTATGGCGGACGCGTGGCGTTGAGCGTGGCGCTGATTGCCGGCACTTTGACCTGTTTACTGGGCGCTAGTCTGGGATTGATTGCCGGCTATTTTCGTGGCTGGCCCGATATAATCATTTCGCGGCTGGTTGATATCTGGATGGCATTTCCGCCCGTGTTATTCGCAATTTTACTGATTGCAGTCCTGGGTACGGGCTTGACATCGATCATAATTGCCATCGTGGTAATTGACTGGACCCGGTTTGCCCGNGTGGTGCGCGCCGAAGCCATTGGTCAGGGAGCGATGGATTACGTGGCCTCAGCACAGGTTGCAGGCCACAGGCGTTTCGGCATTATGGTGCAAGAAATTCTGCCCAACGTCCTGCCGACCATCTGCGTACTGTTGACGCTGGAAATGGGGATAGCTGTGATTGTCGAAGCGATCCTATCCTTCGTTAATCTTTCCATTTCAACCGACCAGCCAACATGGGGGGGGATGATATCTGAGGGCCGTTTGTCAATCCATCAGGCTTGGTGGGTGCTGGTGTTTCCGCTGATCATNCTGTTTTTGACAGTCCTGAGTTTCAGTCAGTTGGGCGAAGGTCTCAAAGACCGTTTTGATCCGGTGCTCAAATGAGCTTCTTAACAATCAACAACCTGTCAGCCCACATTGGCAAGCGTAAAATTCTGCGCGATGTTTCGCTTTCGGTACAAGCCGGCGAGGTCTGTGGTCTGGTGGGTGAAAGCGGCGCTGGCAAAAGCATGATCGGCAAGGCTGTTCTGGGCACACTGCCGCGCGCGATTATAGCGACAGGTGGCGAAATCATTCTTGACGGAGAAAACCTGCAAGACCTGACACCAACCCAGCGACGGCAGGTGATTGGCGCAAAAACCGCCCTGATTCCGCAAGATCCGCTGACCGCTTTGAACCCCTCACGTCGGGTTGGCGCGCAGATTACCAACCGCCTCGTTGATATTCTGGGTTGGAGCAAATCCGCCGCCCAACACAGGGCGCTGGACTTGCTTNGTGAAGTACAGATTAATGATCCCGAACGGGTGATGTTGTGTTATCCGCACGAATTATCCGGAGGCATGCGTCAGCGTCTGCTGATTGCCGCAGCGTTTGCCGCCGAACCGCGGTTGATCATCGCAGATGAGCCTACCACTGCCTTGGATGTGACGGTACAAAAGCAAATTCTGCGTCTGATCAAAGAGATGCAGAACCGCTATGGCACTGCATTATTGTTTGTGACCCATGATCTGGGTGTCGTGGCAAAAGTCTGCCAGAGCCTTCTGGTGCTTTATGAAGGTATGGTGCTGGAGCGTACAACCGTGCAGGATTTTTTCACCGGACCGCTGCACCCATACTCTCGGGCACTCTTAGAAACGACGCCAAAATACACCGATCCAACAGGCAGCCTGACCCCCATCCCACCGCAAATTCTGGATGCTGTGCGAGCGGAGATTGTAGCCTATGATCAGGCACACGCCCATGTCTGAGACGGTTTATGAAATCCGNGACCTGCGCCTGTCGTTCAAGGATTTGGCCCATAAGCCAATTTTCGGCCCAGCGCCCGAAATTGAGGTTCTAAAGGGGCTGTCATTTGACATTGCCAAAGGCGACGTGGTCGGGGTAGTCGGGGGATCCGGCTCCGGAAAATCAACCCTTGGTCGGGCAATGATCCGTCTTCTCGAGCCTTCTGCAGGCTCNATCCGTTTTCAAGGGCGCGATATCACTCATCTGGATGAAGAGAGCTTGCGCCCGTTAAGACGCAAGTTTCAGATGATTTTTCAAGACCCGATGTCGTCTTTAAACCCCCGGCGCACCGTGTTTGCCATTATCGCCGCACCGCTGCGCCTGCACGGGTTTGATCAGATTTCAAACCGGGTCGAGACAGCTTTGGATATGGTCGGCCTACCAAGGGATTTCAAACTTCGCTATCCACATGAATTGTCCGGTGGCCAGCGCCAGAGGATCGGGATTGCCCGCGCAATTGCGACCGAACCAGAGTTTATTCTCGCCGATGAAATCGTCTCGGGCTTGGATGTTTCATCTCAGGCACATGTGCTTAATCTGCTTGAACAACTGGTGCGCGATCTGGGGCTGACGCTGGCCTTCATCAGTCATGATCTGTCGGTCATAAGGCGGCTTTGCCAGCATACCATCGTGCTGTATCAAGGCGAGATTGTTGAGACACAACAAACCGCAGAGCTNTTTGCAAACCCGACCCACTCCTATACGCGCGAATTGATCGATGCGATTCCATTGCCAAATCTGGACCAGCCTTGGGTTTGAAGCAGGCGCAGTTCATACCGAGGTTCATAAACGCAAACGAGCTCATAGCGCCCCCATCATACTGGGTCTATACCGCGCCCATCTGGACTGGATTTCCCGCGCTGCCTTTCACCGATCCGTTTTTCATCCCCGAACTATCAGGATATAATATAGTCCGAGACAACAGAGATACGGCCTTCACCCTTTGCCATAGACATGCTGTGCCGATGGAAATTTCCAGATTTTGACCTCTTCAGCATTCTCCGCCACCGCCGCCTCAAATATGGGGCCTAGCTGNGCATGGGTTTTGACAAATTTTGGCGTTCAGGTATTCATACCAATCATATCTTCCAACACCAGTATTTGACCATCACACGCCAAAGACGCCCCACTCCCAATAGTCGGTGCCTCGATATTTTGGGTAATTTGATCCGCCAAACCCTCAACCATCCCCTAAAAAACAAAAGCAAAGGCACCAGCCGCACAGACCGCCCGAGCATCAGCTTCATCCCGGGACCAGCTATCGGTATCGCGGCCTTGGGCCTTAAATCCCCTCATAGTATGGCTCGATTGCGGTGTCAGGCCTATACGAGCCATCACTGGAATACCGCGTTGGGTCAANAAACCNATGGTGTCTNCCATGCAGGCACCACCTTCAAGTTTCACCGCGCCACAACCNGTTTCTTTCATNACCCATGCGGCATTTCGAAACGCAATTTGCGGGCTTTCCNCATAAGAACCAAAGGGCATATCGACCANAATTAAGGCCATTTGTGTTCCCGAAACCACGGCTTTGCCGTGCGAAATAATCAAGTCTAACGTGATGCCGATGGTGCTGTCCATGCCATAAGTCACCATCCCAAGGCTGTCACCAACCAAAATAACTTCCGCGTATTTATCGACAATAGCGGCAGTATGGGCGTGATAGCTGATCAGCGACACAATGGGATCACCGCCTTTGCGGTTGATGATATCGGCGACAGTGATCCTGTGGGGTTTTCTTTGCAAAGACATTCAAATTTCCTTATCGGGCGACAACCCGTTGATGATCAAAACTGTCTCGCCAAATATTGCAGACATCATAAATGCAACCGGCCCGGTAATTGGGCCTGCCAGATCAGCCAATGTCTCTGTTGCGCAAAGATCGACAGACTGCAGCGTAACGCGGGGCTCGGCGTTAAGTGTCTTGGTCACATCTTGCCTGATCTGCGAAATGATGAGGTGCTTGGTCACCAAATCCTCTGCCCTGTCGAGGGCGCGACACAGCGCCCGGGCCGCGGCGCGGTCCGCCGGATTCAGCCTGCGATTTCGCGACGACATTGCCAAACCGTCGCTTTCGCGAAAAGTTGGTGCGCCAATAATCTCTACCGGGATATGCAGATCACGCACCATACGGCGGATCACATGCAGCTGTTGGTAATCCTTTTCCCCAAAAACCGCCAGATCGGGTTGAACAATATTAAACAACTTGCAGACAACCGTGGTGACACCACAAAAATGCCAGGGCCTGACAGCACCAAGCAATCGATTGGCAAGCTGCGTGGTTTCAACAATAGTCTCTGAATCCATGGCATATATCTCGGCGGCTGCAGGCCCAAATACGGCCATCACCCCGGCTTTGCGCAATTGTTGCAAATCAAGGTTCAGCGTGTTGGGATAGTTTTGCAGGTCTTTGGCGTTATCAAATTGGGTGGGATTCACAAAATTGAAATTATAACCCCGTCGCTGGTTTTCTGGGCAATATCCACCAGCGAAAGATGCCCGTCATGCAAGGCCCCCATGGTCGGAACAAATCCAAGGCGCAGGTTTTTATTGCGCTGTTGGCACATGAAGTCGCGTATGTCAGAGATTGCCTCAAAAATATGCACAGGGATGCGCGTTCAATCGCAATCATCCTGTCTTATGTAGGCACCAGACCCAATTCCCAAGCTGAATTTTTGATTGGACAGCCGATTTGGCCCACGTGAACAGACTATTAAAGACATTCCATTTAGAGCCCTAAGAGACATCTCAAATCATTAGTCAAACATGCTGAGTATTATTGAGATTTGGATTTTGCATACCGATATCACACCACAGTTTTTTACACACAAGCCGGTTTTTTGATCAAATCTTGATGATATCGTCACGCTGGCCAATGACCCCGTCTTGAGAAACACGACACAAAAGCCCTCGCAAACGCAAAGGACGATTTTGAGCCGCGTTCACCCAATCATATGCCGGCTTGCCATAACGGGCCTTCCATTTCACACAGGCGGTATTAAAGACCCCGGACACCTGCAACACCGCTGTACCCACCCGCAGCAAAGTACCCGCCGGCATATTCTGCTCAGAGCAATCAAGATCTGAAATNATCGTATCGCCCGGATGCAGCATGGTATGTTTGTCGACNACAACGGCNTCATAGACCCGNGTGGCNAGAATTGAAATCTGGATCGACGCGTCTGGCGATCCGTCCGGCAANNTCATCCAAGGGGCTTTTAGCCAACGCTCACCGACAATGCCAACATCACGTCTCACTGTGATCTGGTCGGGAAAAGTTCTCTGACCGTAGTCAGGTCGGAAACACAATATATCAATCGCAGCCTTTGATTGCGGCGCGGCAAGAATATCCGGCACTGCCGCATCCAACGTCGCGCGATTAACAAAGCCCATCTAGGTCGCGGCCCAGTGCCGGTTTTGATCAATCTTGCTGCCAAAACGGCTTTTTACAACGCCGCCTTTGGACGCCGTAGAACCTGTNCTANNCCCGCCAAATACTTTGGATTTCTGTTGGTTCATCATGGCGTCTTCCTCAGTATGAACACCTTCNTCGCAAGAACCTTGGGGCGCTGCCAAACGAGCTGTNTACACCAAGACCATNGAGNCCANTNCCGTTACTACGTNCCNCACCGCCGTGCAATCGGGCAATCCAGCCGCCCTCTATTCAGCTGCGTTGAGGCAACCTCAGGCCACCCTTTCCTTTCAGTCAATCGAATGTCAAAAAGAACGCATGTCAAAGAAAACCCTAAATTCAGAAAATTTGACCGCCCTGGGCGCAGAACGCCTCGCAGAGCTGTTAATCGAAGTCAGCACCGGCAGCGCGGAAATCAAACGCCGTCTGCGGCTCGAAATCAGCCATAACCTCGGAAGTGCAGAGCTTGCACGCGAGGTGCGCAAACGCCTGACCACGCTGCGAAAGTCCAGAAGTTATGTGGGTTGGCGCCGGCGCAAGGCGCTGATCCGCGATCTCAACACCCAAGCAGAAATGATCCTTGAAAAAATTGCGTCAGATGACCCCACTGAGGCCTTTGAGCTGCTTTGGCANTTTATTGATCTTGCCCCGTCGATCTATGAACGGGTAGATGACAGCNGGGGCGAGGTCGGGGATATCTTTCGCAGCGCGCTGTTACGGTTCCAAGACATTGCCCCACGCGCGGCGCTGAACACCCATACGCTGGCCACGCGCGTTTGGGAGGCCTGTCTTAACAATGACTACGGGCAATTCGACGGCCTCATCGGACTGCTGGCTGTTCCATTGGGTGACGAGGGCTTTGCCCAGCTTAAAACTTTGGTGCAGGGCCACCTTGACACCCCTGATGAAGCCGAAGCTGATGATCATGCGGCCCTGCTGTTTCTGCGCGGTTTGCGTGGGACCAACGACGCCTGCCACAGTGACCATAAGCGTCGTTTGGTAAAGCGATGCTTGCAAGAAATAGCGACGGCTCAGGGCGACACGGCTGGATATATCGCACAGTATTCAGACCGCGATCTGCGTGTCCCGGGCATTGCCGCTGAAGTGGCTCAATTAATGTTAAGCCAAGGAGATGCCAACGCGGCGCTGGATTTGCTTGCCGCCGCAGATCTCGATATCCAAGAACACCTGCATGAGGCGTGGGATACAGCCTATATCGATTGCTTGCTTGCACTGGGACGGCTCGATGAGGCTCAAGACCACCGCTGGGCCTGTTTTTGTGAAACACTCAATGTCACCCGGCTCAAAGAGCATCTCAAACAGCTGCCAGATTTCGACGATATCGAGGCCGAGGATCAAGCCAAAGCGATTGCGATGCAGGCCTCTCGGCTTGAAACCGGTTTGACCTTCTTTCTGGAATGGCCGGACTTGGGGTGTGCCGCTGAACTGGTAAAGGCCCGGACCGATGAGTTGGATGGCGCCGCTTACCATATTTTAACCCCGTTGGCCGAGGCACTGCGGGAAAAACATCCTTTGGCGGCGGTTCTGCTCTGGCGCGCGATGATTGATTGTTCTCTGCAAGAAGGCCGCTCGACGCGTTATGCCTATGCAGCCGACCACTTAAAAGATTGCGCGACCGCAGACGGCGAAATTGACGACTATGGGCAAAATTTATCCCACCACAGTTATATGCAGATGCTGCGCGCAGGCCACGATCGCAAATTGTCATTTTGGAAGAANCTACACTGACCGCCCNCGGCTATAGCGTATGGCACCCGTAAGACCCGNGAAGACTGTCNCTGATTATATGACCGTTATTGACGTCGTCGTCATTGTCTGTCCACGTCTAGAAGACAGTGATTTCAGGCCAAGGGCGAAAACAAATACCTGATTTTCCTGCGGGCCCGGAATAAGCACGCGGTTTACCCACCCAAACAAACTTTGAACTGTGTAAATCTATTTTTGATTAAATCGGGGAAAATCGAACAGCTTCTCAAGCNTTGCTGATATTGCGNATGANCAGCTTGCGGGGCACNGGGCTCGTTTCAGCGATTGACCGCGCTAGATCTCGCANCATACCATNNTGTCCAGAAACTTTGGGAGACAAAAAAATGGCATATGCAATTTGTGCAGATACACCGGGCGGTGTCGAAGTTCTCGACTGGCGCGANATCCCAACGCCGAAACCCGGGACGGGGGAAGCTGTCGTTCACCAAACNAAGGTCGGCCTGAATTACATCGATGTCTATATGACCAGCGGGACATATCCGTTTCCAGAAGCGGGACCACAGATTCCGGGTGGTGAGGCGGCCGGTATCGTGGCCGAGATCGGAGCGGGTGTGACCGAACTTTCAGTTGGAGACAGGGTCGCCTATACCACGCCAAACGGCGCCTACCGCGAAGAGCGGGTTATGCCAACAGACCGACTTGTCAAACTGCCCGATAATGTCTCTGANGAAGTGGCCGCCGCCTCCATGCTCAAGGGTATGACTGTGGAATATCTGCTCAACCGGTCTTTCAAGGTAAAAGCCGGCCAAAAGGTGTTGTTTCACGCAGCCGCGGGCGGTGTTGGCCTCATTGCTGGCCAATGGCTNCGCCATATCGGAGCAGAATCGATCGGGACGGTGGGCAGCGATGAAAAAATCGCTCAGGCCAAGGCCGCCGGCTATACCCACGTCATCAATTACAACAGCTCAGATTTNACCGAAGAGGTCCGCGCATTGACCNACGGAAAAGGCGTCNCGGTCGCCTATGACAGCATTGGTCAAGACACCTACCCCCACACGCTAAGCTGTCTTGAGAAATTCGGGCTATTTGTCTCATTCGGTCAGTCCAGCGGCATGATCAAAAATATTACAATGACAGATTTGGCCAANAACGGGTCTCTTTACGCCCAGCGCCCGACGCTCTTTAACTATATCGATACNCGGGAAAACCTGAACGAAGTCTCTAGTAACATGTTTCGTATGATTGCTGAGGGCCATGTCAAGNTNGATATCAACCAGCGCTATGCGTTGAAAGACGTCCCCAAGGCGTTTAAAGCCTTGATGGCACGCAAAACCACTGGTGCAACAGTTTTCGACACGGGAAGAGGATAATGGCGTCTGAAATCTGGAAGGGTCAGGCCTTTGCCGTCAGCCATTCGGACGGCACCGGCACAGTCGATGGCGGGTTTTCCGGTGGGCTCAGAGCATTTTTTGAGTATCGCAATCTCGGCATCGACACCGCAACCAATGGGGCCTACGCGGCAAATGTGATCCGCGCTGTTCCCGGCAAACATNCCGAGGGTGACTGGCATGTCCATGACCTTGACTTTCAGATGATCTATATCCTTCANGGCTGGGTGATCTTCGAATATGAAGGCCAGGGTGAGGTGACGTTCCGATCCGGCTCTGCCGCGCTGCAGCCGCCCGGCATACGCCACCGCGAAATCCGTCATAGTGATGATCTCGAGTTGATTGAAATCACATCACCGGCAGAATTTACCACAAAGGTCGTCCCCGCCCCAAAAGACCCTTAACGGAGTTCGGGAATGTTCAGCCCCCCCCCAAAAAAAGCTGGCGTCAGACGGGATTGAAATCGTCTAGTGCCCCCTTCGTCGCGGCAATNACAATGTCAGCTTCGGCCCTTGTNAGGCACATCGGTGGGGCGAGACCAATAATATCACCCTGCGGCATGGCGCGCGCGATCACNTTGCGCTCAAGCATTCCCGCAACCACCGATGGGCCAGCTTTCACCGCCGGTTCAAAATTGGCACCTGTCTCGCGGTCTGCGGTTAATTCGACCGCGCATAGCATGCCCTCACCGCGTATGTCGCCCACATAGGGATGGGCACCCAGCGCCTCTTGCATGCCTGCCTTAAGATAAGCACCAACCGCGCCGGCATTGGCCACCAAATCCATATCGTCGATCAACTTGAGATTGGCGACCCCCGCAGCAGTACAGACCGGATGCGCCGAATAGGTCCAACCGTGACCGATGGGACCAAATTCATCAGTGCCATTCTCAAGCACTTTCCAA
>NYVC01000083.1 GCA_002684375.1 Marinovum sp.
ATTTCGTGCAAGAATATGTGGGAGAAGTAACTTTCAGAACAATGTACAGTGAAAGTTTGGGTAACGAAAAGCTCACAAACTTGCTCTGACATTGGACTTCGTTTCTGTTCCGAAACGAGAAATTAGATGAATCAAACTCGATTTTTGAAGCTTTCCAACAGTCAAACGCACCGTTTCAAAAACTTTATAACTCTTTATAACTTTTGTTATAAAGAAAAAGCACGTTAAGAGTGCGCTNCATCTTACTGTNAANNNTTTGAAAAATGGCTCCGGCGGTAGGGATCGAACCTACGACCAATTGATTAACAGTCAACTGCTCTACCGCTGAGCTACGCCGGACCACAGCTTGCCTATATCAATGCAAATTTCAGACGTCCAGTACCTTTTCACCGCTCGATTGCAAAAAACGCCTCATCCTGCGACAAGCTCAAACGCAACGTCTTGCGACAACACTCCCAACGGGCGGACGCGTTGTCTCTGCGTTAGATCAATAAGATGGGCCAGAACATTGCGCGTTGCCGCCGGCAGCAACTCAGGCGGGGTGCTGGTATAAATACGCGACGCCAGGTCAAAGGCCGTCGTTGGGCCGCTGTGCAAGTGCTGTATTATNTCAGCCTCGCGCCCCTTGCGATGCGCAATTAACCACGCCAGCCGCTCATTGGGCGCGGTGACCGGNGCGCCGTGACCGGGATGGAATTCTTGCCATTGTGTCTTTTGAAGATCGCAACAGGATCGCATAAAATCGGTCAAGTCACCATCCGGTGGGGATACCAAAGAACTGGCCCACCCCATCACCAAATCCCCGGTAAACAGGCTGTTTTGGTATTTAAAGCACAGATGGTTTCCAATATGGCCAGGCGTGTGCAATGCGGTGAGCTGCCAGCCATCCCCGATGATTTCAGCATNATTAGNTAGGAATATATCAGGATAAAAAGACANATCTATTCCCTCCCCACCACCTGCCAATCCTTGCTGGGACAGGCGTTGCATAATCTTGCTGCGCCCGTTGGTCGCATCACCATAAGCAAAAACCGGTGCCGCTGTNATCCGCGACAGGGCTGCCGCCAACGGCGAATGGTCAACATGTGCATGTGTGACAAGAATATGGCTGATCCGTTGGTGGGGACCAACCGCACGCAAAATAGCCGCCAAATGTGCTTGATTGTCAGGCCCCGGGTCAATCACCGCGAGATCACCTTTACCCAACAGATAGGTATTGGTGCCCCGATAGGTCATCGGCGAGGGGTTGGGCGCTACGATCCGGCGAATATTGGCGCCAAGATCTTCGGCAACGCCGATTTCAGGGACAAACTGTGACAGATCAGGCGGCATAGGTCTTCCTCTTTANGTTGCGACAGGTTAGGGTTTTTACATGTCGTTTCAATGGCTCAAACGCTATATGCCCAGAAGTCTTTATGGTCGGGCAGCCCTTATCTTAATTCTACCAGTTGTTACAGTGCAACTGGTTGTTTCGATTGTGTTCATCAAGCGCCATTTCGAGGGCGTAACGGAACAGATGACCCATGTAGCAGCATTAGAATTACGCCTTATCGTCGACGACATTAACGCATCGAAGACAAGGCTTGAGGCATTGCAAAAAGTGGACACTTTGAGACGCGGTCTTGAAATAGAGTTGAAATTTCCAGATCCACCACCCNAGACATACACCAATCAATGGCGAGCGGTTGATTTAACCGGATCGTTTGTGATTAAAGAACTGATGGCGCGGATGCCCAATTTGCGCAGTATCTCTCTGCCCAATAGNAATCGCGCCGAACTGTTTGCCGAAACAGACCTTGGCGTCTTGCAGATTACTTTAAATAGACAGCGACTATCCGCCTCAAATGCCCATCAGTTACTGGTAAATATGGTATTTTTTGGCGTACTNATGACGGTAATTGCCAGTATCTATCTGCGCAATCAACTGCGTCCAGTAACCAAATTGGCGCGCGCTGCCGAAGCTTTTGGTCGCGGTCACCACGTGGATTATGCCCCCGGGGGCGCGATCGAGGTGAGGGCTGCTGGAAATGCATTTTTGGATATGCGATCCCGAATTGAGCGCCACATTGAGCAGCGCACAATGATGCTCTCCAGCGTCAGTCATGATTTAAGAACTCCTCTGACGCGTCTGAAGCTCGGGCTATCCCTGCTTGANGATAAAGACCGCAAACCACTGGAACGCGACGTCGAGGATATGCGGCACATGCTGGAGGGATTTTTAGATTTTGCTCGCGACGCAGCTGAGGATGCCTCTGAAGACACAGATCCCCATGAGCTTTTAGAAATGATTGTCGCNAATGCGACCCGCGCCGGTAAAACGGTCACGCTTGGCACCTGCCAAGGCAGCGGTCGCTTGATGCTGCGCCATCTTGCAATGCGCCGGGCGGTGGAAAACCTCATAGAAAACGCGGTGCGCTATGGCAAAAACGCTGTTGTCAGTTATGTGCTGTCGTCAAAATCGCTCTGCATCAGCGTCGAGGATGCCGGCCCCGGCATTCCCCCTGAGATGCGCGAAGAGGCGTTAAAAGCCTTTAGTCGGCTCGACCCGTCCCGCAATCAAGACACTGGGTCAGGTGTGGGCTTGGGCCTGGCCATCACGGCCGACATCGCACGGGCGCATGGCGGCGTACTTCGGCTGGGACGCAGTGAGCAGTTTGGCGGCTTGAAAGCCGACATTGTCATTGCCCGCTAGTCAAGCAATTGCGCCGCCTGCCGAGCAAGCGCTTCGATGGCTTGCCAGTCGCGTTTCTCAACCAGAGACTTAGGCGCAACCCAACTGCCACCGACACAAACAGTATTTGAAAGCGCCAGATATGCCNGCGCGTTGACTGCTCCAATCCCGCCNGTAGGACAGAAAGTCACCTGTGGCAAAGGTCCACCGATTGACTGTAACGCCGGCACNCCGCCCGAAGCTTCTGCCGGAAAAAATTTCTGCATACGATATCCGCGCTCCATCAGGCGCATCACCTCGGAGGCAGTCGCAGCTCCTGGCAACAAGGGCATGTCACTGTCCTCACAGGCCTGCAAAAGGCTGTCAGTTGCCCCCGGCGACACACCGAACACGGCACCGGCTTCTTTGGCGGCGCGCACGTCTTGCCCGCTGAGCAGGGTCCCTGCCCCCACCGTGGCACCAACAACTTTTGACATCGCCCTGATCGCATCAAGTGCAGCTGCACTGCGCAGCGTCACCTCGAGCGTGGGCAACCCCCCGCTGATCAGCGCCTCAGCAAGCGGTTCTGCGATGGTCGCATCTTCGATCACGAGAACCGGGATTACCGGTGCCAGGCGGCAAATATGATCGGTAAACTTACAGGCATCTTCAGAATTCATAAGATAGGCTTTCTTTCAAGACAGTTTTCTTCATAACAGTGTTTTGTCAAAAACGGTTCAAACAACAACAGCTGCACCGGTTGACGCCAGCCCAACATTGCGGCGGAAGACGTCAAATAATTCGCGACCGACGCCGGTACCATTCCCAGTAAGGTCAGCGGTCGCCGGCGGGCGGGTCTCAAAATCAGTAGCAAGGTTCTCAAGTCGACCTTCGGTTGCATTCAAACGGATGAGATCACCATCGCAGACCCGCGCCAGCGGACCACCCGCTGCGGCCTCTGGACTGAGGTGGATCGCCGAAGGGACTTTACCAGACGCTCCCGACATGCGACCGTCGGTGACCAAAGCCACCTTTAATCCGCGGTCTTGCAACACCGCGAGAACAGGGGTCAAAGCGTGTAATTCAGGCATGCCGTTGGACATCGGGCCCTGAAAACGCACAACAATAATCGTGTCTTGAGTAAACTCACCAGCTTTAAACGCTGCCTTGACAGCCTCTTGAGTGTGAAACACCCGAGCTCTGGCTTCGATCACATGTCGCTCAGGTGCCACCGCAGAGATTTTCATCATTGCCTGACCAAGATTGCCTGCCAGCTGCCGCAGCCCTCCCGTGGGTTGAAACGCCGTTTTAACCGAGCGGAGAATCTTGTCATTACCGCTCATCGCAGCACCAGGCCGATAGGTCACGCAACCGTCATTTAAGACCGGCTCTTGGGTGTAATCCGCAAGCCCAGTTCCGACCACTGTTTTCGTGTCCGGGTGCAACAACCCTTCGTTCAGCAGATCGCCAATCACGTAACCAAGCCCACCAGAGGCATGAAAATGGTTCACATCCGCCAGACCGTTAGGATACACTTTTGCCATCAGTGGTGTCGCCTGAGACAGATCATCAAAATCTTGCAACTCAAGCANAATTCCCGCCGCGCGGGCCATTGCTGGCAAGTGCAAAACTAAATTTGTCGACCCGCCCGTCGCCATCAGCCCGACAATCCCGTTGACAAATGTTTTCGCATCCAAAACATCNCACAATGGGCTGTAGTCATTTCCCAATGCGGTGATTTCAAGGGCCCGCTCGGTCCCCGCAACGGTTAGAGCTTCCCGCAGCGGAGTATTAGGGTTCACAAAAGAGCTGCCCGGCAAATGCAGGCCCATGAATTCCATCAGCATCTGGTTGGAATTGGCGGTGCCATAAAACGTACAGGTCCCCGGCCCGTGATAGCTGGCCATCTCGGCCTTCATCAAAGCCTCGCGCCCCACCTCGCCCGTGGCGAATTTTTGCCGCACTTTGGCTTTTTCGTCNTTTGGCAAACCTGAGACCATAGGACCAGCTGGCAGAAAAATGCCCGGAATATANCCAAATGTGGCCGCTGCAATCACNAAACCCGGAATGATCTTGTCACAAACCCCNAGATAAAGGGCTGANTCAAAAGTATTGTGCGACAGNGCAATCCCCGCAGACAAAGCNATCACATCACGCGAAAAAAGCGACAGTTCCATCCCAGTTTGACCTTGGGTGACCCCGTCGCACATCGCCGGCACGCCCCCGGCCACCTGCGCCGTGCCGCCAAGGCGCTGCGCGGCTGCTTTGATCACTTGGGGAAACTGTTCGAAAGGTTGATGCGCCGACAACATATCATTATACGCGGTCACAATTCCGATATTGGCCGATCTTGCTGCCAACAGCGCCTCTTTGTCAGCCCCCATCGCGGCGTAGGCGTGGGCTTGGTTTCCACAAGATAAGTGAGCCCGCCTCGGCCCGTCTTGGGCCGCAGCCCTCATGGTATCAAGATAGGCCTTGCGGGTCTGCTCGGATCTGGTCTGGATGCGTTCGGTAACGTCTGAAATGATGGTATTGAGAGACATAAAACTCTTTTCGCGTGAGGGCTTGGAAGGTGAAGCCAGTTTNGGCCTATATTTATGTTAGCGCTAACATAAATAACAAAATTTACAATTGCAAGGGTGTTTTACAAGATTAAAGGTTCAAAAAATCCCTGGATCATCGGATAGAAAAGCCACGGCATNGCATTGTTTAGCTCAAAATGGTCCGCTTTTGAGATGCCTCGACCTAAGGCCAAATGTCCACGTCGTATATCGCCCAGTGTAANTCACGATGCTCANGTTNACCACAGCATTGCTTTGTAAACCGCTCAGAATTCGACCCCTTTACCAGTCTAAAAAAACCGGTAAGATATGCATGTGTTAAGTCAGAATTTTCTCGCGAATTCAGGCCGTTGCCACACTCAAGACAGAGGCACCACCATCTGATGAAAGTACTTATTGATACATGCGTGCTTTACCCCACAGTGATGCGTCAGATGCTACTTGGTGCCGCAGAACATGGGTTGTTCATCCCGCTCTGGTCTGATCAAATCCTTGAGGAATGGGCCCGCGCCGCGCGTAAGCTCGGCCCCACCGGCGAGGCGCAAGCCCGCGCTGAAATTGCCCTTCTAAAAGTTAGATGGACGACCAATTCCGTCACGTGGCCGCCTTCCCTGGCCGCGCGGCTCTGGCTGCCCGATGCAAACGACATCCACGTTCTGGCTGCGGCCATTGCCAGTTCNGCCGACGTAATCGTAACCCTAAACGCTGCAGATTTTCCTCGNAATACGCTTGCCGAGGAGGGGTTGTCACGCTCAGACCCAGACAGTTTTCTGTGCGGTTATTTTCGAAACCACCCCGCAATCATGACCGCGCTTTCCGACAGGGTTTTAACCGAGGCCCANCAGCTCTCAGGCAAGGACTGGACACGACAAACACTGCTTAAAAAGGCAGGGTTGTCGCGTCTGTCAAAAGCTATCGGCGCATAAACCGGCGGCCCCACGTCACGGAACGGGACAGCCATCCAGATCGCATCCAACCTGGCNATCGGCCTCTTGCCGGTCTCGACCTTGTGGTGCTGACGCAACGCGTTCACCTAGAAGATTGGCAATCTGGTATCCGATCTGTAAATCCGACACCGCGCCAAAGTAATGGCTTCGCAAACGTCCCTCAGGATCGATCAAAATCAGAGATGGTGTCCCGCGCATTCCATAGGCCTGCATGGTCTTCGGCATGCCCCCAGAACTGGGTTCGTCAATACCAATCGGAAACCTTATCTTATATTCATAGGCAAACGCCTTGAGGGACACAGGNGTCATCGCGGCATGGTGTTCAAACACTGTATGCAACCCTAAGACGGCGACATCGTCAGACGAAAACGTNTCGTAAATGCGTTGAGNCTGCGGTAATCCATGTGCAACGCAGCCCGGACATAACATTTGAAATGCCTCAAGAACCACGACTTTGCCTCGCAACCCCTGTAAGGTGATCGAACCCTCGTTGTTGATCCACTCAGTGATCTGTAGCTCAGGCGCCAGTGATAATGATNTGGCGTTATCCATAGGAANGCTCNTTTANATAGAATATTGNATATGNTTTTNNGCTGGGANGCCCNGAGAGAAAAACAAGAGCTAAGTCATCAAAATTACGTGAAGATAAACGCTTTCATGTCCCCCTGCCCCCGACAAAAGACCATTTTTGGGATCATCATGCGCATGTTCAAACGGGATGCGCGATAGCAGCCCTTGCAGACACATCTGGTAAGGCGCAGACGCATTTGGGAAATTGGGGAGCTGGGACCAAAGCAAATCGACGGTCTCAGGCGCAGCTAAATCTTGCAGCAGGCGTCTTTACTGCGAACGTTTCAAAAAAACAATCTGATTTGCCAAGTATTTACGACATCAACTCTAACGCCAGAGTTCTCTATAATCCACAGCTTTACAAAGACATGCAGGGAGGTGTCGCTTGTAAGGACAT
>NYVC01000084.1:0-19609 GCA_002684375.1 Marinovum sp.
CAACCCGTATTTCACCACAGATACAGCGGCAACACTGCGCGCCAACGAAATGGCTTGCGAAGCTATTTTCAAGGGGACGAAAGATGACGGCGTTTACGACAAGGATCCGGAAAAGTTCTCCGATGCGAGNCGCTTTGACACGGTCAGCTATGATGAGGTTCTGGCCCAACATTTGGGGGTNATGGATGCCAGCGCCATCGCTNTGGCGCGNGATAATGATTTGCCAATATTCGTNTTTTCNCTTGATGAGCCGGGTGGNTTCCGNGGTATTTTAGCTGGTGAAGGCACCTATACAAAAGTGCANGGTTAGGGTTACACTGANNAANATCNANCAGNCGAACAGGAAAGACAAACCATGACAGACGACGAAATCATGATTGACACCGATGATCTGGAGCGTCGTATGGCNGGTGCTGTCTCGTCCCTCAAGGTTGAATTNGCNTCTCTGCGAACAGGGCGCGCCTCATCCAGTATGCTTGAGCCAATTACGGTGGATGCTTATGGATCACAGACCCCAATTAATCAGGTCGGAACTGTCAACGTGCCAGAACCCCGTATGGTGACGATCAACGTGTGGGATAAATCTATGGTGGGTAAGGTCGAGAAAGCCATTCGNGAAAGTGGTCTTGGCATCAANCCGCAACTGAACGGCACGATTATTATGNTGCCTATTCCAGAATTGAACGAGGAGCGGCGACGTGAGTTGACAAAAGTTGCTGCGCAATATGCAGAAAGTGCACGTATTTCAGTGCGTAATGTCCGGCGTGATGGCATGGACCAGATCAAGAAAGCCAAATCTAACGGCATGTCTGAAGACGACCAAAAGCTGTGGGAAGGCGAAGTTCAAGATCTGACCGACCGCTTTATTGCGATGGTCGATAAAAACTTAGAGACTAAACAGACTGAAATTATGCAGGTCTGAACAAGGGGTATTCGATTGTCTGCAAACGGCAATACCAAAGTGTCGGGTCAAGGCCCGGATCATGTTGCGATTATTATGGATGGAAACGGGCGTTGGGCGACCCAGCGCGGACGTCCGCGTTTATTCGGCCATCATGCTGGCGCAGCACGGGTCCGTGAAATCGTTGCCGTGTGTCCTGATCTCGGAGTGAAATACCTGACTGTTTTCGGGTTTTCTACGGAAAACTGGAAACGCACCCAGTCCGAGGTGTCAGGTTTGATGAGCTTGTTCAGGGCCTACATTCAAAAAGAGACGCGGGGATTGGTCAAGAACAACGTAAAAGTCAGATTTATCGGGGATCGGATCCGGCTCGATCCCAAACTGGTCGCNTTAATGGATGATTTGGAAACTGCTACGGACCATTGTGACGGAACAAACTTGACAGTGGCGTTGAATTACGGCGGTCGCGATGAGGTGGCCCGAGCGACAAAACGCTTGGCAAAAGATGTNGCGATTGGAGAANTAGACCCCGAAAGCATNGATGAAGAAACCCTTCCAANGTATCTGGATACTTATGTTTTGCCTGATCCTGACCTGGTTATTCGCACCAGTGGTGAGGCGCGGGTCTCTAATTTCTTACTCTGGCAATCCGCCTATGCGGAATATGAATTTGTCGATACATTATGGCCGGATTTNAGCGCTGCTGAATTTACTTTGCTGACTCAGGGATTTCAGTTGCGCAAACGTAATTATGGCGCAGTGGCCGAATGACCGGAGTGGCCCGCTGGAATGATTTGGCGCCGCGCCTGATATCGGCTGTGGTTATGCTGGGTGTCGGCGGCGCGGCGCTCGCTCTTGGCGGATTTTGGTTGCGCGCGTTATTGGCGCTGGTCTGTGGTGCGATGATCTGGGAGGNTATTTGTCTGTTCGCACCGCANGAGGGCAAGCGCGCGCTNNGATTTGCCGNGGCCACTNCAATGGCCTTTTTTGGTGCAACATGGTTGCCGGTCAGCGGGGCCGCGTTTGTTATGCTCGCGGCTGTTATTCTGATNTACAAGCGACTTCCCGTCAAAGGTTTACTTTTNCCAANCTATAGCGCGCTTGTCTCAGCGGGGGCCATGGGGGTTTCTGGTCTGTACATCCAATCCGGCCTTACCCCGGTGATCTGGCTGATCAGTCTGGTGATCATCACCGATCTTGCCGGTTATTTTGCAGGTCGTTTGCTTGGGGGGCCAAAACTTTGGGCCTCAATCAGCCCCAATAAGACGTGGTCTGGAACGGTTGCGGGTTGGCTCGGATCTGGATGCGTTGGAGGCATATTTGTCTCGCAGCTTGAAGGTGTTCATTGGGGAATTGTGCCTCTCAGTATATTGCTGTCCATCGTGTCGCAGTGCGGCGATATTCTTGAAAGTCATCTCAAGCGTCAGGCCGGAGTAAAAGACAGCTCATCTCTGATCCCCGGACATGGTGGTTTTTTGGACCGGTTTGATGGCATGATTGCAGCCGCTGCTGTTATTTTTGCACTTCAAATGTTCCTGTCGCCTTCGATCGGATTTTGATGCATTATCTCAATTTCGGATTGACAACACTAACGCCTTTTGGGCTGAAGGCACGCTGTGGATTACGGTTTGCATTCTGCGTGCAAATGGGCCTCAGTATGTGCATCACATCTTGCGCCAATCTTCACCGCTCATTTTGACCTTGATACCGGACGCAAACTCCACCATTTGAACTATAAGACCATCAGGTTGCGAATTTTTGATAGTTAAGGACCAAGTGTGACAGTATACTCAATAATTCCTGTCTTTGGAGATGCGATCTCGACGGTGATCGCGTTTGTCATTGCGTTGTCGATCATCGTGGCCATCCATGAATACGGTCACTATATCGTTGGCCGCTGGTCGGGAATCGAGGCTGATGTCTTTTCAATCGGGTTTGGGCCGGTTCTGTTTTCCAGAATAGACAGCCGCGGCACACGCTGGCAAATTGCGGCATTGCCTCTTGGCGGATACGTAAAATTTCGGGGTGATGCAGACGCTGCCAGCAGCAAAGATGTTCAGGCGCTGCAAACCCAAGACCCGGCGGAATTACGCAAAACGATGCATGGTGCTCCCGTTGCTGCGCGCATGGCTACCGTGGTTGCCGGACCTGTGTTCAATTTTATTCTTTCGATCGCGATCTTTTTTGGCGTTTTGATGATGCAGGGCGTGCCGTCTGATCCTTTGACTGTGGGGCGCTTGCTGCCAAACCCTGCGCCACAGGGTTTGAAATTGGGCGATGAGATCCTTGGTATTGAAGGTGTGGATCTGCCGTCTTTTAACGATGGTGCGGCCTTCTACGGGTTTCTCACGGATCTGCCCGATAAGGCCAGCCTGACGTATGCGGTGCGACGCGCTGGCATGGAAATT
Organism: Marinovum sp.; assembly: GCA_002684375.1. Taxonomy (GTDB): domain Bacteria; phylum Pseudomonadota; class Alphaproteobacteria; order Rhodobacterales; family Rhodobacteraceae; genus CPC320. Next base: position 3,310 of record NYVC01000084.1, read on the forward strand.
CAGGTGCAGGGGCCACACCCCTATCCGGCCCATATCACCCAGCTTGCGCCGCAATCGGCGGCCTATGCCATCGATATGAAGGTCGGAGATGTGATTACTGCGGTTGACGGAATGGCGGTGTTTTCGTTCAACCAACTCAAAGGACATGTGGAAAATTCCAACGGTAAGGTTTTAAAACTGGATGTCTGGCGAGCAGGCGAGCAACTGCAATTTGCGTTGACGCCGCGTCGGGTGGATGAGCCGGGGCCAGANAATACGTTTGTCACGCAGTGGCGAATCGGAATTGTTGGTGGCGAGGTTTTTGAACCAGCCACACAAGCCCCTGGCGTCTGGCAGGCCTTCAGCGCTGCGGTCGCGCGGACGCTGCGGATTATTGAGGGGTCGCTGTCGGGGATGTACCATATGATAACCGGGGCGATCAGCAGCTGTAATCTGTCAGGACCGATTGGAATTGCACAGGTTTCTGGCGCTATGGCCAGTCAAGGCGGTCAAAGTTTTATTGTGTTTATTGCGGTGCTCAGCACGGCGATTGGCCTGTTAAATCTTTTCCCNATTCCGCCTTTAGATGGCGGGCAACTTTTGTTCTTCACCTATGAAGCGATAACCGGTCGGCCAGCAAATGACTCTCTGGTGCGGTTTCTTATGGTGGCTGGATTGGCGGCTATATTGGCTTTGATGGTGTTTGGTGTGTCAAATGACTTATTCTGCCCTTAGCAGCGTGGGGCGGAAAGACTGATTTTATTTATGATTTATGCGAAGCATTTTCATATCAGGGTCTTTATCGTTGTTGAAAGGTCGGTTTGGGGCATGTGACAAACCTTGGTGTATATGATGGGGAAATGACCGGCTTGTCTTTTGACATCCTTGGGCAATACAGATACCTTTTTTAGGGCTTACGACATGACTGGGAACACGTGATGAAGAATATTTTTACAATTTGGGCACAGACCCCGGACTTTCCCGTCTGCGCAGTCCTGCNCCGTGTTCGGACTTTGGTTCTATTTTTNGGGNTGATTGCATTNTCATTTACGNCGTCCGCAGAAGCGCAATCGTATGTATTTTCAAAATTCGAGGTCAGTGGCAACCAACGTATCGAAAGCAACACCATCCTGAGCTACGCGGGTCTCGAGCGTGATGTAACAATAAGTGCCGGTGCGCTGAACACAGCCTACCGAAATATTCTGGCCAGTGGCTTGTTCGAGCGCGTCGATATGGAGCCTGTAGGAGACACTTTGAAAATTCTGGTGGTTGAGTTGCCAACTCTGAACCAGATTGTTTTTGAAGGGAATAAAAGGCTCAAAAGTGAAGCCCTGTTAAAAGCGATCCAGTCGCAGCCCCGGCGTGTTTTCAACGCGGAATTAGCNGAACAGGACGCGGCGCGCGTCGTGGATGCCTATGTGCAAAAAGGNCGTCTTGCGGCAAGAGTTACCCCCAAAGCGATCAGACGTGCTGACAATCGTGTCGATTTGGTGTTTGAGGTTTTTGAAGGGGGCTTGGTTGAAATTGAGCGGTTAAGCTTTGTTGGCAATAGAGCGTTCTCGGAACGCCGGCTGCGGCGGGTTTTNGCCACAAAACAGGCCGGACTGCTGCGCAGTGTTATATCCAAGGATACGTTCATCGCGGACCGGATCGATTATGACAAGCAGCTGCTGGCTGATTTTTATTTGTCACGTGGTTTTGTTGATTTTAAAATTACCAATGTCGCTTCGGAACTGTCGCGGAAACGCGACGGCATGTTTGTAACGTTCATGCTTCAAGAGGGCCAGCAGTTTTCCGTTGGCGAGGTATCGGTGGTCTCAGACATCGAAACGGTCGATCTCGACGCCTTTGGAGCTGCGATTAAAGTGACCACTGGTGATATCTACTCACCCCTGCCTATCGAGACGGACATCACACGGCTCGAGCGTTTTGCCCTAATGCAGGGGAAAGATTTCCTGCGAGTAGAGCCCAACATTACCCGCAACGATCGGACGTTGACACTGGATATAGAATACAAGCTGTCCAACGGGCCGCGTGTCTTTGTCGAGCGTATCGATATAAAAGGCAATGCAACCACCTTGGACAAGGTTATACGGCGGCAGTTTAATGTGGTTGAAGGCGACCCGTTTAATCCACGCGAAATTCGCCAGAGCGCCGAACGGATCAAGGCGCTGGGTTACTTTTCACAGTCGAAAGTTGAGCCGCGGGAGGGATCTTCCCCGGATCAGGTCATTATTGACGTGTCGGTGGTTGAAAAACCAACCGGAAGCCTCGGGTTCGGTGGCACCTATGCCAGCACGACCGGGCTTGGTGCGGAAATAACTTTTGAGGAGGCTAATTTTCTAGGCAGAGGTCAGGCGCTTGGACTTGCCATCTCAACCGCGGCAACCAATAAAAAACTTGAATTCAGTTTTCGCGAACCCGCATTTTTAGGGCGTGATTTGTCTGCTGGAATAGNATTAAGTTACGTTTCCTATACTCCTGATGATGTATCTTTCCAATCNAACACGACTTCTTTTTCGCCCTCGNTCNGGTTTCCGCTGACCGAATATAGTGCCTTAAACCTGAGCTATAACCTCAGTACGTCCAACGTTGCCACTGGTCTGACAACCAGCGCTTTTGTCAGTGGTGTCATAAAAGATGAAGTTGCAAAGGGCGATGTACTGAACAGCTCGATCGGATATACATATACCTACGACAATCGTCGAAAGGGCCTTAACACCAATTCAGGAGCATTGTTTCAACTAGGGCAGGAAATTGGTGGATTTGGCGGTGATAATTCCTTTGTCAAAACAAATTTTAAAGTTATCGGGCAAACCACGGTTATGGCAGAAGAAGTGACACTTTCTGCTACTCTTGAAGGTGGCACACTGTCGTATATGAAGGGCAGCAGTCGGGTTAACGATCGCTTCTCGCTTGGATCCAATGTCATGCGTGGTTTTGACGCGAATGGTATAGGCCCCCGCGAAATAAAGTCAGGCTTTTACGATGACGCTCTTGGCGGCACAGACTATGCGGTTGCCCGCTTTGAAGCCCAATTTCCTTTGGGAATACCAAACGAATACGGGCTCACTGGGGGTGTGTTCTACGACATAGGCTCTCTGTGGGGATTGGAAACTACTAACAATCTTGTGGTATCCGAAAAGTTTAAACTGCGTCACACGATCGGATTTTCGTTGTTTTGGACAACAGTCATTGGACCACTGAGGTTTAATTTTATGGATGTGTTGCAATCTGAGACCTTTGATAAAACCGAAAGTTTCGAGCTCACCATCGCCACAAGCTTCTGAGGGTATTATGACCACAATTCGCATCCTGACCACTTGGATCGTTTTAATGGTCATAACTGTGGCGTATGGTTGGGCGCAAACAGACACCCTGCCGCGCACCTCGGTGATCATCATTGATAAACAGCGCGTGCTNANNGAAACTTTATACGGNCGCCGGCTTGCATCTGAATTGCGCCAGATGGAGCAATTACAGATCGCCGACAATAAACGNCTTTTGCAAGAGTTGGAATTGGAAGAAGCGAGCCTGACCAAACAACGCAGTTCGATGAACGCNGATGAATTTAGAGTTCTGGCAGCGAATTTTGACGAAAAAGTCCAACTTATTTCAAACCAACAACAAGCCAAAAATCAAAGGCGCATGGAGCAGCGCCGCAAGGATCANATGANNTTAATGNCGGCNACCGGNCCGGTTTTCGAGACATTGATGCGCGACACCGGCGCTGATGTAATCATTGAGCAGCGCTATGCCTTTATCTGGAATGACGCCATAAATCTTACGGATGTGGCCATCGAAAGGATCGATGCGTTTCTCGGGGATGGCAAAACCAGTTCCGGGGCGGGCAAAGAGTAAGCTTGTCCCGCTTTCAAGGGCTTGATAGATATTACTCTCGTAAGAACAAGGATCGGATCCCAGTATGACTTCACCCGTTTTGAGTGCGGATATTCAACTTATCCAACGGATATTGCCGCATCGCTATCCGTTCCTGCTTGTGGATAAAGTGCTTGAAATAGATGGCTATAAATCTGCAACCGGGATCAAAAATGTCTCGATGAATGAGCCACATTTTCAAGGCCATTTTCCCGGTGCACCCATTATGCCCGGCGTTACCATTGTCGAGGCAATGGCGCAGACCGCGGGGGTTATGGTCGGAACTGCACTGGATCTGGCTGATAAAAACATGCTGATTTATTTTATGGCAATTGATAAGTGTAAGTTCCGGCGTAAAGTCATTCCAGGCGATGTTTTGGAAATGCGCATGACAACACTGCGCGGCAAACCCGGGGGTAAGGTTTGGAAATTTGGCGGTGTGGCCACTGTCGAGGGGGAAATGGCTGCTGAGGCCGAGTTTACCGCGATGATGGATATGCCGCAGGAGCCGGCAGATGACTGACAGGACCCGCGCAGAGGACGAGACTGTCAATATTCATCCAAGCGCAGTGATTGAAGCGGGCGCGGTGATTGCGCCCGATTGTAGGGTTGGGCCGTTTTGTCATATTGGTCCGAATGTGGTGTTGAAGGCTGGTGTCAAATTAAAAAGTCACGTTGTGATCGCGGGACAGACGACAATTGGTCAAGACACGACGATTTTTCCGTTTTCGGTGATTGGCGAAATTCCGCAAGATCTCAAGTTTAATGGCGAAAAAACACGACTTGTGATCGGTAAGCGCAATCGCATTCGGGAACATGTGACGATGAATACCGGTACCGATGGCGGCGGCGGTGTGACTAAAATTGGGGATGATGGGCTGTTTATGGCAGGCTGTCATGTCGCGCATGATGCCCAGATCGGTGATCGGGTTATCGTGGTGAACAGCGCCGCATTGGCCGGCCATTGCATCATCGAGGATGACGTTATCATTGGCGGTCTTTCAGGCATTCACCAATTTGTCCGTATAGGTCGCGGTGCGATTGTCGGCGCGGTAACAATGGTCACAAATGATGTTATCCCATATGGTCTGGTTCAGGGCCCCCGGGGTGCGTTGGATGGCTTGAACCTTGTTGGTTTGAAACGCAAAGGGGTTGACCGAATGGATATAACCGCCTTGCGCGCAGCGTTTCAGATGCTGGCGCAAGGCGATGGGACATTTTTGGAGCGCACCAAAAAGCTCGGCGATGAAACCACCTCGGCCTATGTTCAGGATATCGTAGAGTTTGTTTTGGGTCATAGTGACCGATCCTTTTTGACNCCGAGCTGATCNATGGCTTTGGACTTGGCCATATTAAGCGGTGCGGGTGCTTTGCCACCAGACTTGGCGCGCGCCTATCCAGATGCGCTTTNTATTACCTTTACCGGCATCAACCACAGCCTGCCAGGCCGGACGGAAGACCACAGTTTTGAGCNGCTTGGAAAGTTGTTTGCGGTTCTGAAAGAGCGCGGTATTCGACGGGTGGTTATGGCAGGCTCAATGTACCGGCCGGCGTTAAACCCTGAAAATTTCGATGCCTTTATGCGCCAAATTTCGCCGCAGCTTGTGGCGGCCTTGCAACTTGGGGATGACGGCCTGCTGCGGTTTGTCATCNATTTGTTCGAATCTCATGGGTTTACGGTGTGCGGCGCTCATGAGCTCTTACCTGAGATGACCGCAAAGGCAGGGATATTGTCGCAAGTGGTCCCCCAGTCAAAGCACCATGAGGATATTGAAAAGGGGCGAGCTTTGCTGGGGNTGCTCTCAGATGCCGATATCGGGCAAAGCACCGTATTTGAAAATGGCCTGTGCCTTGGAATTGAGACATTGCAGGGCACCGATGCACTGCTTCGTTTTGTNGGGCAAACTCCCTCACATCTGCGGCGAGGGCAGGGCGGCGTTCTAATCAAAACGCCAAAATCAGGGCAGGACCTACGGGTGGATATGCCTGCAATTGGNCCNGATACCATACGGGCAGTGCAGGCGGCAGGANTGGCNGGTCTGGCCATAGACGCCGGGCGCGTNCTGCTTTTAGAGCCNGAACAGACGCGCGCACTGGTGGCTCAGTTTGGGTTGTTTCTTATAGCCCAGGAGATATGAGGTGAAGGTATTTATCATTGCCGGTGAAGCCTCTGGCGACAAACTGGGCGCTGAATTGATGAAAGGNCTTCAACATTTGGTTGGNAAACAGGTTCAGTTTGCAGGTCTGGGCGGTAGTGGGATGATTGGGCAGGGCCTGACAAGCCTGTTTCCAATGGACCAAATCAGCATTATGGGCATCGGTGAAATTTTAANGCAATATCANGCACTAAAGCGCCGTATTCAGCAAACNGTTGAGGCGGTATTACAGTTCCAACCGGACGTTTTGATCACCATTGATTTGCCCGAATTTAATCTGCGCGTGGCGCAAAAAGTCAAAGCACGCAGTTCTATTCGCACAGTGCATTATGTGGCCCCAACGGTCTGGGCATGGCGACCGAAGCGGGCGGAAAAAATGGCCCCCTATATCGATCAGGTGCTGGCGCTGTTTCCGTTTGAGCCGCCCTATATGCGCGCCGCTGGTATGCGATGCGATTTCGTGGGACATCCGGTTGTCACTGACCCTCAGGCAACACCATCCGAGATCGCAGTCTTTCGCAAGACGCATAATATTGAGGGGGCCCCATTACTGTTGGTTCTGCCAGGATCGCGACGGTCTGAGGTGCGTCGTCTGCTGCCTATCTTTAGGGGCGCAGTCGCGGCGCTTATCCGGCAGCATCCTGCGCTTCGGGTGGTTGTGCCGACGGTGTCGGCCGTTGAAAGTCAGGTGCGAACAGCTGTTGCGGATTGGCCTGGCGAGCCAATCGTTGTAGGTCCAAAGGCAGCGACACGGACACAGACGCAAACGCTAGCGCATTTGGTCGAAACTGCTCACAGGGATAAACGCGCGGCTTTTGCCGCCGCGGACGTTGCTCTGGCGGCCTCTGGCACGGTGTCGCTTGAACTGGCAGCCGCCGCAACTCCGATGGTGATTGCTTATGACATGGCGTGGTTGTCGCGACAAATTATCAGTCGAATGTTGCGGGTCGATACCGTAACTTTGGTCAATCTGGTTTCGGAAACCCGCGTGGTGCCCGAGTTTATTGGCGCCAATTGCCGTCCTGATAAAATTGTCCCCGCGCTGTGTGCATTGCTGTCGAACCCCGAAGCGCAGCACAGTGCAATGCAACGCACGATGGCTAAATTGGGGCAGGGCGGCACAAAACCCGGTATCAGGGCTGCACAGGCCACCTTGTCCGGATTAGNAGCGTCAAACGGTGAAGGGTAGGCTGTGCCGNACCNTAGCGGCGTACAGCGTGNGTTATTCCTTGAGCGGNCTAATTTTTGAATAGCTAACGCTGAACCCATCAAGGGGCATTTTTAAAATTACCAACTGGTCTGGCGCGGCAACCGGTACCAAAGACAAACGGGCCCCGGCGCCGCGTTTGAAACTTTTGATATCGTCTGCGGTCAGTCCGATACGCGCAATACAGCCGACTGACGTGCAAAAAGAAAAAGGGTAAATTCGGGCCGGGCTTTCGTCGACCCGCAGTTTAAGTTGTTCAGTTAACAAAGTTTCCAAAGGAACGATAATGGTTGCACCGGCCACCGCTTGCCCGCCGGTATCGAGCTTAAACAAGGTAATCTCTGACACAGCATTACCAAGATCATCTTCCAACAATTGATAAAGTTGACAGGGATCGTCCGTCTGATCCGGCTCGGTGCGTACGCAGCGCCGCTCCCAGCTGCCAACTTTTTCAGCGGTGTAGGGTTGACCCATTTGCGGTTCGCCCTCCGTCGTGCCCATTGCCAGTTCTGGCGGTTTTGGTACAGGGCTGTCATCCGTTTGGGCGGTTACCTGAGCCCCTGTCATCAAAGACCAGATTATGGCGATCACGACAAAAATTTTAGGCATATGGTTTTTACCTTTTGGTCCATCTATAGTTTTATCAAGAAAAAGAATACAAGAATACTCTGATTTCAAGCGTCATTTTTCATTCAAACCACGTCACACATATCTCAAAAAAGAAAAAAGAGCCAAAAGGCTCTCTCTTCCATGCTCCCTGTCGAACTCGCCGACTATTATGCTCCACACGCTACTTATTTCGATCAGAGCGGTCAATAAGAAATTGTGAGACGTCGATATAAAAAAGGCTGCACCGTCAAGGCGCAGCCAGTTTAACTGGGAGGAAAATAAAACAAAGCCAACACTCGCTGCTCTGTTCCCGTCCAAGCTACATATTAGAGGTTAATTTTTTGTGTATATTCGCAAAAAGACCAAACCAGTCGTAGTCAAATTCACTTTTCAGGCAATAAACCGCGTGGGCTGAACCTCAAGACCAGTAACAAGATCAACCCCATAGTCAGCAAACGCATATGGGCGACACTGTCGAGCAGGTGCAGTTTTAATGCGCTGCTGTCATCCAGACCCATCGTGGCCACTGTCATCAATAATTGGCCAATGGGCTCGACCTGAACCCAGAAAAACCAGATCACAAAACCACCTAAAACAGCGCCCAGATTGTTGCCTGAGCCGCCGACAATGACCATCACCCAGATCAAAAATGTATAGCGGATCGGTTGATAGCTACCGGGGGTCAATTGCCCGTCAAGTGTCGTCATCATCGCACCGGCAATGCCACAGATTGCCGACCCCAAAATAAAGACCTGTAAATGACGTGCGGTGACATCTTTGCCCATCGCTTCGGCCGCGACTTCATTGTCGCGTATGGCCCGCATCATGCGGCCCCAAGGGCTTTTTAAGGCGCGTTGTGCCAGCCACAACAATACCAGCAGTACCACGGCAAATAAAATCGAATAGCTGAGTTTGACATAAAGTGACGAGGCGACAACCGGATCAAGCCCAAGACTTTGCGCTGAGGCGTTAAAGCCGGCATTATTTTGTAGTGAAACCTCATAGGGTACCGGGCGCGGAATGCCGGTAACATTCTTGACACCGCGCGCGAGCCAATCCTCGTTCTTCATCATCGCAACGATAATTTCGGCGATCCCGAGGGTCGCAATTGCCAGATAATCCGAGCGTAGTCCCAACGCAGTTTTCCCGATCACCCAAGCGGCCCCGGCCGCCAAAAGCCCTCCGAGCGGCCAAGCCAATAGCACTGGCAAACCAAGGCCGCCAAGATAGCCGGTTCCAGCTGGGTTGATCGCCTCAACCGCTTTGACACCCGGGTCAAACACCCAACGAAACACAAAAAAGCCAATTATTAAAAACAATATCAGACCCAGGGCACGGGTCGGGCCGGCTGGCAGTCTTTGATATCCTAAAATGGCAGCACTTAATGTGGCGGCGCCGATTAGCACCCCAAGTAACACGCGCGGACCACCCGCTGTCCATGCTTCGGGGACGGGGGGCATGGAAATCAGTACAGTGGCCAATCCGCCAAGCGCTGCAAACCCCATAATACCCACGTTAAACAGGCCTGCAAAACCCCATTGCAGATTGACACCCAGCGCCATAATCGCACTGATTAATCCCATATTGAGGATCAAAAGCGCCGAATTCCAACTTTGCAACAGCCCGGTTGCCAGAATCAAGACAACAACAAGGGCGAACAGGCCGGACGTTCTCATGCGGTCTGTCATACTGATTTCCCCCTGAAAAGGCCTGTGGGACGGAATAAAAGGACCAAAACAAGCAAGGAAAAACTCACCGCGTATTTGTAATCTGTACTGAGTAATTGCACCAAACCCGTCGGTTCCAAGGGTTCGGGCAACGCATAAACCAGAACTTTTTTCCAAGCATAAGTGATTGTTACTTCCGAAAAAGCAATGAGAAATCCACCGGCAATTGCGCCGACCGGATTACCCAATCCGCCAACAATAGCAGAGGCAAAAATAGGCAGAAGTAACAGCATATAGGTGAATGGTTTGAAGGATTTGTCCAAACCGTAGAGCACACCCGCCACCGTTGCCAAACTGGCAACAATTAGCCAAGTCACCATTACTACCCGTTCAGGGTTGATCCCTGACAATAGTGCTAAATCTTCATTATCCGAATAGGCGCGCATGGATTTTCCGGTGCGTGTCTTGTTGAGAAACCAAAACAGCGCCACGACAACAACAACAGCCGTAATAACTGTGATGCCTTGGGTGGTTTTCAGCGCCAGTCCCTCACGCAATCCGGTCATGGATTTGAACTCNCGCGCTGAGATAATAAACCGCTCACCATCTGTAATTGTGCGGTTTCCCGGACCCAGAATAAACCGGACCAAACCGTTCATGATGAACATCACCCCCATTGAGACGATCACCAAAATAACCGGCTTGGCTTTTTGGGCGCGATAAAATCGATAGACNAGNCGATCGGTAAGCAGCACCAGCGCAACGCAGCCGAGAATACCGAACGGCAGCGCCAACAGAGCGGTTGGCAATGGCCCCAGACCGATACCGTTGGCCTGAAAAAACCACGTGACCAGAATGGTCACTGTTGCGCCAAAGGCCATCGTGTCGCCGTGGGCAAAATTGGAAAACCGCAAAATACTGTAAATGAGCGTCACNCCCAAAGCCCCAAGTGCCAGTTGACTGCCATAGGTCACGCTGGGAACAATTACGTAATTGCACAGGGCTATAATTGCATTCAGAAAATCCATTAATACGCTCCGCGCCGCAGCGCCTNAAAAGATATACCAGCCGCCCGATTGCGCGGGGCATANACACACGCCAAAAGGGACTTTTTGTTCAACAACCAAATTTNTTGGGGCATGCTCAGCCTCCCAAAAATGATTTGCGGACTTCGGGATCGTTCAACAGGTCTTTGCCGGTCCCCGAAAAGGCGTTGCGTCCCTGTACCAATACATAGCCCTTATCGGCGATCTCAAGGGCTTGGCGGGCATTTTGTTCTACCATCAAAATNGGAATACCTGATTGTGCCACCTCGATAATGCGATCGAATAATTCATCCATCACGATCGGCGAGACCCCAGCTGTCGGTTCATCCAACATCAGCACTTTAGGGCGCGTCATCAACGCACGCCCCACCGCAACCTGCTGGCGTTGGCCACCTGATAATTCTCCCGCAGCCTGATTGCGCTTTTCCTGCAAAATTGGAAACAGGCTATACACCTGCTCCATGGTTTCGCTAAAATCATCGGTGCGGATGAACGCCCCCATCTCNAGGTTTTCCTCAACTGTCATCGATGTAAATATATTGCTGTTTTGGGGTACGAACCCCATGCCGTGTTTCACCCGGTCCTGCGGTGAAAGAGCTGTGATATCAACACCGTTCAATCGCACAGAACCGCCGTTGAGGTTCAGCATTCCGAAAACCGCCTTCATTGCGGTTGATTTGCCGGCGCCATTGGGGCCGACAATCACCGCTATCTGGCCTCTTTCAACCGAAATTGTGCATCCGTGCAAAATATCTGGGCCGCCACCATAGCCGCCGGTCATAGAGTCTCCGATTAAAAACGGCTCTTCANTCATTGCGCCACCGCCTTATTTTTCAAACCGGTGCCAAGATAGGCCTCAATCACCTGCTCATTGGCCTTTATTTCTTCCAAAGTGCCCTCTGCCAATACTTTGCCCTCGGCCATGCAGATCACCGGGTCACAGAGCTTGCCNATAAAGTCCATGTCGTGTTCGATGACNACAAAGGTGTAATTGCGCTCTTGATTTAAGCGCAGAATAGCGTCGCTGATCGTGCCAAGCAGAGTGCGGTTCACACCAGCGCCAACCTCGTCTANAAACACGATCTTGGCATCAACCATCATCGTCCGTCCCAGCTCCAACAGCTTTTTTTGACCGCCCGACAGGTTGCCGGCTTTTTCTTGTTTGAGATGTGAGATGGTTAAAAAATCGATAACCTCATCGGCTTTGGCCTGCAGGGCGCGCTCTTCATTAGCAATGCGTTTGCGGCCAAACCAAGTGTTCCAAAGCGTTTCGCCTGATTGTTGCGGTGGAACCATCATCAGATTTTCGCGCACGCTCATAGACGTGAACTCATGAGCAATCTGAAACGTCCGGAGCAATCCTTGATGAAACAGCTCATGCGGCGCAAGCCCCGTGATGTCGCGACCTTCCATCAAGACGCGACCCGAGGTGGCTTTATGTACCCCGGCAATAACGTTAAACAGCGTGGTTTTCCCAGCGCCATTAGGACCGATTAGCCCGGTGATCGACCCTTTGGCGATCTTGAGGCTGGCACCGTCAACAGCATGAAAACCGCCGAAATGCTTATGCAGATTTTCGACTTCAATCAAAGGTTTGTTCTTTCAAGGCAGGGATGAGGGCAGGGCGTGTTCTGCCGCCAAACAGACAAACAGCCCGGCGAACCGGGCTGNTCAAATTCAAAGTTCGCGTGATTAACGATAACCAACTGTTTCCACTTTGGCGTTCTGGATTTCAATCTCGCGGTAATTACCTGCAGACTCACCTGGCCCAATCAGCTCAACCGCGGTCGCACCCACATAGTCGATATCATAGCCAGCTTCCAATAAAACAAGCGCTTGGCCCAATTGACCCGGCATGATTTGTACGCCCGGCGCATTAGCAACATTCATCACATGCTGCATGACATCAGCTGAAGCGCTCGATCCACCGGCTTGCATTGCCAGCATAATTAAAGCTGCCGCATCATAGCTTTCGCCNGCGAATGCTGAGGANCCTTCAAAGCCTGCGGCTGAGGCCAAACCACCAAAAACATCTGCTCCTTTGTTTTCCGATCCGGGATACTGACCAAACGAACCGTTCAGATCTGGGCCGATTGCATCAACAATCGCCTGTCCGACCATGCCGTCTGGCAGAACAAANGTATCAAACGCGCCGGTGTCAAGTGAGGCTTGAATGATCTGCTTGCCGCCACCGGATTCGTAACCTGCGACGACCAGAAGGTCACCACCGGCTGAGGCCAGAGCGCCAACTTCGGCAGAGTAATCGGCCTTGTCTTCGTCATGGGCTGCGTTGATGGTCACAGTGCCACCAGCCGCTTCAAATGCGGCAGCAAAACTGTCAGCCAATCCTTTGCCGTAGTCGTTATTGGTATAGGTCAAAGCGACGGTCTTAAAACCACGGTCCATGATGATATTGGTCATCACAACACCCTGACGCGCATCAGAGGGTGAGGTGCGGAAGAACAGACCGTCGTCTTCTGCAGTCGACAAAGCCGGAGACGTCGCAGATGGCGAAATCATCACAATGCCGTTCGGACGCGCTACGTTTTGCAAAATCGCGCCGGTCACGCCAGAACAGTCTGCGCCCATNATGGCGTTGACTTTATCGGATGTCACCAAGCGTTCGGCTGCGGCTGTTGCCGCTGCGGCGTCGATGCAGGTTGAGTCTGCCCGAACCGAAGTCACGGTTGCGCCGCCCAACAGTTTGCCTGAATCTGTGACTTCCTTCATTGCCAGTTCAGCGCCCGCACCCATTGCGGGTGTGATGGTTTCNAACGGGCCAGTAAAGCCAAGGATCACCCCAATTTTCACTTCGTTGTGGCCGCCTGCGAATGCAGACCCCGCCAGCAGCGCGGCGGCTGCCGTTGCTGTCATCAGCTTTTTCATTATAAATCTCCCATAGTTGAACCCAGCGTTCAGGTGACCATTTAATAGTCATGTATATAAAATGAAAGCAATATTAGCATCTCTTGGCGAAAAAACAAAATGCTCAGTANCCCTCGTTGANGGTGCCTGCCGTAGGTTTTTCGTTAAGTTTCTGTATTCTTTGACTCTAAATGTAATAATTTTGTGCACTGCCAGGCGTGGGCCGCGTCACTACCGCAGCTGTTTTCGCACCTGCAAGTGATATTTTATGGTTTGGTCGATTGGCTGCCACGTTCACGATATGGTGTTGTTGCGTAATGGGTGCGATAGCATTTTGAAAAATGCGATGGAGAGGCAAACCCGCAGGCCAGTGCGACATTGATCACGCTCATATCGGTCTGCATCAGAAGATTGCGGGCTTTTTGCAATCTCAATTCCATGTAATAGCGCTTTGGGCTTCGGCTGAGATAACGCCGGAACAATCGCTCCAGTTGCCGCGTCGACATCGCCACGTGTTTTGCCAGTGTCGACGGGCTGATCGGCTCTTCTATGTTCCGCTCCATCATTTGGATGACCTGACCAAGCTTGGGATGGCGTACCCCTAAGCGGGTTGGAACGGACAGGCGCTGGATGTCCTGAGTTGTACGAATTGACGAATAAATCTGCTGGTCGGCCACTGCGTTGGCTAGGTCTTCGCCATGGTCGTTTGCGATTAACTTCAACATCAGATCAATCGACGAGGTCCCACCAGCGGTGGTCATACGATTGCCTTCGATGATAAAGACTGATTTGGTCAGCTCAACACTTTCAAACTCTTCCGCAAAGCTGTCTTGATTCTCCCAATGGATGGTGGCGCGCTTTCCTTCCAAAAGTCCGGCTTTGGCCATAGGAAAAGCTCCGGTGCATAGACCTGCGATAGCGAGCCCGCGTCGGGATTCCCGGCGCAGCCAACTCAGCAGGCGTTTGGTGGTCGCCGCGCGGATATTTTCTCCGCCACAAAGCATGATNGTGTCATCGCGATTCAACTCGNCCAGATCGTGATCAATCGAAAATTCAATTTCAGCAGAACAGGTTATCGGAGCCCCGTTTTCACTTACAAGTTCCCAACTATATANAACCTGATTGGCCATTCTATTTGAAATTCTCAGGCATTCCAGCGCNGATGTAAAGGAAAGTAGTGTGAACTTTGGCAGCAACACGAAAACAAATTTTCGCGGCCTTATCCCTCGGGGCAAATTTTCGACACTTTGGAGTTGAGACTGCATCTCGATCCTGCCTTTATGTAATTGGATAGTTCGAACGTAAATAAACGCACACTTTGCCCCCATTGAACCAAACTATAGGGTTTGGTCAATAGGGCGTGTTCAATTACTATATGGTCACTTTAAACAGACACCGTTATAAGCTCTTGAGAATACCTACCAAGCGCGGAGAAAACAGATGACTGACTGGCAAAAGAATAACTGGCGGAGTAAACCCAGAGTGCAAATGCCGGAGTATACGGATGCGGTCGCTCTGCAGTCTGTGGAGGCNCAACTTGGGCAATATCCTCCGTTGGTGTTTGCCGGCGAGGCAAGGCGCCTTAAAACGGCTCTTGGGGCGGCATCTCGGGGTGAAGCGTTTCTGCTGCAAGGCGGCGATTGTGCAGAGAGCTTTGAACAATTTAGCGCCGATTTAATCCGCGACACATTCAAAGTCATGCTGCAAATGGCGATGGTATTGACGTATGGGGCCAAAGTGCCGGTGGTCAAAGTCGGGCGGATGGCCGGGCAGTTTGCCAAACCCAGATCTGCCCCGACCGAAGTGGTTGATGGCATGGAGCTTCCAAGCTACCGCGGCGATATCATCAACGAGCTGTCGTTTGCGCCCGAGGCNCGTATGCCNAACCCNTCAAAGATGCTCCAGGCCTACACACAGGCTGCGGCGACGCTGAATTTGCTGCGNGCGTTTTCAACCGGTGGCTATGCCGATGTGCATCAGGTGCACAGCTGGACTTTGGGCTTTACCGAAAGCGATCAGGCCAAAGAATACCGCGATATGGCGCGTTCAATAAGCGACGCACTGGATTTCATGACCGCCGCAGGGCTTGACAGTGAGCGGGCACCCAGCCTGCAAACGGTTGATTTTTACACCAGTCACGAAAGCCTTTTGTTGGAATACGAAGAGGCGCTGACGCGGCTTGATTCGACCTCTGGCAAATGGCTGGCAGGNTCGGGTCATATGATCTGGATCGGCGACCGCACCCGGCAACCGGATGGAGCCCATGTCGAATTTTGTCGCGGGGTGCAAAACCCGATTGGATTGAAATGTGGACCGACCACGACCGCTGAAGACCTCAAANTTCTNATGGCCAAGCTGAACCCCGAGAACGAAGCCGGGCGTTTGACGTTGATTGCGCGATTTGGTGCCGGAAAAGTCGGGGATCATCTGCCGCGGCTGATCAAGGCAGTTCAGCAAGAGGGGGCNAATGTCCTTTGGACTTGTGACGCCATGCACGGCAATACCATCAAATCCTCTAGTGGTTATAAAACCCGCCCCTTCGACAGCGTGTTGCGCGAAGTACGAGAGTTCTTCGCAATTCATAATGCCGAAGGTACCGTGCCCGGTGGCGTGCATTTCGAAATGACCGGTCAGGATGTGACTGAATGTACCGGTGGCGTTCGGGCGGTCAGCGACGAAGACCTTTCAGACCGCTATCATACGGCCTGTGATCCNAGACTTAATGCCAGCCAATCGCTGGAACTGGCGTTCTTGGTTGCCGAAGAACTTACCCAACGGCGGGTTCAAACAGCTGCCAAAACGGGTTAACATGCGCCCGCCTCATCCCCCTTAGNTGCGGGAGATGGGGCNGNTGCCCACTTATAAACATCATTAACATCATTTTTTAAAAGC
>NYVC01000084.1:19614-20405 GCA_002684375.1 Marinovum sp.
TCTGGCCCGTTCGTTGGGCCAGTTTTAATTCAGTAAGCTGGTANAAGCCTNAGNGTNTNGTGNTTCAGCTGTCCCGAACGCCTGCAGTGGCAAAGCCCATGGCNGAAGTCCGGTGGTTTNCCTCCCGGTGACAAANACTGCCTTAAAGGCCTGTACACCTGCACCCTGAATCGTCTGTAACCGCCACGAAATGAACGGCTTTACGCTCTGTCGATGGGAGACTTGAAATGGATGATGTTTCTGTCAGTATTTGGGTTTGACCTGTGGTTTTGATCATTGGCCGTTCCTGACGCACTCTGGTACCGGCCGGTATTTACGGTCGCCCGTTCGCAGGTCGTTGGTGTGTTAAATGTAAGATCTATAGGATAGCTTTGCGTTTTGGCGATTTCAAACCGAAGACGATCGCTTGTCTTGCTACAACTGCAGGTTAAAACGCCGAAAATTCGGTTTGGTTCGGACTGATTGTCAAGCAGCGGCAGCAATAGCATTTTAGCTGCAATCGCTGGCATTAGTGGGTTGGTGGCCGCATGCAGTGTTAATCTGGTGACCTCTGGCGTATCCAAGGTTGCATGTACGGCGCTGGCCAATGGCCCACGCGCCTGAGCCCGGAATAACGCGCTCAAGGGCATGCCCCTTGGGTCCATGCCGAGGCGTGCCGATATTCCAGTTCCTGCGGTTTTAATTTGAACCAGTCCGGGTGCAATTTTATCTGCAATAAAGATATTGGAGAGGTATGGGTTCAGGTCTTCAGCTTTCAGGTTGCCACTCTGTGGGAGCAAAAAACTGCCCCT
>NYVC01000085.1 GCA_002684375.1 Marinovum sp.
TGCGCATGGGGCCTATTGTGCGCCCGGTGCTGGCGAACCTTGTGAATGCAACGGGAGAAAGCGCGTCCTTTTACGTGCAGCGTGGCAATTCCGGAGTTTGTCTCTACCGTGTCAATTCGCATAGGCTGGCCCGGGATCATGTAGAAGAGGGCGAGATCATCCCGCTGAGCATTGGATCTTCGGGCCAAGTGCTGGATGCCTATTCCATCCGACAGGGCAAACAGGCCAACAACATTCGGAAGTCTGGGTATTATCTCAGTCTTGGGGAACGTGACCCCGATGTCGCTGGCCTTTCGGTACCAGTTCTTGGCCTCGAAGACGAACTTCTGGGGGCAGTCAGCCTGTCGGGCTTGCGCGTCCGGTTCAACGAAACCACTGTCGACGCCTATCGCGCTGCGGTCTTTGATGCTGCACGCCAGATTCGAGCCGAGATTGGCAACGTGTGAAGAATACATCATTTGTCGATATTCTTTCTATGGCCAATCAACTGAACGCCGATGAGCGCTGTAACCGACACAACAATCAGGCAGGTCGAGATTGCGGCAATTGTAGGATCAAGCTGATCTCGCAGTGAGTTAAACATGCGGCGGGTAATAGTAGCATTGTCCCCACCTGAGACCAGCATCGAAATCACAACTTCATCGAGCGATGTGATGAAGGCCAGAAAGGCCCCTGTCTGGATCGAGAATTTGACTTGTGGTACAGTTATTGTCAATAAAGCGACCGCTCGGGACGCACCCAGACTGCGCGCGGCTAGTTCTTGATCAAAATCATAGTTCTGTAAGCCCGACATCACAGTCACGATCACGAAGGGCAACGCCAGTGCCGTATGAGCGATAACAATTCCTGTAAGTGTATAATTCAGCCCCAGCTTGGCATAGAGGCTGAATACTCCTACGGCGATTAGAATTACGGGTACGATAATTGGCATGATCACAAGGGCCTGCGCACTGGCCCTGATCTGCGGGGTGGAACAATGCAGGCCATAGGCACAAAGTGATCCTAGAGGTGTAGCAATCGCGGTGGTCATCAGCGCCGCAATCAGAGACGTTTGCGTTGCGCTCATCCATTCTGGAGACCCGAAATAGGCCGCGTACCAGCGAAACGAGAAAGACGTAGGTGGGAACTCTAGAAAGGAGGCCCCCGAAAACGACATCGGAATCACGATAAGCGTTGGCAAGATCAAAAAAAACAGCACCGCGATGCCGACCACCATTAACCACATACCGTCAATTTTGCGTTGTCCTACTTGTTCCATTTTCAGATCCTCAGCGCATAAACAGTTTGTCGAGACCAAAGACACGGTTCATCAGCCAGATCATCATCAATGCCAGTAATAGCAGGACAACGCCCAAGGCTGATGCAGCTCCCCAATTGGAATAGACGGTGATGGTGCTTTCGATCCGCTGTGCCAGCATTTGTACCCGACCACCGCCAAGCAAAGCAGGGGTGACATAAAAGCCGAGTGACAGGATGAAGACCAGCACGATGCCGGCAAAAAGACCCGGCAGCGACATCGGGAAGAA
This sequence comes from Marinovum sp., assembly GCA_002684375.1. Lineage (GTDB taxonomy): Bacteria > Pseudomonadota > Alphaproteobacteria > Rhodobacterales > Rhodobacteraceae > CPC320. The sequence continues at coordinate 1,527 of NYVC01000085.1, forward strand.
CACGCGCCAGAATGCTCCACGCGGGCTAGAACCAAGCCCAACAGCGGCCCGAACCAGGTCGGTGTCAATGCTCCGCATCGTGGCGTAAAGGGGCAAAATTAGAAACGGCAGCATGATATGGACCATCCCAATGATCGATCCCGTCAGGTTGTGCGCCAGCTGTAGCGGCTCCTCGATTACACCAAGCGACATCAACGACGAATTGATTACGCCATTGCGCTGCAACAACACCAGCCAAGCGTATGTACGCACCAGAACCGAGGTCCAGAACGGAACCAGTACGAAAACCATAAGCATGGCGGCTGTTCTATCTGGCAATTTGGAAAGCCAGTAACACAACGGGTAGCCGAGAAAGACACAAATCACCGTTACGGCAATACTGATCTGAAAGGTGACAACAAAGGTCCGTCGATACAAAGCGCTTTCAAAGATACGCGCATAGTTTTCCAAGCTTAATGCACCCGCAGCATTATAAAAAGAGAGCGACGACAACCAGAAAATAGGCAGAAAAACGACAATTAAAATTGCGAGAACTGCTGGCAACGAAAGCCCGAAAAGCGTAACGCGTTCACGGTATTCTTCTGATTTCAGCGTGCTTGCGTTCTGAAGCGTCTGAGCACTCTTACTGTCCTCAGCGAGGCTCATGACCTATGCTCCGGAACGATAATCGTGTCCTCGGGATGCAACGCGAGGCCAATGCGCGCTCCCTTGGGTGGCAGACCTTTCTGGCCAGCGCGATTGGCAGGGACGCGCACATTAATTTGGCCGAAGCTGTCGTGCTGAACGATAACCAGAACGCTGTCGCCTTGATAGATTATCTCATGGACATGGCCAGACAAATCATTGGCAGTTTCAGGCACTGCACCATAGGTGACCTCCAACAACTCGGGCCGGATCACCAAGCGATGGCCGCCGCTACCGTGCGCGATGGGTAAATCAGATTTCAGCACGCATCCATTGAGTTGCGCCGTATTGTTGGTCGCTTCCACTGGCAAGGAAATTGACTCACCGACAAAATCCGCCACAAAGAAACTGTGAGGCTGACGATAGAGCCGCTCAGGGGTCTCGATCTGCTCGATCCGTCCGTGATTGACCACTGCAATTCGGTCCGACATCGTCAGGGCTTCGCGCTGATCATGGGTCACGTAAACAACGGTTGCATCCAATTTTTGATGGAGCGCTTTTAATTCGATCTGCATGTGTTCGCGCAGCTTTTTGTCGAGCGCGGAAAGTGGCTCATCCATAAGGATAATCCGCGGTTCGAAGACCATTGCCCGGGCAAGGGCCACGCGTTGCCGTTGCCCCCCGGATAATTGGGTGATACGCCGATCACCATAGCCGCCAAGCTCGACGGTATTCAGCGCATGTTCAACGCGTGTCATTTGATCACTTTTGGAGAATCCACGGATTTTAAGTGGATAAGCCACGTTTTCAGCGACCGTCATAAAAGGAAACAGCGCATAGCTTTGAAAAACCATGCCAAGGCCGCGTTTGTGCGGCGGGGTCGCAATCATTTCGCGATCGCCAAACAAGATCGACCCACCGTCAGGGCGCACAAAACCAGCCAGGGCCATCAGAAGCGTTGTTTTGCCCGAGCCCGAAGGCCCTAGCAGCGTCAGGAATTCGCCTGCAGCGATATTCAGCGACACATCATCAAGCGCTTTAACCGCCCCGTAGGCTTTGCACAGATTAGATATGTCGATGGGAAGGGATTGGGCGGCAGTTGACATGCGGGCTCCTAACTTAACAATAATGGGCGCAGTGCAAGAATGCACTGCGCCTAAATAGATTATTGTTGGATCAGTGTGTCAAACTCTTCGGTAAGCTCACCTAGTTGTCCGATATAGAAATTTGGATCAACTAAAAGCTGCTTGTCATAGTTCGCGGGATGGGTGTTGACCTTGACCGCCATCTCGTCCGAGATAATGCCGGTGTCGAACGCGCCAGTATTAACCGGACCCAATGGCATCGTAACCGAAAGCCGGGCCTGCGCTTCGGCCCCCAGCAATTCGTTGATCAGGCGCATCGCATTTTCTTTGTTGGGAGCACCCTTTGGAACCAAGAGGCAATCGATATCCATTGTTCCGCCATCAAATGCATAGGCGACATCAATGCCGGATGCGATCACACTTTCCACGCGGTTATGGCCCATATGGATCACGTCCACCTCACCATCACGCAGCAATTGTGCGGATTGTGAGCCGCCACGATACCAAACAGTGACTTCGGGTGCGATTTTTCCCAATTTGTCCCAAGCGCGCGCTATGCCTTCGTCTGTGGCCAACGTATCATACACTTCTTGCATAGGGACACCATCGGCCATGAGGGCTGCCTCTAGATTGTAGTTCACCTTGCCGTGCATGCCGCGTTTGCCAGGGAAGTTTTCCAAATCCCAGAACTCAGCCCAGTTTGACGGACCATTGTCACCAAAGGTATCTTTGCGATAGGCGATGACCTTGGTAAAGTTGATGAAGCCGATGTAGTTTTCATGGATCAGTTCTTTGGGAATGCCCGTCGTATCAACAATTGAATAGTCAATCGGCTCAAGACTACCCTCTCGGCTAAGTGTTTCACACGAAGGCAAATCCTGCTCTGTTACATCCCACGCGACAGCGCCGGCTGTGATCTGCGCGCGCACATCTTGTATACCGTTTGTCGTGTCTTCCTTGACCGTTATATTCAAAGTGCTGGCTGCGGGGGCTAACATTGCTGAGCGCAAGGCGTCCTGAAATGAGCCTCCCCAGGATGAAAATACTACCTCACCCTCGGCGAAGGCAGGAACGGTCAATGCCAAGCTGCTTGCAACAAGGCCAGCTGCAAGCGACAGTCTTCTCTCTTGTTTTTTCATTTCAGGTTCTCCTTTGACTGGTATTTGGTTGATGGCTGGTGATTTTTGTGACCACTAAGCAATTTTTTCGCACCGTTTTGCTAGATGAAACGCCATTTCATTTTATTGAACCTAAACTGTAACTTGTCAACAATTTTTTTGAACGCCAAAGGATTATCAGTAAGTTTAAGAACCTCAGAGGCGAAAATAAGGGCGCGGCTCACCCTGCTGCATCTATTGCGGTTCATTTTGATCTTGCGCACGTGGCATCGAAAAAAAACTATAGCTGTTTCTAAATTTATTGCGGCCGAGTGAAGCTAGTGGGGAATTAAATAGAGGGAGTTTCTCACTCGCATACTGTTGATCAACAAATTAAATAGCTGCTTTTTCCAGTTTGCTCTAATTGATTTTATCTGAAGCACTGGTGACTTAGGGATCAGAACAACCCGTCACTGCGGCTTGCCCGAAGGCCACTTTGGGCCGTTGTCCTCTTTTTTTCCCGGATCGGTCACAAGCACTTTGATATGCAAGCCGTGTTGTCTTCCAGCCAAGACTGGCGCGCGCAAGCCAAGCTTAAAATGCTTGATGGCTTAGAATATCAGTGGTGAGGCAAGTATCTAATCAAGGCCGATGGCTTTCGATACCATCAGCATTCGCCAAGCACCCAAACAAATCAGAGCACTGTCAGCCCGCGGGGAGTGCAACTTTCGTCTCGGCATCAAACAGATGCACACGGTCAATCATCGGGCTTAACTTAAGCTCGTCACCGGGCTTCCAATCAAGACGCTGATGGGCAATCGCGCAAATTTCATGTCCAGCCAATGTGGCGTAAAGATGAATTTCCGGGCCGGTTGGTTCAACAACCGTGACTGTTGCAGACAGGCCACTGCCCTGCATCGACGCTTCCAAATGTTCTGGCCTGATCCCGTAGAGCACCTTTTGACCAACCGTCGCTGCACTGCTCTGCGGAACCTCACAGGTCACTTCACCGGTCTGGAACATTTTCCCACCCGCACCTTGCACAATCTCGCCTGCCAAGAGGTTCATGCCCGGCGAGCCGATAAACTGCGCCACGAACAGATTTTCGGGGTTATCATAAATCTCAAGCGGCGTGCCGATCTGTTCAATCACCCCATCACGCATGATAACAACCTGATCGGCCATCGTCATCGCCTCGATCTGATCATGGGTGACATAGACCGTCGTGGTTTTTAGCCGCTGATGCAGTTCCTTGATTTCTTTGCGCATTTGCACCCGCAATTTCGCATCAAGGTTGGACAGCGGCTCGTCAAACAAAAACACCTCGGGGTTACGCACAATCGCCCGGCCCATTGCCACACGCTGGCGCTGGCCGCCAGACAGCTCTTTCGGGAAACGGTCGAGATACGGCTCAAGGCTCAGTATTGAGGCAGCCCAGTTCACGCGTTCATCAACCTCGGCCCGTGCAGTCTTTTTCAGCCGCATCGAAAACGCCATATTTTCACGTACGCTCATGTGCGCGTAAAGCGCATAATTTTGAAACACCATGGCAATATTTCGGTCTTTGGGATGCATATCATTGACGCGTTGTTCCCCAATCGCAATATCCCCCGAAGACACCGTTTCAAGCCCGGCAATCATCCGCAAAAGTGTCGATTTCCCGCAACCCGAGGGTCCAAGAAGCACTACAAATTTTCCGTCCTCAACAGTGAGATCGATACCATGCAAAACCTCAAGGCCGCCGTATCGCTTTACCAGATTCTGAATTGTGACTGAGCCCATGGTCGTATTCTCTTCTATAAACTCTATGGTGGAAACACCCCACCCGGCTTTCACAGTGCTGGCGCCCAAAGCGCCAGACACATAAGATCGCAACCACCCGGACACCGGCCCGGATGGTTTTATGAAAGACCTATTTCTAGATCAACTCGGCTTCTTCGACCTTGGCGTCGACCAGTTTGGCAATCTGGTCCATGCACGCTTTGGCATCACCATTGTAATCCTGACCGGTCACCAATTTACCAAGTTCAGTCGGAATTTCATTATTTGCAACGCCCGCCCAGATCGGCAGATCAGGCTCAGAGGCCATCACATTATCGATGGTCCAGCGCACCGTATCAAGGTGACGTGTGGTGCCACCACCAACACGGTTTTTGCGCTCAACAATCCGCGGATCAGTATAAGACGAGTTCCGCATTGGCGCAAAACCACCCGCCAAAGTACAACGGGTCATGATATCCTTGGAACAGGCCCACTGCAGGAACAACCATGCAGCATCGACGTTTTTGGAGTATTTAGACAAAGCAATACTTGATCCACCCTGATGACCCCAGTTTGGAATCTCACCAAAGCCAACATCGCCCCGTCCACGCAGCGAATGTGGACCCTGGAGCGGATGCGCCATCTCCCAAAGGCCTTTGACCTTGGAGTCATCCGCATTCCATCCTGGGAAGAATTCTGCCCAAGACTGACACAGGGCAATCTGCCCAGAGGCCCCCATCTGCCACTGACCATCCCAAGTTGATGCCACAGAGTTGGGCGGAGAGTTGCGCAGCATCTCTTGATACCATTGCAAGCCTTCAATCCCTTGAGCATCGTTGCCCGAGAACTTTTTGTCAGCGCCAAAAATTGAACCGCCATGTCCCCATACAGCCTGAGTCCAGTCACATTCCAAAGAATAATGGCCAGATTTAGCCTGACAGCCAGTGCCAAAGATGCCGTTTTCTTTTTCTGCAGCTGTGATCATTTTCACCGCTGCGGTAAAGTCATCGTAGGTTTTCGGAACGGCAATACCATGCTTTTCAAGCAGATCTTTGCGGTACATCAGCGTAAAGATCGGGATGTCGAACGGCAGGCCAACCCATTTATTGTCATACTCGCAAATGCCTTCAACAAGTGGCTTCGAGAAGTCGTCAAAATCGAAGCCTGGCATCGCAAGGTCGGGTTTGTCTTTATAATACTGCACTGGGTCGATGGTGTCGCGCGAGAATGTCGACGTCCATGCCTGATCCAGATAATAAATATCATAGGTCCCAAGCTGGCCCTGAACATCCTGTGTCGCCTTAGCAAGAACCTGCTCAAGCGGCACAATTTCTATCTCAACATTGATGCCCGTTAGCTCGGTAAACTCAGCCTTGAGCGTATCGAGAACAACAGTTGGCGGTGTCGCCTCAGAAGTATAGCGAATCGTTGTCCCAGCAAAAGATTTACCGGCCTCCTTGAGGAACTTAGCCACATCTTCTGGCGTATTATTCTCAGCGGCATGCGCCATGTTGCCCCGAAAAGGGCGCGCCCCACCCAAAACACCAGTTGCAAAAGCTGACATGCCGATGCCTGCTATCCCCATTTTACTTAGGAAATCACGTTTGGAAATTTTTCGCCGCGTGTACGCATTCGCCGTGTCGATGATGAAATTTTGCTTGTCATAATTCTTAAAGCTCATGGTTTCTCCTCCACTATTTGAGCGATTACTAATGGGCGTCTTGCGTACCCATCAATCCTTGATTGCCCCCATGGTTAGTCCGCGAACCAGGTGACGTTGAACCAACAAAATAAAGATAAAGCTCGGCAGAATCGCAGAGGTGCCGAGCGCGGAAATATACCCCCACTCAGACCCGGTCGAGGTGACATAAGTCGTTATTTTGACCGGGATTGTCCGGATAGAATTTGTCAAAAACAATGACAGTAAAAATTCAGTCCAGGAAAAGACAAAGCATAACACCGCTGTTGCGGCGAGGCCCCCTTTGACCATTGGCAAAATCACCATCCAGAAACACTGAAAGCGCGTCGCGCCGTCAATCATTGCCGCCTGATCGATATCGATCGGAATGTCATCCATAAAGGACTTCAACAGCAGAACCGCGATGGGAATATTGATTAAAGTATGCGCGATGATCAGCCCTGTATGGGTATCGCGCAGACCCATATCGTGAAAAATAAACACCAACGGCACAATAATCGCTACTGGCGGTAAAAACCGTTGTGACAATATCCAGTTGAGATACCCTTGGCTGCCCCAAAACCGCATGCGCGACAGCCCGTACGACGCCAGAAGTGCCATTATTGTTGTTACCAAGGTCGAGCCGACGGCCACGATGACCGATGAAACGATCGACGATCGGCCATCGTATGAATTATTGCCGCTGGTTCCCATCAGCGTTTTGCCATCCTCTTTAGAACCGCGCTTGGAATATCCCAGAACCGTCACCCGATAATTTTCAAGTGTCGGCTCAAAATCGAACACTACAATACGGTCTTTATCGAACACAGCAGAAATTGGTTTGACAGATGTCAGCCCCCACCAAGCAATGGGAAATACAAAGATGCCAACGATAATGATAGACACGAGATAGCGAAGCGTCAGTTTGAGCGTTGAATCATGCATCAGAACCGCACCTTGAAAATCTTAATGAACAGGTTTGCTATGATAACGACAAGGATCAAGGTAAACAGCGCTACGGTTGACGCATAAGGAAAGTCCGCATTCTTAAAATAAATCGTACCCGCATAGGCGGTTAGCGTTTCGGTTGCGGTACCCGGCCCGCTGTCCGTCATCACCTTTATGTAGTCATAAATACGAAAAAGATCGATGCCCCGTATCAGCACCGCCAAGGCAATAATTTTGGACATCATTGGCAGCGTCAGCCTAAAAAAGGCCTGCATATCCGTTGCCCCGTCGATCGCTGCGGCCTCAAACGGATCTTTCGGCAACGCACGCAAACCAGCGAGCATTATCAGCACCATAAACGGAGTCCATTGCCAGACATCCGCAATGATAACCCCCCACAAGGCAGAGGTTCCACCGGCCAAAATGGGCGTGCTCGGAGACAACAGACCCAATCCATAGAGCATATGGCTGATGACCCCGAAAGATCCGTCATACATTAACAAGAACATCATTCCTGTCACCGCGGGTGGCACCACAAGCGGCAAAATCATCAAAGATCTTAGCAGACCAAAGCCTTTGCGGTCAGAATCAAGCAATAACGCGATTGCCAAACCCAGCACCAACTGGATCGTCAACGCGATTAAAGTATAGGTTAACGTGACAGACACCGCGTCGATAACCCGATCATCAGCAAACACTTTGCTCCAATTCCAAGATGGGCGAAACGTCTCGATCCGCGTCGCTGGATTGCGCTTGAACATCGAAAGCCACAGGGAATACAACACCGGATACAGGCCAAATACGATCAGCATGGCCGACGCTGGAAATAACCAGGGAAATGGATGCTCAGACGTCAACCATCGCGGCAACCGAATGAGCTTGGCGCCCGCCCTGCTGTCAGGATCACGCATCACAGGGCCACACCAGACCATGACGCATGATGACAGGCGCTGTAAGGTGACTATGTTGTTGTAGATTTTTCACTTTGCATGCGGTCCAGAATTTTTTTATTGAAATGAGGCTAACAGGCAAGTTCAGTTATTTCAACACGGTCATTAGCTTAAATCAAAATACATGGCATGTGAATTTTAAGCATTTGATAATAAACGATTTTAATAAGAAATATTAACTGTGATTGGTAATTATTAGTGAGAATACTTCATAAAATTTCACTTTTTGATTTAACAAATGCTATTTAGATATAGAAATTGCCTAAAAAATCCGGTCAACTAGACTTACGGCGCCAAGGCCAGATTGCCACGAAATGGGCCGCCGATCGTTTTGACCATGGGGAAGACAACAAATGACACAGAAACCTCTTGTCGCAATCACCGGTGCAAGCTCTGGGATTGGGGCTGCCACTGCCCGCGCCTTTTCAAAAGCCGGACACCCGGTGCTGATGATGGCGCGGCGTACCCAGCGCATGCTTGAGATGAACCTGCCAAACGCGGTTGTAGAGACAGTAGACGTGCGACAGCGCGATCAGATCGCCGAGGCTGTCGCCAACGGCGAGGCCGCGCACGGGCCAGTTGATATGATGTTTGTCAACGCCGGTATCGCCCGTCTGGCCGATATTGGCCGCCAACCGCCCGAAGAATGGGATGAAATGATCGATATCAACACCAAGGGGGTGATGAATACAGTCCATGCTGTGATGAAGGGCATGATGGAACGGCGGCGCGGCACAATTTTCATGATGAGCTCGATTGCCGGTCGCAAAGTCTATCCCGATCATACGGTATATTGCGGCACGAAATACTTTGTACATGCCGTTTCAGAATCACTGCGAGATTACCTGTCGGATTACAATGTTCGGGTGATTGTTCTCTCTCCGGGGGTGATCGAAACTGAGGTGCTGTCCGGCGTTCTCGACCAGCAAACCCTTGCGGATTACAAAGCGAATAAAATCAAGATGGGCGGAGGTATCAGTGCAGAGATTGTCGCAGACCTGATTCTAAATGCCTATAATTATCCTCAGGAGGCCATTGTGCAGGAAATCTGCATCACCCCGACGCGGCAAAAATTCTAATCGGCTCTCCGCTGTTTAGAACCGCACGGGCCCCAAGCCGCGCAACATCTCGAATTATGGAATATATTAATGAAATCTCGCTGGTCAGACGCTGACGCCAAATCACTTACCAAATTATATAAGACCCAAGGCATTAATGAAGACATTGCCATTCGCACCTATACCACACGGATTTTAGGCAGTGACCCGCAACTGGTTTTGCATGGCGGTGGAAATACATCTGTTAAGACAACCGTGGTCGACGCTCTGGGCGATGCCTACCCGGTTCTCTGCGTCAAGGGGTCGGGTTGGGACATGGGCGTCATCGAACCCGCGGGCCTGCCAGCAGTACAATTGGCCCCATTGTCCGCACTGGCAGATCTGAAGGACCTAAGTGACGAGGATCTGGTGGCATCGCAGCGCCGCATGCTGATCGATCCCTACGCCCCAAATCCGTCGATCGAGGCAGTCTTGCATGCCATCGTGCCACATAAGCATGTCGATCACACCCATGCAGACGCCATCATATCGCTCACCAACCAACCGGACGGCTTGGCGATCATTCGAGATCTATTTCCGGACACAACGATTATTCCCTATGTGATGCCCGGATTTATCTTGTCCAAAGTTTGTCGGGAGCATCTGTTAAAAGATCCCAATTCGAAACACATGATTTTGATGAACCACGGTATTTTCACCTATCACGACGATCCACGCCAATCGTATGATGACATGATTAACATGGTCGATAAAGCCGAGCAGCGGCTTGAACGCGGCCCCTCGCGCCCCTTTTCTGGGATAGAGCTGCCCAGCGCGCCACCATCTCTGGCCGAGGTCGCACCGATTATTCGCGGCGCTTTAGCGCGCGAAAGCAAAAAAGAAGGCAAACCAGATCGCTGGGTGCTGGATCACCGTGCCGATCCGCAGGTCATGGCATTTGTGAACGGCAAGGCACTTAAAGACTATGCAACCCGCGGCAATGCCGCGCCGGACCACTCGATAAGGATCAAACGCTTCGGCGTTGTACTGCCAGCGCCGGATGCAAGTGATTTGGCCAAGTTCAAGACCGGCGTCCATACCGCCGTCACCGACTACGTGACTGCCTACACAGACTATTTTAACCGCAATAATACCCGATCCGGGGGCGGCTTTGTTATGCTGGATCCAATCCCAAGGGTCGTCTATGTGCCCGGTATCGGACTGTTTGGCGTCGGCAAAACCGCCAAAGACGCCGCCATTTGCGCCGATATCGCCGAAGCCACTGTCAACGTCATCACGCAGGCAGAAACCGTCGGACGCTTTGTCGCTTTACCCGAAAAAGACCTGTTTGATATTGAATACTGGTCTCTAGAACAGGCAAAACTGGCCAAAGTGACTGAAAAGCCACTGTCTCGCCAGATTGCCATCGTCACAGGAGCAGCCAGCGGTCTTGGCCGAGAGGTCGCCAGAACCCTTGCTGTTGAGGGTGCCGCGGTCGCTTTGTTCGACATCGACGAGACGGCGCTGCAGGACGCCGCCTCAGAAATAGGCGGCCTGCCTGTACTGTGCGACGTCACCAAAGAAAACGCTGTTAAAGCTGCTGTCGCCCAAGTTGTACAAGCCTACGGCGGGGTGGATATTCTCATTTCAAATGCCGGGGCTGCGTTCCAAGGCGCACTGCTTGATGTCAGCCAAGACACCTTTGAAAAGGCCTTCGATCTGAACTTCTGGGGTCATCACTTTATGGCCAAAGCCTGTGTTGAGGTGATGCAGACCCAGGGAAGTGGCGGGGCTTTGGTGTTTAACGTCAGCAAGCAAGCCCTAAACCCCGGACCCGATTTTGGCCCTTATGGGACCTCTAAATCAGCGTTGATGGCATTGATGCGGCAATACGCGCTTGAACACGGGGCCACAGGCATCACCGCCAATGCCGTCAATGCAGATCGTATTCGCAGTAACCTGCTGAGCGATGATTTCATCGAGGCCCGCGCCAAAGCCCGCGGCGTCACCCCGCACGCATATATGCGCGGCAATTTGCTGGGACGCGAAGTCACCTCACAGGACGTAGCCGAGGCATTTTTACATCTGGTAAAAGCCACGAAAACCAGCGGCGCAGTCCTTACCGTTGATGGGGGTAATGTCGCCGCCATGGTGCGCTAGCAACCTCTAATCCGCCAGCGGATTGTGACAGCAAAAATCGTTAAAGCGCTGTTGTCGGGTCAACAGGGACTGCCAGTTTTCATACGCCTCAGGATTCGCTTGAAACCTCTCACCGGTGGCACTCATCGCCTCGGCGGCCTGCTCGATACTCTCGAACCATCCCGCCCCAACTGCGGCGATCATGCCCGCCCCGAGGGACGAGGCCTCAAGTGATTTGCTAAGTGTCATCGGCAGATTGGTGGCGTCCACCAGCATCTGACGCCACAGGGCAGAATTTGCCCCACCGCCCACTGCAATTATTTCATTGATCTCCAACCCCTTGTCCTGCATGCCGGAAATCGTGCGTGCGATCTCTCCGGTAAGGGCCTCCATCGCGCCGCGGTACATATGAACCGCATCATGGTCAGGAGATACACCATAAAAGGCAGCGCGCGCATTCATATCCCAAAACGGATTCATACAACCCGTCAAAAACGGACAGACCAAAAGACCATCCGTACCAATCGGCAATGCCTGAGCAGCCTCTTGTAAAGATTGATGCGTGGCACTGCGGTCGCCTTTAGATACATATTTCTCGACAAACCAATCCATAAAGAACGTCCCTGACCGCATGACCCCCTCAAGGATATATCCCGCACCCGTCGGTGATGTCATCGTACGCCAAACCTTTGAAATCTGCGGTGTTTCAGACCAAGAACCCGTCACGATTGCCGTGCCAAGATTGAGATAAACCCGCCCTTTGCCAAGGGCATTCACCCCTAGGGCTGCACATTGACCGTCACCACCTCCGGCATAAATGCGCGTCCCATGTAGCAATCCGGTCTGCCCGACGGCCTGAGGCAAGATCTCACCGATTAAGGTGCCGGGTGCCACCGGCATGGCAAATTGCTCCGAGCCAATGCCAATCGCCTCCAGAACGGTGCTGGACCATTGTTTTTTCTCAATGTCAAAAACACCAGACGGATCGGCGCTGGCCCAACTTGTGGCGGCCTCACCAGTTAATCTAGCAGTAAGGTACGCGTTGACATCAAGGATTTTAGGGGCGTTCTGCATCATCTCAGGCCGGTTCTTTTTCAGCCATAAAATCCGCGAATGGCCCGGCGTTACATCTTTAGGCTTGCCAGTTATCTCATGAAACCGCGCCTCTCCGATCTTGGCGGCAAGCTCTGCGACCTCGGCAACCGATCGGTTATCAAGCCACACAATGGCAGGGTGGGCCGGGGAAAAATCATGATTGAAATATCCCATAGTTTCGCGTTGGTTTGAAATTGCCAATCCGTCCAAGCACGTCAGATCAATCTGCGCACAGACCTCTTTGAGCGCCGTACAAGCAGCCGCCCACCACGCGTTTGGATCTTGTTCAAAATATCCTCTGCGTGGGGTGCTCATTGGAATATCTGCACGGCCCTCTGCAACCATGTCTCCGGCCGCAGACCAAGCAATGGCTTTGGTGGATTGGGTCGAGCTGTCCAACCCGATGACTAGGCGATTTTTCATCGCACACCTCCCTAGCTGATTTCCCTTAACAAACGTTTTGCAGTTTTTTCATCCGTCACAAGATGGGTGGCGAACCCCGCCCTTAAAGTTGCCGCAACGGCCGCAGTTTTCTCACGACCACCGCAAATAGCCAGCCGAGCGGGTGCTGCACGGGCTGTATCAAGCTCGATCGCCATGGTTCTTTCACGCAGTGGCCCGTCAATTTCGCGCCCTTCGCTATCGATGAACCGCCCGTAAATCAACCCCACAGCCCCCAAAGTGAGGTATTCATCCCGCATCGCGTTATCTAAAAAATATTCTTCATTGAGATATAACCGTGTGTCGGTGTTCATCTGGCCGATACCAAACACCAACAGATTGGCCTGCCCAAAAAGACCAAACTGTCGGATCAGTGTCGGCTCCGCCAAAAGACTGGCGGTCAGCGCCGCAGTCGAACAATAGGCCGGTGCAAACAAATTGGCGCAATGGGCCGATAATTTACTGGCAATCAACGACGCGCAAACCTCTGGCGAAGTATTTGATCCACCCAGTGAACAGCCCGCAACTTGCAGAACTTTCGTGTTGGGTTGTTTGGACACCGGCATTAAGGCCGCAAGGCGCTGCACAGTGCGCCCGAAAGCCACCCCGATGATATCTCCATCGCGGCTCATGTCATGGACCACCTGACCACCCGCCAATCCCAACCGATCGAACAGTTGTGGCCCAGATTTGGGCGTCGGAATGATATGCACCGCCGTAAGATCATAACATTTTCGTAATTCGGCAGCGAGAGACTGCTCTTCGATAATATCAGAGCGCAATTGAACCTGAACCAAGCCCTGGCTCATTGCCTCGCTTAAATAGTTGGCAACGGTCTGACGGCTCACCTCAAGCTCTTCGGCGATTTCGTTCTGGGTGCGTTTCTCGACATGATACAGCCATGCCGCCCAGCGCAACATATCACCTGCAAAGGCAAACGGCACACGCTTTGCCATTCTATCCCAACCTCCTGTAAGCAAAACCCTAGCCCGTGGCATTGCCGCCTAATGACAAATCTAATCCAATCGGCTCAGCTTGACAAATGCTAATTAAGAATAGCATAGGTTAATAGTGAATTTCAAAGGAGAAGACATTTGAACCTAGACAGTGCGCCGGCAAACTGGACTTCGCTCATCGATGACATCCGTGAAGGCCGCTGGATCAGCCCCCTCAATGGCAAAAAATATCCCCCAGCACCCTATGACCAGATCATTATGGAGGAAAGTCTGCGGGGTAAAGAGGCCAATCTGGTTAAAAGTCTTGGGTTTCAACCACCCTTTGCCATTGTCAGTGACAGCAACACCCATAACGCCATGGGCGCACGGGTCGCCCGTGCCTTGGCAGAGCTGGGCCCGGTCACTGAGATTATTCTGGACAAACCCCATGCTGATATGGCCGCGGTACGTGACCTGAAACAAAAACTAACGGGCTTTTCCTCGGTGATCGCCGTTGGATCAGGAACTGTGAACGATCTGACAAAATTTGCAACCTTTCAAAATGACCGACGATACTGTGTATTTGCAACAGCGGGGTCAATGAACGGCTATACCTCACTGACCGCATCGATCACGCTTGATAGCGGCTTAAAAGTCTCACTGCCCGCACAGGCCCCCACCGGGTTTTTCGTAGACCTCGAGGTATGTGCTGCTGCCCCGGCCTATCTGAATGCCGCAGGGTTTGGCGATTGCCTGTGCNGGTCCGTGGCACAGGTGGATTGGTGGATGTCNCATCGGTTGCTCGGCTCAGCCTACTATCACGAACCCTATATCATAGAAATTCCCGACGAANTCTTCTTAATGGAACGCGCNGCAGGCATTGCACAAGGCGATATTGAGGCGGTCGGATATTTGTTTCGGGTNCTGACCCTGTGTGGCCTTGGTATTTCCTTTACCGGCNTTTCCAACCACGGCTCAATGGGCGAGCATCAAATCTCGCATTATATCGATTGCTTTGCAGGTGACCGGCATCCCGGCACCCTACACGGAGAGCAAGTCGGCGTCGCAACACTNAGCATGGCGCGGATTCAATCCAAGGTTCTTTCATCAGACACCGCACCTGTTCTGTCACCCACCCAGCTGGATTTTGACGGTATGGTCGCCCGAATGGGCGAAGATGTAGCGACACAATGCTATGCCGAAATTACAAAAAAGGCTTTGGATGCAGAAAAGGCAGATGCCCTGAACAAAAAAATCGAAAANCTCTGGCCAGACTTGCGACGAGAATGTCTCGATATCGCAATACCGGTCGAAACACTCACGCAGAGGTTGACACTGTCAGGCGCACCAACTACGGCCAAAGCGCTTGGNATTCAGACAGACTTTTACCGCGAGGCGGTNTGCCATGCCCATGAAATGCGTAATCGGTTTTCGTTTGCCGATATTGCCGATCACACAGCGCAACTCACGCATCTCGCAGGTCAGGAGATTTAACAATGCGCGCTATCGCAGAAATGCCACATGAGGTGGCGGCCGGTATTCAGGTCGTACTTGCCGATATTGATGACACAATAACCACCGAAGGGCGCTTGACCGCAGAGGCCTATACGGCGCTGGAAAATCTGCACAACGCCGGCATTCGCGTTGCCCCGGTTACCGGGCGCCCAGCAGGCTGGTGTGATATGATCGCGCGCTTTTGGCCCGTCGACGGTGTGGTCGGTGAAAACGGCGCGTTTTATTATGCCTATGATCCATTGGGTAAGAAAATGATCCGCAAACACCATGATGCGCTGGAGGCCCATCTAAAAAATCCTAACCGGTTCGNTACAATAAAGAAACGGATCGAAGTCGAAGTGCCNGGNGCGGCAATTTCNGCCGATCAACCCTTTCGCCTTGCCGATTTGGCNNTCGATTTNTGCGAAGATGTGCCCGCCTTAGAGCCTGCAGATATTGCCCGAATTCAAACCATATTCGAACAGGAAGGCGCAATTGCCAAAGTGTCCTCAATCCATGTAAACGGTTGGTTCGGTGTCTACGACAAGCTAACGATGTCACGGCGCTTTGCCGCCGATATTCTCGGCCTGAACATTGAGACGCAGAACGCCTCAGTGGTGTTTGTCGGTGACAGTCCAAACGATGCACCAATGTTTGGTTTTTTTACCAATTCCTGCGGAGTTGCAAATGTTCTGGATTTCAAGGACAGCTTGCCCGCGGCACCAAAATGGGTAACNACACAAAAAGGNGGTGCGGGGTTCGTGCAAATTGCCGAGCGGTTGCTCAGCGCCCGCAGCTAAATCAGGACGCACGAGTGGAGCGGGATATGTACAAAGCCCACAGCGGGCCAACCCCGACCAGAAAAGTCCCCTTAAATTGAGGCGAGCATCAGTAATGCGGGGACATNANGGANGACAAGCGTCTCATACAGTTGTCAACACCACAATGCCACANGGGGTAAGACAGCTGAACTGACAGCCACAAGCCTGGTGTGTGCGCCCCANCACCGCACCCAGGCGAAACCAACGACTATGAAAGCTTCGGCACAAGCTGACNATCAATGTATCAGGTCACCCAATGCAGCATCGAAGACAATCTCACAACTCCGCCACACCCAAAAGATCTCTTATGACTAAAAGNGCTAAATCAAAAAAATACTAGGCTGATAAGCGAAGGTCATGTTAGCGTTCAAATGGGCAGTTTTGGGGCTGTATATGGCAAAAGCATTAAGTGTTTCAAAAGCTCTGAGGATTTTGTTTTATGCGTTTTGGTTGCTACAAAGCGCGGCGCCGGTTGTGGCGTTTGACCGTGTATTAGGTCATGGTGGACCCGTGAAAGATGTTGCATTGGCTCCNCAGGGTGATTTATTGGCGAGTGTCAGCTTTGACTATTCTGTGGTGCTTTGGGATTCCGCAGATTTTGGGGAAAAATATAGGCTGCTCGGGCACAACGCTCCGGTTGTCACAGCGGCTTTTTCACCTGACGGTCGCTTTCTTGCCACTGGCGGGGATGATTTTCTTGCTCTCATCTGGGATATGACGGCCATTAGNAACGGCGCAGATCCCGCGCCCATTGCCCGGTTTGCNCATCAAGGAAAGATNGCTCATCTGTCTATATCCGCAGACTCCTCCATGCTGGCAACCGCCAGTTGGGATGGAGGTTTGCGAATTTGGTCCCTTGATACCATGACCCCCATTACCGAACTGAGAGGCCATATTGGCCCNGTTCAGGCAGCACAATTCATCGAAAATGGGTCTCAAATCATCAGCGCGGGACGGGACGGTCATATCCGGCTGTGGAACTTATCCGAAGAGCGATATGTCCGGTCATTGGTGAAAAATGGCTGGGGCATAAATGCACTGCATGTGGACGAAAACCTGCGCTTTATTGCCTTTGGCGGGGCGCAGGGAGCAATGAAAATACTCTCCCTCGACGATCGCGACATCGCCGTAACTCTAGCAGATGGTCGAGACCCTGTTCTGGCCATTAATTACCATCCCGAAACACAGAAGCTTGCCTTTGGCACAGCAAGCGGGCGGGTTGTCATTGCGGATATGGTTCACAGCGCCGTGATCAATGATTTTAGAGCAACCAATGGCCCAGTCTGGGGGCTGGCGTTTTTATCACATGCGGCCAGTCTCGTGGTCGCCGGTCTTGATGATTATTTCACCGCAATACCGATGGAAACAATCAACCTTGGCGGTGACCCACTTGGCATCTTGGGCACCAAACAACGACGCTTTCACCCAGACACCTCAACCATGAGCAACGGCGCACGCCAGTTTGCCAAGAAATGCAGCGTCTGCCATTCGCTGGATGCCGACTATAAAAGACGCGCAGGGCCAAGTCTTTATGGTGTCTTTGGCCGCACAGCCGGAACCGCACCGGGATATTTATATTCGGATGCCTTAAAACGCAGCCAGTTGATTTGGGATGAAAAAAGCATAGCCGAATTATTCCGCGCTGGTCCCGACATCGTAACACCGGGATCAAAAATGCCAGTGCAGCGGATCAAGCGTGCGGAAGACCGGCGCGATCTTGTCTTGTTTTTACAATCGGCAACCCGACCCTGACCGCGCTAACCTTACAAAAGTCCAACAAACTATCCCGGCGGTTACGGTCGTTCAAGCGCAATCGCAATACCTTGGCCAACGCCGATGCACATTGTTGCCAAGGCATATTTGCCACCGGTCTGCTGCAACTCAAGCGCCGCCGACCCGGTCACACGCGCCCCGGACATGCCCAGGGGATGGCCCAGCGCAATCGCCCCACCATTGGGGTTGATATGGGGGCTCGCCTCGTCCAGACCAAGTTGTCGCAACACGGCAATAGACTGCGCTGCGAAAGCTTCGTTCAATTCGATCACATCAAAGTCAGACGGCATTATATCCAACCGAGCGCATAATTTCTGCGTTGCGGGTACGGGTCCTATCCCCATAAGACGCGGTTCAACACCCGCGATTGCGCCGCCCAGTATACGCGCCATTGGGGTCAACCCATAGCGTTCTACGGCTGTCCCGGAGGCAATCACCAAAGCCGCTGCACCGTCATTTACGCCTGACGCATTCCCCGCAGTGACGGTGCCTTTTTGTCTAAAAGGTGTTGGTAACGCCGCCAGTTTTTCAAGCGTTGTGGGACGCGGATGTTCGTCTCGCGCGACCGTAAGACTATCGCCCTTGCGCTGCGGCACAATGACCGGCTCAATTTCTTTAGCCAAACGCCCAGACACCTCTGCAGCGGCAGCCTTTTGTTGCGACCCCAGCGCAAACCGGTCCTGATCTTGGCGACTAATTCCATAGACTTCCGCAACATTCTCTCCAGTCTCGGGCATCGAATCCACACCATATTGCGCCTTGAGAACCGGATTAATAAAGCGCCAGCCAATGGTCGTGTCGTGGATGTCAGCCTGCCGCGAAAAAGCGCTGGTGGCCTTGGGCATTACGAAAGGCGCCCGCGACATGCTCTCTACGCCACCGGCAATCATAACTTCAGCCTCTCCTGCCTTGATGGTGCGGGCCGCATCCAAAACCGCGTTCATGCCCGATCCGCACAGCCGGTTCACAGTTGCGCCGGGCACTGAAACCGGCAAGCCCGCCAAAAGCAGCGCCATCCGCGCAACGTTGCGATTGTCTTCGCCAGCCTGATTGGCGCAGCCATAGATCACATCCTCAACCACATCCCACGCCAATGTAGGATTGCGCCGTTGCAAAGCACATAACGGCAGCGCGGCCAGGTCATCGGTACGTACCGACGACAACGCCCCACCAAACCGCCCAATTGGTGTGCGAATATAGTCACAAATAAATGCGTCGATCATCTTAACATCCTATGTTGGGCACACGCCTTTTTAACAGAAATAGCTTTTTCTCACCGTCTGAGGATATCTACCCAATAGCGGTCAGTCCATAGAACCGACCAATATGTTTGTGCAACGGATATACGCGTTCGCACAGCTTATCTCAGGAGCGAGAATGTCCTGATAGCACAAATATTCTTGTGNGCGGTCAACAAAAAAGTACCGATGTTGGCCGATATAGCAAGCCGTTGAGAGCTTCGGTTGAGGTTGGCCTCGGCTAAAGGATCAAAGTTGGCTGCAGATGCATATTTAGTGGCCATGGCTGCTGCTGTTTCGTAAAACAGCCCCTAATTGATAAATTACAAATATTTCCCATCACTTGCGGGCTTTTATCTCTGAGCCAACCCCATCAGCCTCCAACCTGACAAAGGTTTTACATANCGGTATGCGGCGCACCCCGACCATGCGGCCATTATTTTATTTGGGCAGTCGATACCTTGGCTTGAAATAGAACGCAGCAATCGCTAGTTTTATAATGACTTAAATTATTCTCCAATAACCTTGGAACTTGCCATAAATGCCTCTGGGAGGGTGGTAATTCTGCACGAATTGAATTTAAAGTTTTTCAAGGTTTTATCATGGTCAAGAGCGCGCAGATACTTTTAGTAAAAGCTAGAAGTGAATAAATATAGGCCATATTCCCTTGGCAGATCATCTTTTTAGGACCTGTAGCAGACCGAACATGCATTTGTACGTTGCTGTCCGGTTGGCGGATTGGGCCTCTGAAACAAAGTGCTCATCTTAAATGAAGTCATTTTCCGACTGGGCGCATATTTCGAGCAATTAAAATTTTTTTTGGTATTTTCTTGTTATATTTTTTCTGTATTTTTTGTAATTCTTAGGTTTTATTAATCAGCCACCCTAGGTAGTTAAATATAATTAAAATCTGAATGGCGATGTCAGAAGGGAACAAAATTTGCTCTTCATTTATAATCTCAGTATTTTTACGGGGATCAGCATTTTAATTTGCGCAAGTGGATTATTAAATAGTGTCATGGCCGCGGATTTTACCATAAATTCGGCGCAAACAACCAAAAACGGTGGGAATACATTAGACGGGTCTGACATGATCACGGTTACAACAACAGGATCAATATCGATTACATCTGGGAGCGGGATTGAAACGAGCGGCGACTATAATACTGTTCTGGTAAACGGGTCCATAAGCACCACCGGGAGAAATCGTCATGGGATTGTAAATAAGGACAATAATAACGCGACCACTTTAACAGGGTCTGTGACGACATCGGGCGCTGGCAGTTTTGGCATAACAAACCAAGGTGACAATAACATATCGACAATAATTGGTGATATTTCAACCACTGCACGCCTCTCCTACGGACTCGAAAATAAAGGCAACGAGAATACAACAATCGTAAGCGGCAAAATTTCAACCGCAGGAAGCAGTGCATTTGGCATTTTGGATCAGGGAAATAATAACGTAACCACGGTAACAGGTCGTGTGACGGCAGATGGCTCGAATGGCATCTATGTACTTGGTAACACTAACACAACAACTGTCACAGGTCATGTTACCTCCAACAATAGCCTTAGCAGTGCCATCCTTATTGAGGGAACAGGCAATGTTATCAATATAAGCGGTACGGTTAAATCAAACATTACAAGTGCTGCTGGAAATTCACCTTCATCTACTGGCCTCAACAGCTTCACCCTTCAAGAAGGCGCCATCATTACAGGATCAATTTTAGCCTTCAGTGGCACCCCCACTTTGAACATAGACGTGGGAGCAGCGACCTCTTACAGATTTACCACGACCGGAACATGGACTGTGGATGATCTTGATGGCCGCGCCTTCACCAATACTGGTAACATTGTTTCCTCGCTTGGCACGGGCAATAGCGAAACTGCGGCTGACATGCTGTTTGAGCGCAACCGCGTATTAGGGGCATCTCTGGCCCGACATGTCAAAGCACCAACTGACAGAGCCGAAGGCGCAAATTTGGTTTGGATGGATATGTATTCAGGTAATTTTGACCGCAGCCAAGACAGCACAAATCCCGCCAGTGTAGCATTCAAATCAGACATCTCAGGGCTGACCGTCGGGATGCCGATATCCACCAGCTCCCAACCATTTGATCTGGTCTTGAGCCGCGCAGAGAGCAAGACTAATATCGGGAGTGGGCAACAAAAAATCAATGTAACCTCCTTTAAAATTGGAGCTTTCTTCAAAGATCTAACTCAGGCAAAAGGGTGGGATGTGGCCGCCTCGGCGATGATAGGTCGTAACAGCTATCGGGGTTTGCGAAGCAGTATACTGGATAACACAACTGCCACAGGCTATGGCGCATCGCTGTCTTCTGACTATTCCAGTTCTGAAATCATGCTGGGCCTCACTGGAAAACACAGTTCTATCATCAATCCAAAGATGCGGTTCGACGGAAAATTGCATGGCAGTTTGACCCGTGAGAGTATCAAATCCTATCAAGAGGGCACCAATTTCAGCTGGAAGGACCGCACGCTTGTACAGGCCACGGCCGGCGCGTCAGCTACGTTTGTATTTGTGCCACAGCCTAATTTGCAAACATATATCAAACTCGGCGCAACGCGTCGCGCCCTTATGGGCGGCAAACAAGCCAGCTATAGTATCGACGGCGTTGCTTGCTAAGTATAGCTCCGTGATAAACCCAACACTGCAATTCGAAGGTGAACTTATGGGAACGCTGGCCCGCGAAAGCATTAAAGGCTATACAGAGGGCACCACCTTTGCGTGGCAGTCACGCGATTTAGATCAGATTTCCGGCGGTGCTTCTGCTGCATTTGTCC
>NYVC01000086.1 GCA_002684375.1 Marinovum sp.
TGGGCGGAGATCTGATTTTGAAATGCAAGATCCGCAATTGGAACCGGTGTTCGAGATTTGTTCAAATCATGGAGTTTTCGAATGGCGTCTTCACGAGTTTTTGGCCGCCGGAATCAAAGTTGGCGTGGTCGGTGCCAGTGACGACCACACCTGTCGGCCCGGCTTGGCCTAGTCATCGACGCCGGAAATGACGGTGCTTGGCGGTTTGGGTGCGGTTTACAGCGCAGACCACAGCCGTCATGGAATCTATCTTGGGCTGAAGGCGCGACATTGCTATGCAACCACTGGTGCATGTCTTTATTTGGAAATGAATGTAAACGGCCACCGCATGGGTGATAGTGCCGAAACCTCGGGGCCATTGGCCATCAGCGGACAGGTTCATGGCACGGCGCCGATAAATTATATCGCCCTGTTCAACCACAGTCGTGAAGTGACACGTTTTGTGCCGGCCCCACAGGTCCATCACCCCAACCTCGTACGGATCATTTGGTCCGGTGCGACCCATCAAGATCGTGGTCGCTTTATGAGCTGGGACGGTGGTTTGCAGATATCCGAGGGCAGGATCAAAGCCGCCCAGCCATTAAATATATATACTGCCAAATACGGTATTGATCAGTGGTCTGAAACCCATGCGCAATGGCGTTCGGTGACCTCCGGGCAAGAAGAAGGTATCTTGCTAGAGGTTGAGGCATCAAATGATGCCGTCATCACCTTTAGTGCCGGGCCTGCGCGTTTCAGCTTTACACTTGGTGAGGTGCGAGCGGCAGAGCGGCGTTGGGATTTCGGGGGGTTGGAACAGTATGTGACGGTCTCTACGCAACACAGTGATGGTGGCCCGCTGGATTTCAGTTTTAATTATGTGGATGAACCCTCTCAACTCGGAGAGCAGGCCTATTGGGTGCGTATTGTTCAAAATGACTTCCATCGGGCGTGGAGCAGTCCAATATATTTGACTGTGTCATGATCTCAAGCAGGACGAGGGCGGGTTTGGTAAGTATGCCCTCGATAAGAGTATATAAATCTAAACAGTCCTGCAGCTAGAAGCCAATCTGCCAGAGGCGGATGATGACGGAGCAAAATTTGACCGGTTACATGGTGTTCTGGGAACACTTTTGGATCGTCTGATGCTGACAGTTGACAGACTATGGACGGCTCGGCAAACGTTTGGTCCAGCGAACGCGCTAACGCGGTTGTCGACTTCAATCTTTTAATAAACCCGTGGCGTTTGGTTGCCGATCGCCGATGGGGCGACGCCGAAAAAACGCGCGGTCTCTTTATGGGTTTTGCCTTATGTGAAAACGGCTATGAAGATTTATCTGTGTTTGGTGAAGTGGCCAAATTTAGTGAGTGGACACAGCGGCAGTTGTTACTGCCCCACACGATTTTCATCTGCCGCTGTCTCACTTTGAACTAAGATCGCAAGGCCTGCCAGAATATACTCTCTCGATGGCTTATGAAATCTCTGACAGATTTAACCAAACCGTTGCCATTTTAGTTTTTCAGCAGTTGACTAAGACGGCGCTTGAGATGTCGCCGATCGAGAATTCCGGTTTCGTTTCAAATCCACGTCAAGCGGCACTGTCTCTAATAAGAAATTCGGGGGACATTGGCTCGCGATACAGCCCATGATTGAGGATATTTGGTAAATCGCTCACGTGGCCTTTTGAGTCCAAGACTTAATTGCGCAATCTTTTCTGGGGACTGAAAAAAACATTGTGGGATAAACTTGTCGTGGCGCGCCACTGCTTTGTATGCCGTCAAAGGTAATACAATGATCCAAAGAATGGTTTGCGTAATTGAGCCGCGGGATGGACAGTGATCCTGTTCCGGTACTATTTGCGGTTGGCATTACCTCGTGGTCTTTAACGGTATGCCCTCTCGCGCCTGTCGGATTCCAAAGATGACAAGCCCAAGCGTTAGTGGTTCGAGTGGTGCCCAATCGGGATCTTGCTTCTCGATATTGTTAAAGTGCAGACTTCATAGCGCAAGCTTTCCCGGTATGNGGGTGTCGACCACACAGGTAAGGTCACCGTGGGTCAACGCGTTGAAAAGCCGGCTCGACGCACGGGACGAGCGTTTCTGGAGCGCTTGCGTGATTTGATTCCATCCTCAATCCAAATGGTTTTTATAAAGAACGGTTTCCAGTGCGCCGAATAACCTCGGAAAAGAAGCAAGATCCAATCTTGGCCAAAGTGTTTTGCGCTGATTTGGAAAGCGCNNGGAATGGGGCAACGTCTGNNCAGGCCTANTCACCATGGGANGAATGCTCAGGTCGATAGGATGAAGCGTATGGTCAAAGTCGCGATTTGGAAACACTATCCTTATGACGATGACGATTTTCTCCGCATGCGTGTCACAGGTTTCATGGCACCATACAATTTCGCACGCCGTCTCAAGACCCTCAGNNGTTTCACGCCGTAGAAATACATCTGCAAAATCTATAAATCTAAGCTGGATTACTTCATCCTGANCCCGTCCCACCAGATGCCGNGACTGNACACCTGTTGCTGCTATACACTCAGAATGTGTTTNTTAGANGCGTTAGCCNGTGTTTGCTTNCAGTNAATTTANGCTTTTACAAAGTCTCAAACAGCGTATTTGAGGGTTATTCAGACAAAGGTTCGATTGAACAGCAAACCGCCGGTTGACCATTTAGACAGACGGAGACTTGATCTCCGCTTTGAACCGGATAGAGGCCCAAACTCGTACCAGCCAGAACAATCTGGCCTGGTAAAAGGCGCAATTTGAAATCTTTGAAATGTTGGCGCAACCAATTTAATGATTCCGCTGGACCACCTGGTTTTGGCCATAGGTCCCCAACACCCAACTCCGTGCCGTTAATGTTGACCGCTAAACTTGCATTTTCAGTAACAAATGCTTTTGATTGTTGCCATTCGATTTCCGGCAAAATTACTCCCGCATTGATGCCATTGTTTGCAATTAATTCAGACAGCGTTTTTTTCTCTGCCCGAAAAACTAGATTGTGCAATTCGATGACTGGAAACGCAGCTTCCATCTCACCGTCACTGCCAATCCTTATTGCCATTTCCCCTTCTACGGCTAACCGGCAGAATTTGTTTGGGTTCAAAGAAGACCCAGTTTGCAGCACTTCCTCTCGGAAAAGCGTGCCCCTAATAGGGCCATCCATACCGAACTGTGCNGTTGTTCCAGGCCCGGTACAGCCAATTTTATAGCCAGTCACCCCCTCGCCATCTTCAACTCTCAGCTGTGTGACNGTGTCCTGCAAATGGTAGGCAGTTTTGGTCTCAATGCTGAATTCAGGATCGGCAAAGCATGTTCCAGGGTTGAATCCGCGGTAATCTTGCAGTTGACGCTTAGCGAGTGCCTGAATTTCGAGCATTGTTTTTTTCATGCCAGTCCAATTAAAACGTAATTCCTTTTATCCAATCTATTAAATCGGTTATCAATCCATATTTGGCTTTGAACTTGTCGGACGACGCAGGGCCGAGGCCATGTCTAAGGCAGACCTCAGCTGTCGGCATCCCAGCCTCTTATTCTTTGACCATCCCAATAATCTGGGCCTTTGCAAAACGACACTGGCACATTTGTTTGTTCCCTCAAGGATTGAGGATTCTCTATATTAAACTGAGGGATTGGGGGGGGTAGGTCCGTGAGCGTCACTCAAATTGGGCCAGTTACTTTGTGATTTTAAGTNTATNAGTCGGACCGTCTCACATAGGATGCGCACTCTCATTACCAATCTAAAACAGGGTGACTGGATTTTGATATTAGAAAATTAAGCTTTGGTTTTCATTTTTCGATAAAATATCAACTAAAGTACTTNATTTNACTTAAAGTATATATTATACACTTAGGTATNTACAAAACCTCTTAAGGCTTGCGNCGCNAATCTCCCCTTCTGGCTACGTGAGCAACATAAATTTACTCTGTGCAATATTTTTAATGTGACAGCCCGTCCCTTACATGGGGCGGGCTTTTTAATTAGTGATCGGAAGGTGTTGAAGAACTCGATCGGCCCAAACCCGTCTTGCAGGCAGTCTTTTGCCTTCCTTCGCGCTGTGGTTTTTCTGTGAGCAAATTTGNGGTGCTTACGTATTTGGTTAAACGTTGATATGGCTGTTTGCGTCCTTTTCTAGATCTTGGCGGGTTTGCGTGACACTGCAACCAACGTGATATCGAAATTTCGGCAAATCAAATCGTTGAACATGCCTGTTTATGCCGCTCAATTCCCCNGCCATGTGACTGTCGAGGCCATTTCTCTCTTGGTCGGNCTTGGACGCGGTATGACNGTGNTTTTATTCANATAAAAGGCCACACGTGCTTTGTTCAAGAACGTTCTATGATCGGGTATCTTTTGAAAAAAGCGGTCAGTCGGACTTAAGCTGCTCTAATTTAGACCGTAACTCTTCGGTTTCGAGGCGCGCATGCCGCAGAGCTTCCATAGCGGCACTGCGTTCAGCATCCGATTGTGTAAGCTGGTTCATCAATTCGGTCTCGCGCTGTTGTAGGCGNTGTAACGCCTGATCGCGTGTTTCTTCGGCTTGATGGAGCGCATGTCCCATGGCGTCTAACTCAGCGATGTCGGTTTCCGACACTCTCATAAAACGGCCCATTACCCAATTGCTGAACCAGCCGAGTGCAAAAACGATAAACAGAACAATGGCTATTGTTGCGATGAATTCAATTCTGTTCATTTTCAAGCGTATCCTGTGTGGCGTCAATGGGCGGGCGTGGAGAAGAGATAGAGGCNGGATCAGTGGACGTTTGATCAATGAGTTTGAACTCGATTCGGCGGTTTGCCTCGCGACCTTCTGCTGTTTCATTGTCGGCAATTGGTTCCGCCTCGCCATAGCCATGAGCACGGAATGACGCAACCGAAACCCGCCGAGCCATCAGTGCTGTGAGCACCGCTTGCGCACGGCTTTCACTTAACTTTTGATTCATTTCTTCGCGGCCCTGGCTGTCNGTATGACCGCCAATCTCGAGGGGGATGGGCCCGCATTCTTTCAAAATAACCGCAATTTTATCCATCACGCGNCGNCCCTCTANTTCNAGCTNGGCAGAACTGGGTTGGAACTTNAGTTTCTGNTTTTCAATAACCTTCGCGATTGATGCGATACATGTTTGGGGGGACGGAAGAGTAGGCGCGGGTGCGGCGGGTTCGATATAGGTGACATCGATTGCAAATGTCGCCTCGGGTCCGAGCGACCTGCGGAGCAGGGAGTCAATCTGTTCCTTGCGATCGGCTTGTCCCGTTGTGCCCGACAAGGTAAACCCAGTTTCTGTAACGCGTACGATCCCCTTATCTAACAACGCCAGTGTATCAAGCGCCGTTAGNACGCGAATAGACCATAATTCTCCGAGGTGAGCGGCGCTCTGGGCNGCCATATTAACCGAGGCTGCACCAAATTGCGCTTGCGCATAGCTGGTTACGGTTCGGTAGGCGAGGTCGCCAGCAACCTGTCCACGAAGTTGGACCAAACCCTCGGGGCTGCGCGTTGCTATGAATTGCGCGGGTTTCTTTACTGTGGGGTTTGCGACAGGTTCCGGACGTTGCGCCGTCACAAAAAAACCTTTGGGCAGTTCGGCCTCCAGATCGNTTGTTATTTGATCAAAAAGGTCTGTATTCGTGCGCAAACTGCCNGTNAGCGCGACATTGTGATCGTTGATTTCTAACGTCGTTTCTTTGAGTTGCATCACNGCTTTGATTGCAACAACGACCGCCTGTGACCAAAAAGGAGAGGGGGACCCGAGGCCGANNTGACANGTCNTTGGNAACGTGGCGCCTGCTGCTTGTGCAGCGGAGCGGATNCTTTNGGCATCCTGCGCGGTCTCNGCACTNCAGACGCTCATATGNGCACCTTTGGCGTCTTGGGTCAGGCGCAGACGAAACGAGGAGATCACCGGGCGTGGCGTGATCAACTCGAGCACAACTTCATGCTGCAGGTCACGTTTTTGAAGTTGTAGGCTGTTAAGTTGGGTTTCCAGCTTACGTNTTGTGGCATCATTCGCNGTTATTGCCCGGATTTTNAGGACGTCAGGGGTCAGAGAAATGAAAGCCTGAGGTATGACGTCAAGGACTGCCACGGCAAATTCCTGCGCTGTCCGCCATCCCTCTGGGGCCGGTTGATTTGCAAGATCCAGAAGATCGGTGACTGGCATTGTCCCCGCATGCTGTGACACAGCCTCTATTAGAAAGTCGCGTTCGGTTTGCCCGGGGATTAAGCCGATAAGNGAAACTCCATNGGCATTTGACAAAACGACCAGCGAAAATTCTGCCATTGCGATTTTAGGGGCTGCGGCAAGGACCATGTTATCCACGAGCCTTTCACCACTGACGATCGTGGCTGCCAGCCGCATGGCTTGAAACCGCGCGGCCTCGCTCGGGGCGATGCCGCTTAACGTTACGTTGAGACCAGATGCTTCNTGCGCNACCCAACTTAGCCCCGCGGCCTCATGCGCCTGATCTATCGTCTTCGTGGTCCAGCCCTCGATAACGCCAACGGCACTATAGGCTATCGCAACAGATANTACGAAAGCAGCACTGAAAAACGCCCCAGTGCCGAGAGTTACAGATAGGCGCATTTTC
Organism: Marinovum sp.; assembly: GCA_002684375.1. GTDB lineage: Bacteria > Pseudomonadota > Alphaproteobacteria > Rhodobacterales > Rhodobacteraceae > CPC320. Next base: position 6,572 of record NYVC01000086.1, read on the forward strand.
ACCTCAATGCGTGACCGATTATTTTTGATACGCTGTGTGCGCCCAGGTTTCAATCATACCAGCAATGCCAGAGCGAAAAATATCACAGGTATCAAGCCTGCGGTCCGGTTTGATCGAAAAACCATGAGTAATATGAGAGGGTTAGTCAACTGCAACTGCCGCAGTTGCCACAACATATGCATGCCCATCCCCATCACTCCCAGCAGGGCTGTTGCCAATACAAAAGGTTGATTTCTGGCTATGGTTGAAAGGCATGCCAGTGTCATCAATCCTGTGCTGATTGCTAGAAACCGCATCAGCCAGATCGGTGTGCGATTTGCAAATAAGCGTGCCGTAGACTTTACGCCAATCAATGCGTCGTCTTCGATGTCTTGGTGCGCATAAACGGTATCATAGAAAAGCGTCCAAGCAATACCGGCNCCATACAGAAGAAACGCCGGGGCGGCCAAACTGCCGCTGTGGGCTGTCCACGCCAGAAGCGCCCCCCAGTTGAATGCCAAACCAAGAAAAATCTGCGGCCACCAGGTGAACCGCTTTGCAAAAGGATANATNGCCGCCGGAAGGAGTGCGAGAACGCCCAGGCCAATGGCAGCCTGATTNAAGGTCAATAAAATTACAAAGGCAATGGCTGCCTGCACAGCCATCCAGATCAGCGCAGCTTGAACGGTGACTTGCCCCGAGGGCAGTGGTCGCGATCTGGTGCGCGCCACGGCAGCATCGATCTTACGGTCGGTGATGTCATTCCAGGTACATCCGGCACCGCGCATCAACCAAGCGCCGCCGCCGCAGCCCATGAAAATCCACAGATCATGCCAACTGCTGTTTCCGTCCGATAGCATCGCCAGTGTCAGCCCCCACCAACACGGCAGTAACAACAGCCAAGTGCCAATCGGTCGGTCGGCGCGGGACAGGCGCAAAAATGGTCGGATGGTCTCAGGCGCAAATCTGTCCACCCAGTTGCCGTNTGTGGCATCGGCAACTTTTCCCTCAGGCTCTGGTCTATCGCTGGGTGGCGGCATATGTAGGTGTCCATGACGGTAAAAATCAGACTTTATGTAGACCACCCTCTGGGTGCAGGGCAAACGGTTCTTCTGAACCGGGATCAGGCGCATTATTTATTTGGGGTGATGCGGCAGAGCTTGGGTGCGCAGGTGGCGCTTTTTAACGGCCGTGAGGGTGAATGGCGTGCCGAAGTATCCCAGACTGGCAAACGAACAGGTGCTCTGCGCTGTCTCGAACAGACCCGCCCACTGCAGATGCCACCCGATTTATGGCTTTTATTTGCACCAATCAAAAAGGCTCGTACTGACTTTATNGTTGAAAAGGCCGCCGAACTNGGCGTTTTGCAGATTTTGCCAGTGCAAACTGCCTTTACTAATTCTGAACGAATCCGGCAGGACCGNCTACAGGCACATGCAATCGAGGCAACAGAACAATGTGGCGGCACGTTTGTACCTCAGGTGCAGAGCCTGCAAAAACTCGATACCTTGTTGGCACGATGGCCTTNCGAGCGAAAGTTGATGTTCTGTGATGAGGCNACAGCGGGCGAACACCGTTCACTNGGGTCCGCGCAGCCAGGTCCATGGGCGATTTTGATCGGTCCCGAGGGAGGGTTTTCAGAGCCCGAGCGCAACCGGCTTAACGCCATGGACGGCGCCCATGTTGTTAGCCTTGGGCCACGTATCCTGCGGGCTGATACTGCGGCGGTGGCGGCTATTACGCTATGGCAGGCTGCGTTGGGGGATTGGACATGAACCTCATTCGACCTGAAGCTCGAGCCGCTATCTGGCGTTGGCGCGAGACTTTGTTCGGCCTTTGCCTTTTGCTTTTGGCGCTGTGGTGGGGGCTGACGGCGTTCGGTGTGCTGCGCTATGTAGCGGCAGCACTGATGGTTGCCGGTGGGTTGCTGGTGGTTGCCGGTCTGCAACGCGGGCGTTTTCGCCTTGGGAATAGCGGCGCTGGTGTTGTGCAGGTGATCGAGGGCCAGCTGGCCTACTTTGGTCCACAGGCTGGCGGTGCCGTGGCACTTTCTGAGCTGGCAATGGTCTCGCTGGATAACCGGCACCGGCCGTCACGCTGGGTGCTGTGCCAACCGGGGGTCGAAGATTTGGAGATTCCGGTCAACGCGACCGGGGGTGAGGCGTTGTTCGATGCCTTTGCCGCTTTGCCGGAGTTTCAGGTTGATGTGATGTTGCAACAGTTGCGGCACCCGTCGGATGGCACAGTTGTGATCTGGCGTTCCGCTGCGTCAGCCCAGCAGTTTCGACTTGAGCATTGACAGTTAAAAAGATTACGCGCAACAGTAGCGACCTTGATTAAACATATTATGACCTAACTCGGAGCTTTCGTTAAATGTCAATTCCTCAAACCGGCGGTGGTCCTATTGAGCATAGTGACCAGCTCGCTGAATATTTGGCGGCCGGGTGTAAACCGCGCGACGACTGGCGCATCGGCACCGAGCATGAAAAGTTTGGTTATTGTAAACAATCGCTGAAACCGATTCCGTATGATGGAACGGCGTCGATATTTGCGGTGCTGGACGGGTTGCGCCANCGTCATGGTTGGGCCCCAGTGGAAGAGGCGGGAAAGCTGATCGGTCTGACCAAAGATGGGGCAAATGTGTCGCTGGAACCGGGTGGGCAGCTGGAGCTGTCTGGCGCACCACTGGCGACAATCCACGAGACCTGCGACGAAGTTAACGCCCATCTCAAAGATGTACGGGATATCGCAGATACTTTAGGCGTCGGTTTTATTGGGCTTGGTGCGGCCCCAATCTGGTCTTACGAAGATATGCCGATGATGCCAAAGGGGCGCTANACGTTGATGCGAGACTATATGGACCGCGTTGGCACTATGGGCAAATCAATGATGTTCCGAACCTGTACAGTGCAGGTTAATCTTGATTTCGAGAGCGAAGCCGACATGGTCAAAAAAATGCGTGTCGCGATTGCGTTGCAACCGGTGGCCACCGCGCTGTTCGCCAATTCGCCTTTTTTTGATGGTGATGTNAATGGCCANAAGAGCTGGCGTTCGCGGGTCTGGCGTGATCTTGATCCNGACCGGACAGGCACCTTGCCGTTCGTGTTCGAAGATGGGTTCGGGTTTCAGCGCTGGGTGGATTACGCGCTCGATGTGCCGATGTATTTTGTTTATCGTGACGGCACCTATATCGACGCATTGGGTCAATCNTTTCGGGACTTTTTGGCTGGTAATCTGCCGGCTTTGCCTGGTGAAGTGCCCACGCTAAGCGATTGGGCTGATCATCTGACGACAATTTTCCCCGAGGCCAGAGTGAAGCAGTTTATCGAAATGCGCGGGGCTGACGGCGGNCCGTGGCGGCGACTTTGTGCTTTGCCGGCGTTTTGGGTCGGGTTAATGTATGATAAAAGCGCGCTGGATGCGGCTTGGGATCTGGTCAAGCACTGGGATGATGAAACCCGCGAAGCTCTGCGGATNGCCGCCTCTGAAGATGGCTTGCAAGCCAGAACTCATGGCATCGACATGCACGAACTTGCCCGCCAGACATTGGCGATTTCTGAACAGGGTCTGAAGGCCCGTGCGCGGGCTGGCGTTGGGGGNCTGGTGACGGATGAGACGCATTTTCTCAACGCGCTGAAGGAAAGTGTTGAGAGCGGCAAAGTACCTGCCGATGAATTGCTCGACCGCTATCATGGCGTATGGGACGGTGACCTTAAGNAAATCTATCAAGATTTTAGCTATTAAANAGGAGCTTAATCACTGTAATTTGTACAGTGATGAACTCCAATTTTAGGTTTGATCTGTCGAATTTGGGTAACCGATTAGCGTTCGTCAGATTCTGTCAGGGCGACAAACTGGTCGATGATATCGTCGCTGACAGACCAATCACATACCAACCGAGCGGCGAGCAATGTGTCTGGCGACGGACCTTCAAGCGTGCCTTCGTAGATATAATAGACNGCGCCCGCNTTCTTGAGCTTTTGATGCAGGTATCGCGGCATCTGAAAGAAGATCATATTGGCTTGGGGCGTATGGGTCAGGATAATTTTGGGGTTTTGCCGCAACCCAGAAACTAGTCGTGCCGCCGCCACATTNGCCCGTGTCGCCAGATCAAGCCAGAGGTTGTCTTGCAAATAGGCGTGCATCTGGGCCGACAGATAGCGGTGTTTTGAAAACAATTGCGCGGAGCGTTTGCGACGTAATTCGAATTCCCAGGCATATTTGGGATCAAANAAAATCACCGCCTCGACGCCCATAAGGCCGTTTTTTGTTCCGCCAAAACTGACGGCANCAATGCCACGTTTCCATGTCATTTCGGCGGCAGTGCANCCCAGTGATGCCACTGCATTACTAAAGCGCGCGCCGTCCATATACACGGGNAGCTCATAGGATTTGGCGATATCACACAGCGCCTGCAACTCGTCGAGAGTGTATACCCTGCCGCGTTCGGTGACTTGGGTCAGTGAAACAGGACCGCGCTGGGGGCCATGCACGCCGCGTTTGCCTTCGGATTCGATTGCGGCGCGCAATTCTGAGGGCTGCATTTTATCCCCTGCTCCGGTAAGTGTCAGCTTGGCNCCNCCAGTATAAAATTCGGGCGCATTACATTCGTCTTCGTGGATATGCGACAGTCGCGTGCAAAACACGGTTTGCCAAGGCTCGCATAGGCAAGCCAGCGCCAAAGCGTTTGCTGCGGTGCCGGTNGCAACCAGATAGACGGCCGCCTCGGGGGCTTCAAATATNTCGCGCAGCCTGTCGCGGACCGTGTCCATCAACCCATCGGCGCCATACCCCATGGCATAGCCTTCGTTAGCGGCACCCAAGGCCGTGAGGATTTGCGGTGGCACAGGCCCAGAATTGTCAGAGGCAAAAAACATTACAACGGCTCCTCAATGATGTGATCTTCCCAGTCTTCTTCGTTGATGTCGAATTCAGACAAGGTCATGCCGCGTACCGAGATATTTGCTGTGTGCACCGTNTCCGGATTTCCGGATATCAGCGGGTGCCAGTCAAATAGTGGCTGGCCTGACCATAACAACCGATAGGCACAGGTCTTGGGCATCCAATATGCGTTTTCGTCAATATTGCTTGGCTTGAGAACAATACAGTCGGGAATGAACTGATGTCGTATAGGGTATTGACCACATTTGCAGCTTTGGTCGTCCAGCAAACGACACGCTATGCGGGTCAGTGCAACCTCGCCNGTGTCTTCATCCTCAAGTTTGTTGAGGCAGCATTTTCCACAGCCGTCGCAAAGCGCTTCCCATTCTTCGGAAGTAAGTGATTTTAATGGCTTATGTTTCCAAAACTCGGGGGACAAGCCGTCGCGCTTGATNGGGTCNTTANTCGTCATTTGCTGAGGATGGATCGCGCTTGCAGGCAATCTGCGTCCATCTGCGTGATCAGTTCCTGTAAGGTATCAAATTTTAATTCTGGGCGCAGGAACTCGACCAAGCCCACTGATAATGTGGCACCGTACAGATCACCTGAGAAATCAAAAATAAAGGTTTCCAAATTGGCGGTATTGACCCCGAACATGGGCCGTACACCCAGCGAGGCCGCACCGTGGTAACTGCCGGCATGTGGACCATCCTGAACATCGACCAACACCGCGTAGACGCCAAACTTTGGCAGATGCAGCCCGTCCATCGACATATTTGCGGTTGGATACCCCAATTCGCGGCCACGCTGTTCGCCGCCAACTACCGGACCTTCNATACGGTGCCAATGGCCCAGTTGTGCGGCGGCGTCATGAGGCCGCCCATCCCCAAGCGCCTGACGGATAGAGGTCGATGAGACCTGCCCGCCGGTATTTTCCAATAAAGGAGCAATCGTGACGCCAAACCCCATCTGTGCGCCAAACTCTTGCAACATCTGGACATTGCCAGCGCGGCCTTTGCCAAAACAAAAATCCGCGCCCACAACAATATGTTTTAGACCCAGACCGTCTGCAATCACTTGTTGGGCAAAGTCTTGCGGGCTGAGTGCCGATAGCGCGGCATTGAAGTTCAGCTCGTATAAATGCGCGACGCCAAGTTTGGCCAAACGGGTGGCGCGCGCCTCGCGGCTCATCAAGCGAAATGCTGGGCTTTGAGGGGCAAAATACTCTCTGGGGTGGGGTTCAAAACTCATCACGCCCAGTGGCGCCCCAATTTTGGCCCCGGCACTTCGTGCCAGTTCGATCACTGATTGGTGGCCAATGTGCACGCCGTCAAAATTTCCAATCGCGGCACTGGCACCGCGATCTTGAGGCTCAACATAAATGTAATCTCTGATAATCCGCATAGGCTGGCATTAGCCTTCCTAAACGCCGGGTGCAAGCCTGCGATTGTTCAGTCGAACTTTCGGGAGGGTGCGAGTACATTTGCCGTGCCAACGAGTACCGGTTTTCCATCCACACTGCACAGACAATCAAGCCTGACCCGGCGCTTGGTGATATCCATATCAATTACAGTAACTTTTGCGTGAACGATATCACCGGGGCGCACGGGCGCGAGAAATTTTAAACTTTGACCCAGATAAACCGATCCGTGGCCGGGCAGTTGTTCGCCGATAACAGCCGAAATTAGACCGGCGGTCAGCATNCCATGGGCAATCCGTCCTTCAAAAATCGTATCTTGTGCATAGGCATCATCCAAATGGACAGGGTTATGATCGGTAGTGACCTTCGCAAACAGTTCAATATCTTCGTTTGTCACGACCTTTTTAAGGTCACGGGTCATTCCCATTTCAATATCTTCGATACAGATCGTGCCTCTGGGCATATTATCCAACATTTTAGCACCTCAATGTTATCTTCGAGAAATAAAAAAACCGAAAGATTATTTTCTCTGTAATAATATTACTTTGCAGNTGCAGAAATCAAGGAAAAAATCACGCCTGCGATGGTTAGCGCAAAAAGCCGATACTGAACGCAGGNGCCACACGTTGGCTGNCTAAATATTCCGCTAATGCGCTGGGGTCTGGTTGCTGGCGGGTTTGGGTTTCCTGTGCGGCAAGTCCACCAGTGATAAACAAGGCATCAATGCTGGCATCACGGGCTCCACTGATGTCGGTTTGCGCGCCGTCACCGATAGCCAATATTGCCGAATCGGGCAGGGCTTTACCCAGAGCCTTTAGTCGCTTGCGCGCCAGATCATAGATCGGGGCATGCGGTTTGCCGAAATACAGACTTTGCCCGCCAATGTCTTGATACAGCTGCGCAACCGCCCCGGCGCACCATTCGCGGCGCGTGCCCCGGTCGACAACGAGATCAGGGTTTGCGCAAAGCAGTTTGAGCGCTTTTTGCTGTCCAAAGCGGAGNTCGGGTAAAAGGACAGTTGGNTCAACGGCTCCATCAAATGGTCCGGTACAGACGATGCCCTCGGCTTGGTCAAGTGAAACACGCGTGATTTCAACCGGATCGCTCACAACTTGTATGGGATCAAAAAAGGGCAGGTCATGTGGCAGACCAATAAAGTAAATCCGTTTGCCGACAACGCCNTGGAACATTGCCGCGCGCGCCGAATCGCCCGATGTCGCAATGCTGTCCCAGGCGTCATCTGGGACGCCAAAATGTTTGAGTTGGGCCTCGACTCCGATCCGTGGCTTGGGCGAATTGGTTACCAAAACAACCGTGCCGCCGCGGGCGCGATAGGATTGAAGCGCTGCGACCGCCTCGGGCAGCGCGGCAATGCCATTGTGCACACAGCCCCACAGATCGACGAACAACGCCTCGTATTGGTCTGAAATTGCCGCAAGGGAGGGGATGATCCGGGTCATGTTACGGCCTTTCGGGCTGGGNTACTGGGTCTCGTTTGCAATAATACCCGCTGCGGCGATTACTGCGTCAGGTTTTTAGCTGCGGGATAATCTGTTTTTTGCGACTAACAACACCGGGCAGAACGACTGTATCACCGTCAACCGTGACCCCGAAGGAGGCCTCGGCTATGGATTTAACCGCCGCGTTTTGCACCAAAAGCGTTGCTTGTGTGTTTAGGATATCAACCACAAATAACAATACATGCGCGGCACCGTCTTCTGCGGCGACGACCGGCATTGTCTGCATCAGGCTGTTTTTGCGCGCCAACACTGTGTCTGGCGAGGTGGTTTCTAACACCGACACGCGCAATTTCATCTCTCCTATGGTAAATTCTTTCGAATCCATCCGCAAAAGCGCTGCATCTGAAAAGGCTGATACGTCTGATTTGGCAGCAAACATTTTGGCGGCATACGCGGGGATNGAAACACCAAGATCGGCGGCCAGTTTTTCAGCCACTGCGCGGTCATGGTCGGTGGTTGTTGGGCTGCGAAACTCTAACGTATCGGACAGAATGCACGAAAGCGCGACACCCTTTATGTCTTTCGGCATCTGGGCGGCAACGGCCGTGCCCATCAGATCAAGCATGATCGTCGCGGTGCAGGCCAGTGGCCGGACGGTGATGTCAATCGGGGCTTTGGTTTCCANCCCGCCGACCAGTTTGTGATGGTCGATAATGGCCCGAATATCGGCCGTATTTATATTTTNGGGCAGTTCGTCGGGATTGTTGGTGTCGACGATAATTACCGGATCGTTTTCAGCGAGTGGACCCAACAACTCGGGTTGCTCAAGGTTCCAGTGGTTCAGCACAAAGGCCGCCTCGGTGTTGGGCGTGCCCAAAAGGCGTGGGATGGCGGTAATGTTTTTGACCGTATTCAGGTACCAAGACCATAGTATCGGCGCACCTGTCGAGTCGGTGTCAGGAGATTTATGGCCAAATATTTGTACCGTCATCGATAAGTCCTTGCGATTGAAGCTGTGATTTCGACGCCTTATAGAGCGCGGGCTGGCACTTGTCATTACCCTGAATTCGGTCTGGCCGCGGGCTTAGATTTCTTTGCGGGCTTTCAGCGCTGTGGTGATCGTGCCATCGTCAAGATAATCCAATTCACCCCCGATGGGCACACCTTGCGCCAGCGTGGTCAGGCGTATTTGACCCTCAAGCTGGTCTGCAATGTAATGGGCGGTGGTCTGACCCTCAATTGTGGCATTCAGAGCGAGAATGATCTCGGTGATGCCCTCGCTTTTGACCCGGTGGATCAAGCGCGGAATACTCAACTCATCCGGTCCGATTGCATCGAGTGCCGACAGCGTGCCGCCCAAAACATGGTATCTGCCTTGAAAGACGTTTGCGCGTTCCATCGCCCAGAGATCTGCAACGTCCTCGACCACGCAGATCTCGCCATTGGCGCGCTCATTCGAGCTGCAAATGTCACAAATATCGGTGGTGCCGATGTTGCCACAATTGAGACATTCTTGGGCGGTTTCGGCAACCGTCTGCATCATNTCGGCCAGTGGGGTGAACAATAACGCCCGTTTGCGAATGAGATGCAGAACNGCGCGCCGGGCCGAGCGCGGGCCAAGGCCGGGTAATTTCGCCATCATCTCAATCAGGGCGTCGATGTCTTCCGTACTGCTCATTCGCGCAAGCCTTCCCGTTGTCCTCCGCATGTGGGCGGTTGTTTGCATCTTGCAATGCCGGTCCGAGCCTATCTTTGCAAGCAAAACAAGCGCGCTTTGTGCGCGACGGCCAGTCTATTGCCNATGGCGGCAAACTTTTGCGCAAAGCCTAGTGGCAGGCCTTGCCCAANGCTTTGAGCCGCCAGTAGTTATAGGGCAGGGGCGTGATAAATCCTGCNATCAACATGAGAGGCATTACCCACCAGGTCAGCCTTGCNCCACCGGTCAACCACACATCGACAATATTCATTGCNGCCTCCATTGAAATCATCGAAATTAATGACATACCGATTGCAGTTTTGAATGCAGCAGCCAACGCCATCTGCCGNGATAAAATTACCGTCTCAAGCGCGATTGAGGTTAGCAATCCGTTGAGGATCGCCAGCATCATAATGGCAAGTGTAGGCCAGGCAATACCAGTGAACTGGAAAAACGCAATCGTGCCAAAATCGCCGATGGAACAGCCCAGTAAACACCACAGTGTATTTTTTGCCGCGATCGGCCACGTATGGCGGCAGCGCCAGTTAATTGANAAATGTTCTGTAGCCGTGGTCATTTGTATTGCCTTACTTGTGTCTCCGTCTGCATATAGTGGTTCCAGTAACTGGAAGGTCAAGAACGGATGATGAATATTTCAAAAGTCGCCAAGGCCGCGGGCCTGCCGGTCAAAACNGTGCGCTATTATGGCGATATCAATCTGGTGGCCGCGCAACAGCGATCCGCGAGCGGGTACCGGTTGTATGATGACCGCAGCCTGCGCAAGCTGATCTTTGTGCGCCGCGCCCGCAGTTTCGGGTTTTCGATCGAGGCGTGCCGCGAATTACTNGATCTGTATCAGGACACAGGCCGCAGCAGCATCGACGTCAAACGCATCGCCGAGGCGCGGTTGGCCGAGATAGAGCANAAGCAACGCGATTTACAGAGCCTNCAGGNCGAGTTGTCGCATCTGGTANGCGCCTNCAAAGGTGATCNACGACCAGAGTGTCCGATCTTGGAGTATCTGGCGTGAGGATNACGGCGGTTTAGAACGGCAGTTTCATATCTTTTGGCAGACCCATCGCCTCNGTGATTTTGCCCATTTCACTTTGGGCTTTATCAGCGGCTTTAATTTGAGCGTCCTTGATTGCGGCCAGAATGAGATCTTCAACAACTTCTTTATCGTCGCTGGAAAAGATCGACGGATCAATATCGAGCGATTTCAACTCGCCCTTGGCGGTGCACGTGGCCTTGACAAGACCCGCACCGGATTCGCCGGTGACGATCTGATTGTGCATATCTTCCTGCAGTTTGGCCATTTTGCCCTGCATATCCTGCGCGGCTTGCATCATCTTGGCCATGTCGCCCATCTGGCCCAATCCTTTGAACATCTGCGTCTCCCGCTGTATACTTAAACTGTACTTAAGCGGCGTGGATGGCCTCGGCAAGGGTGTTTGGAAGATCTTTTTGATCCAAGCATTGTTAAAAGTATGCAACTTAAACATTTAACTATTTTGGCGGAAATACCTTGGCTTTAACCTTGCCGTGTATTGTTAATCTGGGGATGGTGCATTGCCAGTTCTTGTGAGCTGTAAAATCATGCTCGCTGCAAACTGGCCTTTTGGCGATACGACGACAACAACGTCAGGCCGCTCTGATTGCTGGGAAACCAGACGTCCGTTGAGGCGAGGCGGGCGCTTGAGCAATTTGGCGGCTCCACGCAGGCCGCACTTGCCCAAACTGATGATGAAGACTATCGAATCCACACCATCAAATTCGCGTCATGAGTGAGGGAGCCTCGGGAGGCAGGTCATAATAATTTTCGAAACGCGGCGGGCAGGTTTTCAAGCGGCGCGTGTTTGGTCAAAAATTGCATTCTACCTTCATCCTCCTCTTTGCCAGTATAATGTGGGTCTCTTACCACAACGTTGAAGAAACAAGCTGGGGGCAGTTCACCGTGATAAGACGCTTTTCCTGATCCGCAGGTTAATTTGGCTCCGGCGCGCACGCGAATGGATACGATCTCTACCCCGGGTATTGCGATGCTTACTTGCGCCACAGTGTCAGGGTCTGAGGCAGAGGTTCCACCGACAGACATTTCAAATTTTTGCGCCCGTAAAACAGACCTGATCATGACAATCCGAAAGTTGTCGTCCCTTGGATGCAGTGTCGAATCAGGATTGTTCCCATCCCGTACTTCGTTCTGCACATATTGTTTAAACGGCGCTGTTACGTTGCGGTATTCTTCTCTTATCGCGCCCTCAACTGAAAATTTTGTTTCCTTACCAATTTCTGTGGCGATAAGCCCGTTCTGTCCGCTCAAGTTCGCTGGTACACCGGACACTTTAACCCCCTGCACACCTTTTGATGCCTGAAAGCCAGGCAAAACTTTGCGCTTCGGTGCGACGTCAAGGCCCGCCACGCCGATTGGATGCAACACATTGTTTGAAATATCCCATACATACATTGTTCCCAGATCAAGGAACCCAGCATTTTGTATGCCCAGCCCAGTCGCATTTGAAAACCGAAAATCAGCGGTGACTTTCGGAATGTCTTGCAGCGGTTGCATGCAGGCTGCGGTCAAATTCAGCAGAAGGAGTGACATAACTAAATGCATATTCTCAAACCCTTGTTAGACGACATAAATTTTATAATTTATTTGTGCAGGGGAAGCCCCGTGGTGCGAGGTGTTTTGCAGTTTTAAATTTTTTGNACTTTATTTTTTGAAAAATAAAGTCATTATNATAATTATATAATTTTATATGTCACATAAAAATATTGGTTTTTCAAGTAGATATTAATTTCTAAAGGTAAGAATNCTCCCTTAAGAAATTATGGACTATTTTCAATAAATAATGTCAAATTGACTTTATTTATTGATGNCTTTGCAGCCCCAAATGCTTAGTCTTCCTCGAACGGGTCCCATTCATCCTCGACCTCTGGCAGGGCCTCGGCTTGCGCGGCTTCGGCGATATCGTCTGGGGTACGGATTTGGGTTATTTTGGCTTTTGGAAATTCGGTCAGCACGGCCTGCACCAGTGGGTGGGTTTCTGCCTCTGCCTTGAGCGCATTCTCTGCCTTGTCGCGTTTTGCCGCGATGGTTTGGGTGCCACCTTCATTGACCACACTGACCGCCCAGCGGTTGCCGGTCCATAGTTGCAGGCGTTGGCCCAACCGCTGCGCCAAATCTTGGGGGGCCGTTTCGGTTGGGACAAATTCAATCCGACCGGGCTGGTATTTGGCCAACTGAACACCGGTCTCGACCTCGACGAGCAATTTCACATCGCGGTTAAGACGAATGAGTTCGATAACATGTTCAAAACTTGGATAGAGCGCCAGCGCCTGATCAAGGGCCACGGCGCGCATTGCGGTATCGCCTGCAGCAGGGTGCGCGGAGGCTTGCGGACCGGAAGTTTGCGGCCCGGCTGTAACTGACGTGTTGCCAGACCCGCGCGCGCCATGTGAAGCTGATCCACCATTCCCCGCACCCGCAGGATTTGGGTGTCCACCAGTGGTGGGATGCGATTGTTGCGCAGCGCCACTTATCCCGGTTGGCATGGCAGAGGCAGGCGGGGGTGTGGTGGATTGTAACTTGCGGATCAATTCGTCTGGACTGGGCATATCGGCCACGTGGGTCAGGCGAATAAGCGCCATTTCGGCGGCCATCATGGCGTTTGGCGCCTGCGACACCTCATCGAGAGCTTTGAGCAGCATTTGCCACATTCGGGTCAGAACCCGCATTGGCAGCGCCTGCGCCATGCTTTGGCCGCGTGATCTCTGGTCGGGCGATAGGGTGGGGTCGTCGGCGGCATCAGGGGTGATTTGCACGACTGAAATCCAATGGGTGATTTCTGCCAGATCCTTGAGCACTGCCATCGGGTCGGCGCCATCGGCATATTGTGCAGACAATTCGTTTAATGCGCCATGGGCGTCGCCCTTCATCACCATGTCGAACAGATCCATCACGCGGCTGCGGTCGGCCAGACCCAGCATGGCGCGCACTTGTTCGGCGGTGGTTTCACCAGCCCCATGCGAAATCGCCTGATCCAATAGTGACGTTGCATCACGCGCCGAGCCCTCGGCGGCGCGGGTGATCAGCGCCAGCGCGTCACTGCTGATTTTTGCCCCTTCGGCATCGGCGATCCGCTGGGTCAGTGCGATCATAACTTCCGGCTCGATCCGGCGCAGGTCAAACCTCTGACAGCGGGACAGCACAGTGACCGGAACTTTGCGAATCTCTGTGGTGGCAAAAATGAATTTCACATGCACTGGGGGTTCTTCGAGCGTTTTCAACAGGGCATTGAATGCGCTGGTCGACAGCATATGCACTTCGTCAATGATATAGATTTTATAGCGCGCGCTGGCGGCACGGTAATGCACGCTGTCGATGATCTCGCGGATATCGCCCACACCGGTGCGGCTGGCGGCATCCATTTCCATCACGTCGACATGGCGTCCCTGCATAATGGCGCTGCAGGCATCACAGACGCCGCAAGGGTCGGTTGTGGCGCCTCCGCTGCCATCCGGGCCGATGCAGTTTAATCCTTTGGCTATAATTCGCGCGGTGGTGGTTTTGCCAGTGCCGCGTATTCCGGTCATGATAAAGGCCTGAGCGATGCGATCTGCGGCAAAGGCGTTTTTGAGCGTTTGAACCATGGCGTCCTGACCGACCAGATCAGTAAAGGTTTCGGGTCGGTATTTCCGTGCCAGAACCTGATAGCTTTCTGAATGTGTCTCGGTCATGATGCCCCTAACGATTTGCACCCAAATTACTATGCGTTTTGTGTTTGGTCTATATGAAACTGCGCCATGAATCCACAACGCGCCAAGAAGAAAAAAGACACCTGTGAATAGAAAGTTATTTCAAATGCAGACCTATGAAGTCCGCGTGCCTCATACCCGGTCCTATGAGGACCCGATTTCGGTGAAAAAAGGAGATCGGGTTTTTCTATCTGGGGAAATGGATGATTGGGATGGCCATATCTGGCTATGGGCCAAAGCCAGTGACGGGCGGCAAGGATGGTTACCTTCAGCATATTTCGAGCAGTGGACTGACTGGCAAAGCTGTGATTTTTCGATGAATACCCTTGAACTTACATGTCAGATTGGTAGCGTCCTGACAGCAACTGATGAAAAGTTTGGCTGGCTCTTGTGTCACAGCGGTCAGGGTGACATCAATTACGATGAAAAAGGTTGGGTGCCAAAGCGTTGTCTTACATTGCTCGGCCAATAAATTGACATGAACGTCAGGGAAAAATATGGCTGTGTTTGAAATCAACTCCCTCAGTCTTGGAAACGGTGTGATCGGGATCTGCCCGGCACCGGGGCGGTTTAGCCCGTATGAAAACGACCTGAAAGATATCATTGACTGGTCCCCAAGTCTGGTCTTGACGATGACGTCAATGGCCGAGTTGCAGTCCGTTGGTGGCGCCGCTCTTGGCGGCGACTTGCAAGCGGGGGGAATCGACTGGTTTCACTTTCCGGTGGATGACTACGGCATTCCCACCAAGGCGCAGTCCCAGCAGTGGCAGGTGCTAAGCGCGCAGGCGGCGCATAGATTGTCAGGTGGTGGGCGTGTGTTGGCGCATTGCTATGGTGGATGTGGACGGTCCGGCATGGCGTTGATGCGGCTCATGTGTGAGGCAGACGAGGCAGCTGATCAGGCGCTGCGGCGTTTGCGCAGCGTGCGGCCCTGTGCGGTGGAGACCGAAGACCAGCGCCTGTGGGCGTCTAAAGGTATTTAAAAAGCCAGTCTCGCAATATCCCTGCAAACTTAGTGAGATCTGAATGATACGGCCTCATGGAAGGCCCAGGTTTATTGTTAATTTCAGTGTGGGGTGGTGGTGAGAGGCTGGACAACGACCCAAGCGGGGCTCGTTACGGCTGCTTCCTTCCGGATCTGACCGGGTTGGCGAGGTGCCTGCCCGCGCCAACCTCTCAAAANTTGTATTACAGGGTGGGCGGCATTAATGCAAGGCTCGGTCCGATGGTAAGTCACACGCCTTTATCGATCATGGACAGGTAAACCGGCTGATGTGACGGGACTGATGAAGAGAGAATTATATGTGGCNNTCAGTGTCTAACTGTGCCGGTAAAATACAGGTCACAGGGGCTAAAACCGAGATAAAAGGCCAACTTTGNAAAAAATTGCGAAGTGCCAAATTATTTCTATGTGGGCGTTGACAACCTTGGATGGGGCTCTTATCTACNATTCGTTGTCACTCGCCTCTGGTGAGTGCTAACGCCCGGAATTGGTCCGGAATATAACAGAAACGTTGAGCTAAGGAGCCTCAAGGCATGGCATTCAAACCGCTTCATGACCGAGTTCTGGTCCGTCGCACGGAAGGCGACGAGAAAACTGCAGGGGGTTTGATTATCCCCGANAGTGCAAAAGAAAAGCCNGCAGAGGGCGAAGTCGTCTCCTGCGGTGACGGCGCCCGCAAAGATAGCGGCGAACTGATCGATATGGCTGTTTCAGCCGGCGACAAGGTTNTGTTCGGCAAATGGTCCGGTACAGAAGTGACTGTCGACGGTGAAGAACTGTTGATCATGAAAGAAAGCGATATTCTGGGCGTTCTGTCCTAATCGCATCCCATTTAACTCAGACATTCAGGAGCAAGCAAAATGGCTGCTAAGGACGTCAAATTTAGTACTGATGCCCGCGACCGCATGCTACGCGGCGTAAATATTCTGGCCGATGCCGTAAAGGTAACGCTGGGACCCAAAGGTCGGAACGTTGTTCTGGACAAATCCTTTGGCGCACCAAGAATCACCAAAGATGGTGTGACGGTTGCAAAAGAGATCGAACTTGAAGACAAGTTCGAAAATATGGGTGCGCAAATGGTAAAAGAAGTTGCCAGCCGCACCAATGACGAAGCCGGTGACGGCACCACGACGGCTACAGTTTTGGCCCAAGCGATCGTCAAAGAAGGCCTGAAATCAGTTGCAGCGGGCATGAACCCGATGGATCTGAAGCGTGGCATCGATCTGGCAACAACCAATATTGTTGACTCGATTAAGTCAGCGTCGCGTGAAGTCAAAGACAGCGACGAAGTCGCACAGGTCGGTACAATTTCGGCCAACGGTGAGGCCGAAATCGGTCGTCAAATCGCCGATGCGATGCAAAAAGTCGGCAACGAGGGCGTGATCACTGTCGAAGAAAACAAAGGNCTGGAAACAGAGACCGATGTTGTCGAAGGCATGCAGTTTGACCGCGGTTATCTCAGCCCGTATTTTGTCACCAACCCGGACAAAATGACCACCGAGCTGGAAGATTGCATGATCTTGCTGCACGAAAAGAAACTGTCTTCTCTGCAATCTATGGTTCCGCTGCTGGAATCGGTTATTCAATCGCAAAAGCCGCTGTTGATTATTGCAGAAGACGTCGAAGGCGAAGCGCTGGCAACTTTGGTTGTTAACAAACTGCGTGGCGGT
The DNA here is from genome assembly GCA_002684375.1 of Marinovum sp. Classification (GTDB taxonomy): domain Bacteria; phylum Pseudomonadota; class Alphaproteobacteria; order Rhodobacterales; family Rhodobacteraceae; genus CPC320. The sequence continues at coordinate 23,439 of NYVC01000086.1, forward strand.
CTGAAAATTGCTGCGGTCAAAGCACCTGGTTTCGGTGATCGTCGCAAAGCGATGTTGCAAGATCTGGCAATCCTGACNGGTGGTCAGGTGATCAGTGAAGATCTTGGCATGAAGCTTGAGAACGTGACTATGGATATGCTTGGCACTGCCAAGAAAGTTCAAATCACCAAGGACGAAACCACTGTTGTGGACGGCAACGGCGAAAAAGCGGAGATTGAAGCGCGCGTTTCACAAATCCGCCAGCAAATCGAAGAAACCTCGTCTGATTACGACCGGGAAAAACTGCAAGAGCGTGTGGCCAAGCTGGCTGGCGGTGTTGCTGTGATCCGTGTTGGCGGAATGACCGAGGTGGAAGTCAAAGAGCGTAAAGACCGCGTTGATGATGCGCTGAACGCGACCCGTGCTGCGGTTCAAGAAGGCGTTGTCGTCGGTGGTGGTGTTGCGCTGGTACAGGCCGGCAAAGCGCTGGGCAGTCTAACCGGTGCCAATGCTGACCAAAACGTTGGTATCTCCATCGTACGCAAAGCCATCGAAGCACCTCTGCGTCAAATTGCTGAGAATGCTGGTGTTGACGGGGCNGTTGTTGCTGGAAAAGTTCGTGAAAGCGATGACACGTCGTTCGGCTTTAACGCACAAACCGAATCCTATGGCGATCTGTTCGCAGACGGTGTTCTCGATCCGGCCAAAGTTGTGCGGACGGCTCTGGAAGATGCCGCGTCCATCGCGGGTCTGCTGATCACAACCGAAGCAATGGTCGCTGATAAACCAGAACCCAAAGGCGCNGCTGGCGGCGGCGGCGGCATGCCCGATATGGGTGGCATGGGTGGCATGGGCGGCATGATGTAATCATCGCCCCTGATGCAAACGTAATTGGGTCCGCCATTGTGCGGGCCCTTTTTTATTCCACCATGCGCCAAATCGGAGATTCGGTGGGTGTCATGCGGCCCTGCGTGCGGATGTCCACCGGTTCGATTCCGGTACCCGAATCCAACAAACTTAAGTACCTATCCGCTTGGTTCCTCATATTTTTCTCATACACACTCGATACACACTTTTCNTTGTGTGTATGAGCGGAAGCACCGCGTTGAACACAGTAATTTATATGTGGTGTTTTCTGATAATTTCTGCCCGCNTTGCANTTATTTAAGGTGTACCAGCAGTTAAAAAATCACAGTAGTGCAGAGTATTATTTTCCCAAGNGNTTTTGATCCTACGATCGTTTTATGNCGGAGAGCAAAAGAGCCATCAAAGACTGGGTACATCGAGCCAGGGTCACTTTGGGAAAACGGATATTGCGAGAGTTTTCATGGGCGGATGCGAGATGAATTGCTAAACGGCGAAATCTTCTGCTCGCTCCATGAAGCCCAAATCATTATTGAAAGATGAAGAACCTTTTATACCACCAAGGGACTACACGCGCCATCATCTCGATGGACCAAAGACCAAATTCAGTCGGACTATTTACAAATGCCCATACACTGGCTGACAGCACCTTCTGGTGCATGTNAGCACCCAGCNCNCCTGTGGTANGACACAGTAGACAATCAAACCGTATTGCAATCAGATTCAGAACACTTAAGCCGCTGTTCTTGCTTACGGCACGTATTGATTGGTGCNTTGGTAAGGAAGTGAACCTCCGTATGGGGGTGCCATAGTAATCCTATTAATTACTGTTAATAAACAATAAATTATTAAANTATGCCCAAACTGATACGTATTTTGGTACNTTTTAGATTATTTTACAGGAATACGCTTGCGGACGCCTCAGAACAATTAATTTNATGCCAGTTAAAACTTTTTGTTGACGGGTGACGGAATCATTCCTATGTTTTAATTTCTGTAAGGTTTCGGACACCTTTGGGCGGTCAAGAAATTGACCTGCGTATTTACCCTCAGCAAATCTCGGTTCAATTGTTACGTAGTTTTTTTAACGATCGGCGGAAAAAGGCGAGAATAGGTTCGATGGCACTTTCCATAGGGACAAATAACTCAGCACTTGATGCGGCATCAGCACTGTTTTTGCTTGGCAGAAACATTGAAACCTCTATGGAGCGGCTTGCAACAGGTAAACGCCTAAACTCTGCTTCTGATGATGCCGCTGGCGTTGCAATTTCATCGCGTTTAACCGCAGAAATTAGAGGTACTAATCAGGCAATACGCAACGCTTTAGATGCTCAGGCCCTGATAGATACAGCTGAGGGGGCGCATGTTGAAGTTGAAAATATACTCCAAAGGTCGCGGGAATTATTAATTCAAGGTATAAATGATACCAACAATTCGGATGATCGCGCCATCCTTGCAATGGAGGGTAATGCGCTCTTGGACGAAATAGATAGGTTAGGTGAGGCGACAAGTTGGGCGGGTCAAAAGCTATTTGATGGGACTGGTGGTAATGATGGTACCTACAATTACAATGAATTTTCATTTCAAGTTGGTGCAGATACTAATCCATCTAATCAAATAAGTGTCAGACTATATGAAATCGGAAATGATACGCAAATCGCAGGTCTTCGTTCTTTAATGAATGATGTGAAGACAAATTTTTCAACACTGGTTGATGCTGTTGACAGTGCTTTGGAAGGCGTCGGAGAAGACCGGGCATCACTTGGCGCGTTGAGAAACAGGCTATCGCACACGGTTAACAACCTGACTAATATTTCAATAAACCTATCAGCCGCAAGAGGCGGTATTGAGGATGCAGACTTTGCAATAGAGACTACAAAACTAGCAAAAAATCAAATTCTACAACAAGCCGCGACCGCGATGCTGGCGCAAGCAAACGCGTCAAAACAAAACGTGCTTTCCCTCCTGCGAAAATAAATTTGAAATTGCCGGACTATGTAAAAAACAGGCCCACGCCATGTGGGCCTGTTATGCAATAAGTGGAAAGGATGCAGGCTGATGGTTATCTTGGTTTACCCAACTCATCAGTCAGCCGCCGGATATTCGGCTTTGTAATAACCACTGGCAGGTCAAACACCGGCAGGTCCAATTCAGCCGCCAGTTTTTCGCAGCAAATCAGACCAGCGTCGGGCGAAGTCAGGTAGATTTTTCAGCCCGACCGATGCGCCAAATTTCTCTGGCGTAGACTGTAATGTGGAAATCTCGGTGCCTCGATACGCGTTGTTTAACGGGCACGATTTAAACGCCTGTTTGAGATCAGCGCGCGCGGCTGCGAGACGATCTGAATCTTTTGCAACCAATTATATGCTTAGCCCAGAACACCAATCGGATCGCGAAAGTTCAAAACTGGCGAAATCTCTCCGTCAATCTGGACAACTACGAAGAAATTTTTGATCAAATTGGGTTGGATTTTTGCACTTAATGACAGCCCAGTTCGAAGATTCTGATATCGACCAGATAATTATAACGCACACAATTAATGGAATGAGCAAATAATACTTACCATTCACTGTTTGATCCCTCCGACGGGAAAAGCATTGCAATTGTTTGCGGGGTTTTGCGACCAAGATGCATCAATGTTTTTCTATGGTCAAAACAATGTTTCCAACCGCCAATATTAAAAAGTTTACCAATCTCCACCTTAGACCGTTTGGATAGAACCTCTCATGTAAGTCTGAGTTGACTTTAAGAGTGATCCTTACAAACTGCTGATTAAAAGTGATGATCTAATAGGAGTGAGCCATGAAGAATGCTGCAATATTAATTTTGCTTGTTCTTCTTTACTGGTTTG
>NYVC01000087.1 GCA_002684375.1 Marinovum sp.
TCGATCTGTGCCTGTCCATCAGTTTATTTTTGGTTTGGAGTGGAGCCCGCAAACGGCCATACGAGAGGACCAAGTCGGTTCATCGGGCAGCTTTGGTGCGGTGCCATTATTTGTTGGAACCCTATTGGTGTCGGCTGTCGCCATGGCGGTGGCGGTGCCCATCGGACTGATGTCGGCCATTTACTTGGCTGAATACGCCAGCAAGTCTGTGCGCGCCTTTGCCAAGCCAACACTCGAGGTATTGGCGGGCATACCGACAGTGGTTTACGGTTTCTTTGCCGCGCTTACCGTTGCCCCGTTTTTGCGTGACCTTGGTACTAGCGTTGGCCTATCTGTGTCATCGGAAAGCGCGTTAGCGGCAGGCGGCGTGATGGGCATTATGATTATTCCGTTTATCTCCTCACTTGCTGATGATGTCATTACCGCAGTACCTCAGTCTATGCGCGACGGCTCGTTGGCAATGGGCGCAACGCAGTCCGAAACGGTGAGGCGCGTGATTATTCCAGCCGCTCTACCCGGTATTGTCGGCGGTATTATGTTGGCGGTATCACGGGCGATTGGTGAAACCATGATCGTAGTGATGGCGGCTGGCATGGCGGCAAAATTAACCGCTAATCCACTGGAGTCTGTAACCACAGTTACCGTGCAAATTGTGACCTTATTAACCGGTGACCAAGAATTTGATAGTCCCAAAACATTGGCAGCCTTCGCCTTGGGCTTGATGTTATTTACGGTCACGTTGTTATTGAATATTTTCGCTCTGCATATTGTGAAAAAATATCGCGAGCAATATGAGTAAGTCGATGGATAATTTACAAAAAATTCAGCAGTCGTTAACCAAGCGTAAGCGCGCTGAGTCGAGATTCCGCTGGTACGGGCGTATCGCTATTTTTATTGGTTTGGCCGCCGTGATGGTGCTATTTACCGATATTATCAGCAAAGGTCATGGCGCGTTTCAGGTTACCTATATCCAGTTAGACGTCGAATATGATCAGGAGCTAATTGGCGTTGCCAATATGACAGATCCGGCCCAGCTGGCAGATGGCAATTGGGACGCTGTGCCCAAAGCTGCTCTGCGGTCTAAGTTTACTGATGTCTCTGGGCGCCGCGATAAACGCAAGCTATACGGTTTGTTAAGCAATGGTGCAGGCTTTGATCTGAAAGACCGGCTACTAGCTAACCCGCTACTGTTGGGTGAAAAAGAGCCTATTTGGATTCTCGCCGATGATGATATAGATACCTACTATAAAAGCTGGCTTGATGGTGAGCCCTACGCTGCGAGAATGTCCGATAAGCAAATAGCTTGGATTGACCAACTGCATAATGAAGGCAATATCCGTCTGCAATTTAACAGCAATCTGTTCACTCGCGGTGACTCCCGCGAGCCCGAGCAGGCCGGTATACGCGGCGCGATTATGGGCTCGTTATTTACCTTGATCCTAACATTGCTACTGTCCTTCCCGATTGGGGTTTCTGCGGCGATCTACTTGGAAGAGTTTGCGCCGAAAAATCGCTGGACCGATTTTATTGAAGTCAATATTAATAACTTNGCTGCGGTACCCTCGATTATTTTTGGTCTGTTGGGCTTGGCTATCTTTATTAACTTTTTCCATGTGCCGCGATCGGTGCCCATTGTCGGCGGCTTGGTGTTAACCCTAATGACCCTGCCCACCATTATTATTACCAGCCGCGCAGCAATTAAATCGGTGCCGCCCTCCATACGCGAAGCGGCCCTGGGTATGGGTGCATCCAAGTATCAAGTGGTATTACATCATGTACTGCCATTGGCGTTACCGGGCATGCTTACCGGCGCCATTATNGGTATGGCNCAGGCATTGGGCGAAACCGCACCGCTATTGATGATTGGTATGGTGGCCTTTATTGTTGATATTCCCGCGGGCTTTACTGATCCGGCGACGGTATTGCCCGTGCAAATTTTTCTCTGGGCCGATAGCCCAGAGCGCGCCTTTATTGAAAAAACCTCAGCGGCTATTATGGTATTGCTGAGCTTTTTAATCGTTATGAATACAACAGCCGTGTGGCTAAGAAAGCGTTTAGAGCGCCGTTGGTAGAAAGGACCAGACTATGACCAAAGCAGCGACAGTTGCCAAAAAGCCAAAACAAGCCGCAGGTGCAAAAACTAACGCGGCCGCGGATCAGGATCTTCAGGTTGCAGAAGGAGAGGCAACCGTTGGTCAGAGCTTTACCGACGAGCCTAAAATGACCATGCGCAATATCAATGTATTCTATAGTGACAAACAGGCGATCCATGATGTCAGTATTGATATTGCGCAAAATGAAGTGATTGCCATGATCGGCCCTTCCGGTTGTGGTAAATCCACTTTTTTACGTACCCTCAATCGTATGAATGACACCGTTGAGGGTTGTCGTGTCGAGGGCGAGATTTGTATGGATGGTGAAAACCTCTACTCGCCAACATTGGACGTGGTTGAATTGCGTGCCCGAGTGGGTATGGTATTTCAAAAGCCCAATCCATTCCCCAAGTCTATTTATGAGAATGTTGCCTATGGGCCAAAGATCCATGGCTTGGCCGATACCCGGGTCGATTTGGATGAGATTGTTGAAAACAGTCTTAAGAAAGCCAGTCTGTGGGAAGAAGTTAAAGAGCGATTGCATCAGCCTNGCACCGGGCTATCGGGCGGTCAGCAACAGCGGCTGTGTATTGCTAGAGCGATTGCGGTAAGCCCAGAAGTGATCTTAATGGATGAGCCCTGCTCAGCACTGGATCCTATTGCCACCGCCAAGATTGAAGAGTTAATTGAAGANCTAAGCCAGAATTTTACTATTGCCATTGTGACGCACAGCATGCAGCAAGCGGCGCGCGTGTCNNATCGCACCGCNTACTTTCACTTAGGTAAACTGGTTGAAGTCAACCCAACAGAAAAAGTATTCACCATGCCGGAGCATAAGTTGACCGAAGCTTATATTACCGGTCGTTTTGGTTAAAGGGAGATTAGTATGNCTAAGATGTCATTTGAAAACCATATCATGAAGCAGTTCGATGATGAGTTAGAAGAGATTCGCACGCGCTTAATGGAGATGGGNGGCAAGGTAGANCAACAGCTACAAAATGCGATACNTGCCGTCAGCGANGCAGACAGTAAACTCGCNGAAGAAGTNATNGCCGAAGANCAGCGCGTCGATGATATGGAAGTGGATATCGATGAAGCCTGTATTTTGATTATTGCCCGTCGCCAACCGGCGGCCAGTGACTTGCGCTTGGTGATGATGGTGACCAAAGCGGTAAATGATTTGGAGCGCATTGGTGACGAGGCCAAAAAAATTGCCAATCATGCGGTTATTCTGGCAGAGCAGGGTGGTGCCTCAGAGGGGTACACCGAAGTACGCCATCTGGGTCAGTCGGTTTCCAGTATGTTGGCCAATGCCTTAGATGCGTTTGCCCGATTTGATGTAGACGCGGCAATGCGCACCTTAGAAGAAGATAAGCAAATTGATCTGGACTATAAAACCGCACTGCGCGAGCTGGTGACCTATATGATGGAAGACCCACGCAGTATTACTCGCGCGATCAATATTCTTTGGGTTGTCCGCTCATTAGAACGTATTGGTGATCACGCCAAAAACCTGTGTGAGCAGATTGTGTTTGTGGTTAAAGGCAAAGATATTCGCCACCAGAAGTAACGCTTTTGGCAACCTAGTCAGGGCGCGTACAGCGCCCTTGTGATTTTATATAACGGCAATCGGAACTAGTGCACCAGTCTAGGCTTTAGCGCTAGGGCGGCTNCTCACTTGGTCATACCAGCGTTGAAGATTNNTNTAGTCTTCAGGAATACGCTTTTTCACCCATTTAGCAAAGTCGATAACGCAGAGAGCGGAAATATCAGCGATAGAATAATAGTCACCAACAATAAACTCGCTGTTAGCCAAATGCGCCTCTAAATCGCTAAACAAATTATCCAGTCGCTGCTGGCCCCGTTCTGCTAACTCGGGAATCTGGCTGTAGTTATGTGGCCCTGGCATGGCTCTATTTTTAAAGCCGGGGGTGGCATTGCGAAACGCTTCCGCACCCGCGGCAAACCCATTCATCTGTAACTGCTGATTAGACGACTCCACCACGGCGCGCTCAACCGGTGTGCGACCAAGCAGCGGGTTGTCGGGATAAATTTCCTCAAGATAGCGGCAGATCGCACTGATCTGACTGATGCTCGTACCATCATCTAATACCAATAAGGGCACTTCGCAGAGGGGATTAATTGCTTTAAAAGACTCCGAGAACTGCTCGCCATTGGCAAGATCAATTTGAATGGTTTCGATCTCAATCCCTTTTTCCGCCATAAAAATGCGTACCCGACGCGGGCTTGGGGCTGTGGTGCAATCATAGAATTTCATCGTATTGCCTCTTATTATTTTACTGGGTTGCTNGATTGGGCAGCTTAAGNAAGCTGAGCCGTTGTTCAATACTCTGTGCAATNCCTGCCGCATCNAANCCGGCGGCACTGAGTTGTTGGTTGTGGCTACCATGGTCGATAAACTGNTCTGGCAGGCCGAGGTGCAGCACTGGCATCACCAGTGCTTGCTCAGCTAAAAACTCACTGACCGCCGCACCGGCACCGCCAGCGACAGCGTTTTCTTCCACGGTGACCAACAGTTGGTGGTCAGCGGCCAACTGGCGAATTAAATCCTCATCGATAGGCTTTACAAAACGCATATCTGCCACCGATGCATTGAGCTGTTCAGCGGCGGCCATCGCTGCGGCCAGGGTGGTGCCAAAATTTAAAATCGCCACCTGAGCGCCAGAGCGGCGCATNACGCCCTTACCAATCGGCACTGCGGTCATGGTTTTTTCAATTGCCGCACCGGGGCCAGTGCCTCTTGGGTAGCGCACAGCAGCGGGGCCCTGATGGATAAAACCGCTATACANCAACTGGCGGGTTTCATTTTCATCGGACGGCGCCATAACCACCATATTGGGGATACAGCGAAGNTAACTTATATCATANGCNCCGGCGTGGGTGGCGCCATCTTCACCGACCAAGCCGGCACGATCGAGGGCAAACAGCACATCGAGATTTTGCAGGGCGACATCATGAATCAGCTGATCATAACCGCGCTGCAAAAACGTTGAGTAAATGGCGACCACAGGCTTGGCGCCCTCACAGGCAATACCGGCCGCNAGGGTGACCGCATGTTGCTCGGCAATAGCCACATCTTCAAAGCGCTCGGGGAAACGGTCGGCAAAATCATTCATACCNGAGCCCTCACACATCGCCGGTGTAATCGCCACCAAGCGCTGGTCTTTCTCTGCCATATCGCACAGCCAATCACCAAAAACCTGCTGATATTTAGGTTTCGCAGGCTTNACCACAGCGGCCTTAGCTACGGCTGTTTGCAGGCTCGGTGTAGGTTCAATCTTATTTAGGGCATGGTAGCCGACAGGGTCATTTTCAGCGGGCTCAAAGCCTTTGCCCTTCTGGGTAATAATATGTAGCAGTACAGGGCCATCAAAATCTTTAATCTTATTGAGCATCTCCACCAGCATGGGCAGNTCATGGCCATCGATCANACCAATATAGTAGAAGCCCAGCTCCTCAAAAATAGTCGCCGGTGACACCATGCTCTTCATATATTCTTCGGTGCGGCGCACAAAATTNTGCGCCTGCGGCAGAGAGCGCANGGCCTTTTTACCGCTCTCGCGCAAATTAGTGTAGAACTTACTCGACCACAGCTTGGCAAAATAGGTNGATAGGCCACCNGAGTTGCGGGAAATCGACATCTGATTATCGTTCAGCACTACCAGCAGTTTTTTATCGACATGGGCCGCATGATTAATCGCCTCAAAGGCCATACCGGCAGTCATAGCACCGTCGCCCATAATAGCCACCGTGCGACGTTGTTCACCAAGTTGATTGGANGCGATGGCCATACCCAATGCCGCACTAATAGAGGTGCTGGAATGCCCGACACCAAAGGTGTCGTAGTCACTCTCCGAGCGTTTGGGAAAACCAGATAGACCGTCTTTTTGACGCATNGTCAGCATTTGCTCACGGCGCCCGGTCAGTATTTTATGGGGGTAGGTCTGGTGACCCACATCCCACACCAGTCGGTCATGGGGTGTATCAAACACATAGTGCAAGGCCACAGTTAATTCAGCAACACCCAAGCCNGCACCAAAATGACCACCGGTTTTACCCACACAGAACAGCATAAACGCGCGCAGCTCATCNGTNANNTGCAGNAACTGTTGCTCATTGAGCTGGCGCAANTCAGCCGGTGCATTAATAGCATCGAGCAGAGGCGTATCTGGGCGNGAAAGTGGAATATCTGTGAACGATTTTGGCATGGTAATGAAATCTGTTAGCGGAGGTGAATATTACACCAAATCGGCCGATTAATAAGCCCGATTAACAATAAAGCTGGCCAGTTGACGCAATGGCTCAGCGCGGTCAGCGAATACTTCAAGGCTATCAATACTCTGTTGGTACAGGCTCGCCGCTTGATTGCGAGCCCGCTCTAACCCCAACAACGATGTATAGGTCGACTTATTATTCGCCGCATCAGACCCCTGCTGTTTACCGAGCTGTTCGGTAGAGCTCTCGACATCGAGAATATCGTCCTGCACCTGAAAGGCCAGNCCAATGGCATGGGCGAAATCACGCAATGCACTTAACTGAGCCTGCGATGCACCNCCCGCCGTGATAGCNCCCATCANTACCGAGGCCTCAATTAAGGCNCCAGTCTTGTGGCGNTGCATAGTATCTAACTGGTCGATATCCAGTGTCTGCCCNGTNGCGGCAAGATCNATTGCNTGCCCTGCGGCCATACCACTGCAACCACTATAAGTGGCCAATATCGACATCAACTCAACCAGGCTATCGCTAGCCATATCAGTGAGCTCGGTTAACTGCTGAAAGGCCAGTGACTGCAAGGCATCGCCAGCCAGAATAGCCGTGGCCTCATCGAACTGGATATGGCAGGTGGGCTTGCCGCGGCGCAAATCATCATTGTCCATGGCCGGCAGNTCATCATGGATAAGCGANTAGGCGTGAATCATTTCCACTGCTGCTGCCACTTTCGNNGTGTTGNTATTGCTANCACCAATGGCATCTGCNGCNGCAAAACANAGGGCAGGGCGCAGACGCTTGCCGCCATTAANTACCGANTAGCGCATAGCGGCAAACAGCCTTTCGGCAGGGCCGCTGGCTGGCGGTAGAATACGCTCCAGCTGGGCATCTACCTGCTGGCTATAACCGGCCAGACGGTCTGCTAGAGGTTGCTGCATAACCGGCTCTAGTCATCCTCAGTAAAAGGCTGGCTAACCAATTCATCGCCTTGGCGCATAAGCACCTCAACCTTTTGCTCAGCCTGCTTTAAGGCNGTCTGACATTCACGCGCAACCTTAATACCCTGTTCAAAGGACTTAAGCGACTCCTCAAGGCTAAGGTCACCGCTTTCCAGCGATTCCACCAATGCCTCCAAATTTTCGAGCTGTTGCTCAAAGTCCACTGCTTTTTTTTCTTTTGCCGCCATAAAAACTCACTGTAAAGACACTGTCATACTGATATTGCACCCTAACCAACATAGCCATGTGGGTCAATCGCTACCAGACATATAAATAGTCGGTCTGACATTAATAGCTTATTACTGGCAGCTGGTTTGACAGAGTGCCCCAGCCTGTTCAAAATACATCCTATGGTATAACTGGTTTGGTGGTAAGAGATTCAGGAGGAGTAAGCCTTCAGAGTTGCCTTAAAAAAACTGCGTAGTAGAAGAGAACAACGCAAAGCCCCCATGGCTTGGCGGGACCGACTACCCTTCGATATAAATCAGCTTGCCAGCCAACCCTATTGCAAAACCCTGTCGCTAACCGCGATGGGGTTTTTTTGTTTTCACGGGAGATAAAAAATAGTGCAAACCAGAATATTACGACTGAATTTAGCCGGGCAACCCATCGACTGGCTTAACTGGGAAGAGGCGGTGTGCATCTATGCGCGGGATCTGGTGGTATGGACACTGGGTGATAGAGTGCGACAAGTGTATGGCGGCATCTGCCGACGCACCGGCAACCGCTCAGTGGTCGACCTTCCCAGTATTATTGCCTGCGGTGGTGAACAGTTGGCGCGGCCACGCTCCAACTACCCGTTAAATAACCCCACGCTATTTGCTCGCGATGGCCATGTATGTATGTATTGCGCTCGTGAATTTGCCGCCGCTGAGCTAACCCGTGACCATATTCAACCGGTTTCAAGAGCCGGTGCCGATCGCTGGGAAAATGTGGTAGCCGCCTGTCGGCGGTGTAATCAGCACAAAGCCAACCGCACTCCGGAAGAGGCCGGTATGCAACTGGTGGCATTGCCATTTAAACCCAATAATGCTGAGTATCTGGCGCTGTTGAATAGCCGCCGTATACGCGGTGATCAGATGGAATTTTTACGCGGCCAGTTTTCCAAAAATAGCCGCCTGCTGTAGTGCCCCAAAGCACTACTTAAAAGCACTACTTAAAAGCACTGCTGAAAAGTACTGCTGAAAAGCACTGCTTAGTCGGCAAATAGCGCGATCCTTCGGCCCCGTGGTTCGGGGTTGATTTGATCTTCCGGCAGAGTGCAGATTCGGTCCATATAGGTTTTGCTACCATCAATATACTCCCACACCAACTGC
>NYVC01000088.1 GCA_002684375.1 Marinovum sp.
TGCTGGAACAATTGTCTGGCGACCGTATTTATCTATGCTAAATTTATCCATATTATTCCCGCTTCAGTTTCTTGACATAGGCTTAACCTACTTTAACATTTGGTTAATATTGCACGCTGAAACTTACATTATCGATTTTTTTTAACACATGGTTAATCTGGTTTAAAAAAATACACTAAAGAGAAAGCCGTGGGTTTCTCTTGCCTCGGGTCAGCAATATGTCTTATCTGCGTTTGCATAACTCAGGAGCGTTTTGTGATACAATCGATGACAGGCTTTGCCTCGGCTTCTGCAAGCCATGACACGTTCGTCTGGGTCTGGGACCTGCGCAGCGTCAATGCCAAGGGGCGCGATCTGCGATTGCGGGTGCCAGATTGGATCGAAGGTCTCGAGGCACAAGTGCGTGGCCTAATTACCCCACTGGTGTCCCGGGGTGCCGTATCGCTGACGTTACGTGTCACGCGTGAAGAGAGCGCTGGCGCGGTTGTTTTAAATCAATCACATCTGAGCAAAGTGCTTGCCGCAATGGGGGCTGTTGAGACGCAAGCGATGGATATTGGGCTTGCGCTGTCACCGTCAAATGCGTGTGATATACTGGCTCTTAGGGGGGTGCTTGAAGGGGCTCCAGAACCGTCTGACACGCAGGCCTTAAGTGCCGCTTTGTTGGCGTCTCTGCCGCCCGTGCTTGAGTCGTTAATGGTGATGCGTGTGTCTGAGGGCCGGGCCCTGTATGACGTAATCACCAAGCAGGTTGATGCCATTGCGGATTTGACAGACGTGGCCGCTGACCATGCGCGTGCGCAAAGGTCTCAGATGGCTGAGACGTTGCAACGCAATATCGAAAAAGCNCTTGATGGGCGTGACTTGGATGAACAGCGGNTGGCACANGAAATTGCCACNTTGGTGGTAAAATCCGATGTNACNGAAGAAATTGACCGGNTGGGCGCGCATGTGAACGCGGCGCGCGGTCTTTTNGCACAAAAAGGACCGGTCGGCCGNAAACTTGATTTTTTGACGCAAGAATTCAATCGTGAGGCCAATACCCTNTGNTCTAAAGCTCATTCGGTTGAACTGACCCGCGTNGGGTTGGACCTTAAAACCATAATNGATCAAATGCGCGAGCAGGTGCAGAATGTGGAATAGGGGGCACAGATGAACCAGCGGCGCGGTCTACTGATTATTCTATCCTCACCGTCGGGGGCTGGTAAATCTTCGCTGGCCAAGCGGTTGCGAGCCTGGGACACCGCGATACAATTTTCTGTCTCGGCCACCACGCGGGCGCCACGCAGCGGGGAAACCCACGGTCGCGACTATTATTTTCACAGCCGTGATGAATTTCAGGCGCTGGTTGCNAGCGACGAGATGCTGGAACANGCTGAGGTGTTCGGCAATCTNTATGGNAGCCCAAAAGCCCCGGTATCGCACGCGATTGANAATGGTCAGGATGTTTTATTCGACGTCGACTGGCAGGGCGGCCAACAGCTGCGCAATTCCCAACTGGGCAAACATGCGCTGTCGATTTTTATCCTGCCACCCTCGATCCCTGAACTGGAGCGCCGCCTGCAATCNCGNGGTCAGGACAGTCATGAAATTATCAACGGCNGGATGGCCAAAAGCCGNGATGAAATCAGTCACTGGCCCGAATATGATTATGTCCTAATCAATCAAGATCTCGATCGCACCGAACAGCAGCTGCGCACAATAATTGATGCCGAGCGGTTGAGATTGTCACAACAGCCGGACGTCGTAGAGACCGTTCGCCGCCTGAACGCTGAATTTGAGGAGCGCAAATGACACTATACGCTTTAGANGGGCACCGNCCCGACATCGCATCCGACAGTTGGATAGCGCCTGATGCCAATGTTATCGGCAAAGTGGTGATCGAGAGCGGATCTTCTGTCTGGTTTGGCTGCACGCTGCGCGGCGATAACGAGGTGATTTGGATCAATGAGGGCAGCAATCTGCAAGAGCAATGCGTCCTGCACACCGATATGGGCTTTCCGCTGACAGTGGGGGCAGGGTGTACCATCGGCCATAAGACAATGTTGCATGGTTGTACGATTGGTGAAAACACCCTGATCGGTATGGGGGCAATTGTGCTCAATGGGGCAAAAATTGGCAAAAACTGTATTATCGGTGCCGGCGCATTGATCACCGAAAATAAAATAATTCCTGATGGCAGTCTGGTGATGGGTGTCCCGGGAAAGGTGGTCCGCGAAGTTGATGACCAAGCCATTATGGGGTTGCGTTCAAGCGCGCTGCATTATCAAGAAAATATGCTCCGCTTTAAAGCGGGACTNAACGTGGTCGACACACTATGACCGGACGCAACATCTCCAACCTGATGCGGCCGTTCAGACTGCCTGACAGCGTGTCATCACCGGTCGTGACACCTCTNTCGCCCTCTGTGGTTTATGCCTCACGATCCCCCGATGAGCTGGATGCACAATACGATGGGGATCTTTCGGGTTATACATATGCCCGCGAAGGACATCCTAACGCCGANGTNCTGGCGAATCTTTTGGACCGTATGGAATCTGCGCAAGGCGGGTTTGTGACCGGNTCAGGCATGGCGGCCGTTTCGGCGGTGCTGATGGGTTTGATGGGCCAGGGTGATCATGTGCTGGGGGGAGATCAGCTCTATGGACGGTCTCTGCGCATGCTGCAACAAGATTTGCCGCGCTTGGGCGTCACAACGAGTTTCGCCGATGCGGGATCTGTGGAGGCCATGCGCGCGGCGCTGCGACCCGAAACCAAATTAATCTTGATTGAGGTCGTCTCAAANCCGACACTGCGCGTGGCAGATTTGCACGGTTTGGTGGCTTTGGCCAAGGAGCGCGGTATTCTGCTGGCGGTGGACAATACCTTTACAACCCCCCGCGCGGTACAGCCACTTTTGGCCGGAGCCGATATTGTTATTCATTCCGTGACGAAGCTGCTGGCGGGACATTCTGATGTGACACTGGGATATGTCGCGGCCNAAAGCCCTGAGGTGCGTCAACAGATGTTTGATTTTGCGGTCACGGCCGGCCTGACGGCGAGCCCGTTTGATTGCTGGCTGGCCGAACGCGGCCTGTTGACTTTTGACCTCAGATTTGAACGGGCGCAACAAAACGCGCAGGCTTTAGCTGAGACGCTTGGCGACTTGCCTGGGGTCAAACAGGTGCTTTACCCCAAACGAACTGATCATCCTGATCATGATCTGGCGCACACCGTCCTTGGGGCGAATGGCGGCAATATGGTGAGTTTTGAGCTTGAGGGCGGTCGCGCCGCTGCCAACTCNTTCGTGCAGGCCGCCTCAGAGCTGGCTTTTGCCCCGACGCTCGGTGATGTTGGTACAACTCTGTCCCATCCCGCCAGTTCCTCGCACCGTGCCCTATCCGAGCAATCGCGTCTGGCTCTGGGTATCACGGAGGGGTTTTTCCGCATTTCCGTTGGGCTGGAATCGATTGAAAGCCTGCGTTCGGTGTTTTCTGATGCGGTACTTGCAGCGGATCAGAAAAGGTAGCGCGATCGCGGTCATAAATTAGGAATAAAGGCGCAGTGATGCGAAACGAAACGATCTTCAGCGCGCTGTTAGAAGCCATTCCACTTGCCGGCCTGTTGATCACGGACGAGGAACGAATTCTATGTGCCAATAGCGCGGCAACATTATTGTTTGGCGACAATCTTGTTGGTCTGGCCTATATTTCGGTGCTGCGCCATCCTGCGGTGTTAAACGCCATTGAGGTAACACTGGGCGGGCAGGCCGAGGCCAAAACCCGCTATACTGCGGCTCTTGGCGATCAGGATGTCACCTATGATATGACTTGCAGACGGGTCAAACTTGCCAAAAAAAATCTGATTTTAGTATGTTTTCGTGATGTAACGGACGTCGAGCAGGCCACTCAAATGCGCCGCGACTTTGTCGCCAATGTCAGCCACGAGTTGCGTACGCCACTCACCACACTCAGCGGTTTTATCGAAACCCTGCAAGGTCCGGCCCGCGAAGATGAGGCAGCCCGAAAGCGGTTTTTGGGTATTATGTCAAAAGAGGCGGCACGAATGAATCGTTTGGTGGACGATCTGTTATCACTCAGTCGTGTCGAGAGTGATGAGCGCATGCGCCCGATTGAGCAGGTTGAGCTAAATACTCTGTTGCAATCTTGCATTATTACGATGGCCGCTCCGGCAAAGTCAGAGAAGGTCGACATCACCCTTCTGGGCGATGAAAGCAGTGAATATTTCATTCAAGGCGATGAAGATCAACTGAGGCAGGTTTTCAATAACCTGCTGGAGAACGCCATTAAATATGGTGGCGCCAATGGCCGGATTACCGTTGGTATCGAGTTGGTTGACCATGATGCAACACTGCGGGGACCGGCCATATGTTTATGTGTTTGTGACACGGGTCCCGGGATTGATCCGCTGCATATACCGCGCCTTACGGAACGGTTTTATCGGGTTGATAGCCACAGATCGCGGGCGGTGGGAGGCACGGGTTTGGGGCTGGCAATTGTCAAGCATATCGTAAACCGCCATCGTGGGCGCTTGGCAATTGCAAGTACGCTGGGCGAGGGGACCGCGTTTTCTGTTTTATTGCCGGCACTTTAATCTGCTTAGGATCATGACGGTTTATATACCTTTAATCGCTGATCGTCGGTGGGCTGCGCGGCTGATTATTTACTATGGCTTTTAAAATTTATAAATAAATACCTCATGCTGACAAAAAACCAAGTATCTGGTAAACAACAANAATGTCGTTGCGGTTGGTGATC
Organism: Marinovum sp.; assembly: GCA_002684375.1. GTDB lineage: Bacteria > Pseudomonadota > Alphaproteobacteria > Rhodobacterales > Rhodobacteraceae > CPC320. Next base: position 4,758 of record NYVC01000088.1, read on the forward strand.
TCCTCCGGGGGTCTGCTACGTCAATGAGACTGCAAAACCGTTTTCGGCAAATGAATGGGATTTGCAATNACGATCAGCGCTGATTGGCCTTACATCAACTCTGGCAGACCCCAGCAGATTGCATGCATCGGTTTGTTCNCCGGCGGCCTGTCAAAAGGATCTGACCGTCGGCTCAATCATCGCGCCCGTGTGGATGCAACAAATCGCACAGGCCCACGATGAAAAGCGCGTGTTTCGTCTGCTTGATCAATCCATCAAATATAGANTGGTGATCAATTATATGCTTGGGTTTGTGTGCTTGGCGTCTGCTATTGCTGCTTGCNGGTNCNNTACAATCCGACCGGCACAGGCCAACCAACGTGTCGCCCAAGTTGCCGTTCGACAAATGGATTTGTGCTCCCAGCTCCGAGCGCCACACGGGTGCGCGGCCCGACCGCCCAATGCATCAAGTCTTTATCCTAAAATCAACTGCCAGAGCTACCGCCTCAAATACAGCCGTCAATCAGACAAAACCTAGAGCGCAAACATGGCAATTGGCTTTGTTCATAGTCTTTCAAACGGGTGTAATTTTAGTCTGTCCAGATAACATACGGTCAAAAACGGTTAATCATTTCCCTTTTTGCGCAAGAGCTTGCACAGATCGTTCCACCGGGAGCTCAGGACAATCTCTGTTGAGCGGCGTTATGTCTGGGCGATGTAAGTAGGCACCGGCAACCGCGTCAGCTGAGTGATGTGACTTGCATGATGCGGCCCGAAAATACAACAAGCCGTTCTTCTTTNTGAACACTGATAAGAANCAACCTCAACGTGTTNGACCTGCAAGGACATTGCCTGAGACAATGATGTGCAATGGTCAGCCATTCAGCNGATTACCGGTCTTTTGTAACTCCTGTCTCTGTTGACGTTCGTCGGAGTGAGCAGTTGGGGCTATACAGCGCATTGGTTTCAAACGGCTTTGACAGCCAAAGGCATTAAATGCTGTGATTTGTGGGGCAAGTTTTGGGGCAGGTCAGTAAATTTTTGAAATTGACGGACCATATGTCGCAACGGTAACGCGGTTAGATTTTAATTTTTACAGAACCGGTTAACTGCCATTACCCGCTTTGATAGAGGGTCGAAATGGTGGTATTCGGGCATTGTTGCCATCCTTCGGTTTGGGAGGCTGGTTGTATGTCTTGATCCAAAACTTACATCTGCAAACTCAATTAAATTTTAAAATTTCGCCTGCCTACAAAACTGTCATAAAAGTTACACAATAAAGTTACATACAGCGCCCAGAAGAAACCGCGTTAACTGTTTACTCTCATGAAGGAGATTGAAGATGCGTTTCACCACGGTGGCAGGAATTATGACCGTCGTATTGACGGGTACCTGCGCGCAAGCGCGTGACTACATCAGTATTGCAGGTTCTTCGACGGTGTTGCCTTTTGCAACAATCATTGCTGAGCAACTCGGCAACAACCCATCTTTTAAGACGCCAATTGTTGAGTCCGGTGGATCGTCAGTCGGTAAAAAAGGCGTATGTGAAGGAACGGGGACAGAGTTCACGGACATTGGAAATGCGTCGTCTAGAATGAAGATCGGAGAACTTGAGTTTTGCGATAAAAACGGCGTGACCGTGACCGAGATCAAAGTGGGCTACGATGGCATTGTTGTTGCGGGATCAAAGTCAGGACCGGTTCTGGAAATCTCTAAATCTGATCTTGGTAAAGCACTGACTGCCAAGGTGCCCGTTGAAGGCATCATGGTCGCGAACCCCTATAAATTGTGGTCAGAGGTGAACCCAGAATTGCCTGAAATCGCCATCCGCGTTTACGGTCCGCCAACAACCTCTGGGACCCGCGCGTCTTTTGCGGAAATGGTCAACCAAAAAGGTTATTGCAAAAAAGACCCAGAAGCCAAAGCCGCTCTGAAAGCCGCAGGTCAGACAGACAAAGTTTGTCGGGCAATGCGCACCGATGGCGCCTATGTGGAGGCTGGAGAACAGGATAATTTGATCGTTCAGAAACTCCAAGAAGATTCTAATGCTTACGGAATTTTCGGATTTTCCTATCTTGACCAAAACTCAGACACATTGCGGGGCGCGGTCATCAGCGGCTCAGCGCCGACCTTTGAAAACATCGCTTCGGATAATTACTCGGTATCTCGTGCGCTCTACTTTTATGTCAAACACGCGCATGTGGGCGTCGTTCCCGGTATCAAAGAATTTATGGCTGAGTGGACAAAACACTGGGATGAGGACGGGGTTCTTGCCGAAAACGGTATGATCCCACTGCCGGATGCAGAGCGTGCTGCCTATGCCGCTGCGATGAAAAACATGCCAGTACTGACTGCGGACATGCTGGAATAAGTATAATTGCGTAATCAAGGGAAGCCGATGTACTGGTTTCCCTTGTCACGTTAGAATAATTTGAGGTTTAAGGTGACAACATTTCAAATCGCTGCCACCATCCTGTTTATTGGTTTGGTTTATTTTTTGATCGCTCAGAAATCGGCGCGGCAACTGCAGGTTTCGATCTCTACGAAACTGCACTCCAGACATCAGTATTATGGTTTTTTTGCATGTTTGTTGGCATGGTTACCCGCCTATGCATTGCTGATCGTCATGGCGATCGGCGATGACATCGTCTTTCGGTCTCTCAGCACCAGTTTTATTCCGGACGCGGTGCGGACAGATGCCGATTTCAACAAAATTATCGCGCATGCGCAGATCAAAAATGTAGTGAGCGGCACAAATTTTGGCACACAACCTGACTGGGTGTATGAGGCAGCCGAGGCGTGGCAAGGCTGGATCGCGACATCCGCGACACTGACCACGTTTTTGTGTTTGTCCCTCGCGGTGCTTGGGGGGGGCTGGGGTTATTATAAAATAAATCCAAACTTTAGATCCCGCAACGCTGTTGAAAAAATAATCATTGCCTTGCTGGCGACAAGCTCGCTGATCGCCATTCTGACGACATTAGGAATTGTCTTTTCGGTGGTGTTCGAATCCTTACGCTTTTTTGCTCTGGTGCCAGTGAGTGAGTTTCTGTTCGGCTTGACCTGGAACCCGCAGTTCGAGGGCGCAGAACGGGCAGGGTCGGGGCAAATGGGTCTGTCCACCTATGGATCCGTCCCTTTGTTTGCCGGCACCATGTTGATTTCGGCGGTGGCTTTGACAGTTGCGGTGCCCGTGGGTTTGTTCAGTGCGATTTACCTGTCGGAATATGCCTCTGACCGCACGCGCGGGGTGGTCAAACCGTTGATGGAACTGCTTGCGGGTGTGCCGACGGTTGTTTACGGCTTTTTTGCGGCCCTCACTGTGGCCCCTTTTGTCCGCTCAATGGGAGTTACGCTGGGGCTGGACGTTGCGTCAGAATCGGCATTGGCGGCGGGGCTGGTGATGGGGATCATGATTATCCCTTTTATTTCATCTCTATCTGACGACGTGATCACCGCGGTACCACAGGCTTTGCGTGAGGCGTCTTATGCCCTTGGCAGCACCCAGAATGAAACCATTAGGCAAGTCGTCTTGCCCGCAGCATTGCCGGGGGTTGTCGCCTCCGTGTTACTGGCGGTGTCACGCGCTGTGGGTGAGACGATGATCGTGGTTATGGCGGCTGGTCTGGCGGCCAATCTATCTATGAACCC
>NYVC01000089.1 GCA_002684375.1 Marinovum sp.
TGGCGGCAGAAGCAACGATTCGATCGTTGTGTCTAGAATCGACCTACNAAAGCAATATCTTTTGATTTTTTTATAAACTTAATNATGGATATNTTTNTTTTNCAANTTTTAAGTATCNNTTTATTGTCNNGTCTATACTTAGTATNAATANACCATAGCGTGTAAAAATATANTCTAAATNTANTAAANCGGCAGTTANTGAAGCCTTAATAGAAANAGGATGTTCCGNTATGGATATTTTAGAGCCAAAAAACATCATTAATAAAGAATTCGATATTGAATTGTTTGGAGCTAATATTCTCGCAACACGCGATCAGTTAGGTGAAGACGGTACGTATGATGATGTCGCCGAAAACATCGGNATAGAAAGCATTCGTTATCCCGGCGGTTCACTGACCGAACATTACTTTGATCTTGCCAATCCTGACAACAGTAAGGTTATCGATATAAACTCGGGACAGCCACTCGACTTCTTACCNTATTCGGAATTCATGANCTATGCAGAGGACGCNGGCAAATCTGTAACAATCGTCCTGCCAACACAAAAATATCTCTCACAACAGGTTGATGCCAACGGCAACCGTTTTGCGCAAATCGACGAAGACACCCTACGTGGATTCATGCGGGATACGCTCGACGGCATCTATGGAACACCCTCGATCCGCGCGTTTGAAATCGGCAATGAATACTGGGGCAGCGGACAGATGTCATCGGTCGAATATGGCCGCGTTTCAAGCCGAATGGCTGAGATTGTAAACGAAGAAATCAGCCATCACAGCGGGGCCGACAATATCTTTTCTGACACGGACATCGTGGTTCAAATGGGTGAAAATTATAATTATGCCCGCCTTAATGATGACTATGCGCACTATGAGTCTGCCGATGAAAAAATTGCGGCTTTGAATAAGGATTACAATCTTAATCTTGACCGATCTATCTTAACCCCCGGGGGTAAAATCTCTTGGCCGCAACTGGCAAATAAACTGATCATCAATGAGTTCGATACCGAGAGCGAACAAAATGCAATTGATGGTGTTGTCGCTCATATTTATTCAACAGCTCCTAATAACCTAAACAGTCGCTATTTTGATTTTAATACTATTAATAAAACATGGACCAAAGAGTTTGATGATCTGACCACTTATGTAACTGAATGGAACTTGCGAAGTAATACAAGCGCTTTGGACAAAACCAAAGACTATGGCCTAAAACAAGCCCATGAATTAATTAATATGGTTGAGGCAATGGCCGAAAACGATGTTGACGTCGCCCATATTTGGGCGGTCCAACATAGCAGCGCCGCAAACCTGTCGGGCGACGAAGGCGTCACCGAATTGCGCATCCCCGGCGAGATGTTTCGCATGTTGGCAAAAAGCCTACCCGGTACCAAAGCAGTGGATCTGGGCCACCGTTTCAGCTCAGAGACCGAAGCCTCCGGCCCAGAAGCTGATGTGCACGTATTTCAGGGCGATGATAAAATGGTGGCTTATATTGCTTCCACAGCCAATCATGACAGCAGCCAGAATATTGATTTTTCTAAGCTGCTTGCCGAGACAGGACAGGTAACAATCACACGGCTCGGAGCCGTCGAGGGTCAAAACCCCGGATTTCATCAATCCGCACCTGAGGTTTCGTCAATCGATCCAGATGACGTTTTGGACGGCCGTACATTAAACGTTGAACTGGCCCCTTATGAAATCATTGAAGTGGTCTTTGATAATCCCGAATTTTCCCCTGAGGTGACCACAATGGCCCTGACCGGCCTGCCACTTGTGCCGATGACGGAAACTGTGACCGACGACAGCCAACACCAGACCGACGACGACGCTCTGGCCAGTGACGATGGTGCAGGCGGTCTGGCAGGCATTCTTTTGATGTTGCCTATGCTGTTTTTGTTTTAGAGCGATTGCGTGTCGCCTCTAACGCAGAGCGGCGTCGCACTGTCAGCTTGGCGCGGCTCTGTGACGTTGCACATAGGCGACCAACCCCGCCGTAGATCCGTCTTTACCGGCACTGCTCTCCGCGCCTGACAACACGGGACCCAAGGCTGTCGCCAATTCTTTTCCCAGTTCAACACCCCATTGATCAAATGAATTGATCCCCAGAATGATCCCTTCGACAAATACTCGGTGCTCGTATAATGCGATCACCTTACCCAACATATCGGGTGTCATTTTTGGATAAATCAACGTGGTTGAGGGACGGTTGCCAGTAAAAACACGATGCCCTGCCTGCCGGTCGAGATTGTCCCCCTGAAGACCTTTCTCAGCCATCAAACGCCGGGCCTCGGCCAGGGAGCGACCACGCAACAGCGCTTCTGACTGCGCCAGGCAATTGGCAACCAGCAGATCATGGTGCGCCGCAAGATCAGGCTCATGCCCCAGAGCGGCCAGCATAAATTCGCAAGGTACAATCCGTGTGCCCTGATGAATAAGTTGGTAAAATGCATGTTGGCCGTTGGTGCCGGGTTCTCCCCAAACGATCGGCCCGGACGCATAGGGCAGACCGCTGCCGTCCATTGCCACGCCCTTGCCATTGCTTTCCATCTCGAGCTGTTGGAGATAAGCGGGCAGACGCGACAGCCGTTGATCATAGGGCAGGACGGCGCGACTGGCATAACCACATATCTGATTGTGCCAAATCCCCACCAGCGCCAACATCACCGGTAGATTTTGCTGCGGATCTGCCTCCAAAAAATGCCGATCCATCGCCTGTGCACCGCGCAAAAATTCATCAAACCGTTCCGGACCAATGGCCAGCATCAGGCTCAACCCGATCGGCCCCCAAAGCGAATAACGTCCACCAACCCAATCTGCAAAGCCAAACACCCGATCCGGCGCAATGCCGAATGCCGCCGTTTTATCTTGGGCCGAGGAAAGCGCCACAAACTGTCGTGCCGGCGCTTTCACAGTTTTGAGCATCCAGTCACGCGCGCTTTGGGCGTTTGTCATCGTCTCGATGGTGGTAAAGGTTTTAGAGGCCACAATCACCAATGTTGTGGCAGGGTCCAACCCATGCAACGTATCGGCCAAATGGGCACCATCAATGTTCGACACAAAATGGCAGCGCGGCCCGTCATGATAAGGCGCCAGCGCCAAACACGCCATTGCCGGCCCCAGATCAGAGCCTCCAATACCGATATTCACCACATCGGTGATCGCCCCACCCTGCCCTTGATACGCCCCTGATCGCAACGCGTTGGCGAAGGCCGCCATCCGCGCAAGACTGTCACGCACTTCAGGCATAACGTCTGATCCGGCGACCATGACCGGCCCACCATCGAGGTTGCGCAGCGCCGTATGAAGAACCGCCCGCCCCTCGGTCTGGTTGACCGTCTCGCCGGCAAACATCGCCCGCGCCCCACCCGCAACATCGCGGATCTGCACCAGATCAATCAGCGCAGCGCGCGCCTCTGCTCCGATATTAGTCTTGGAATAATCAAACACCATATCGCCCAGCTGACAGCGATAATCCTCGGCGCGGCCCGCAGTGTCGAATAACGACAGGATGGACCGGTCGGCAATATCATTGTGGTGTTTTTTCAGCTGTTCGAACATCATAAATTCCTGTGTCAGGGTGCCCAATGCACCTTTGTATCGTTCAAAATTGCACAGACAGGGGCCGCGGTCGATGTGAGGGTCTGCGCCTGCTCCAAAGCCGCGCGTTTTTCATCGCCCATAATCACGATATGTTTGTATTCAGAGGCATCCAGCACCCGCGCCGACAGGGTAATGCGGGCCTCGGGCGCGCCGGGGGCACGCATGGGCACCAGCGCCGGCGCATCAGCCGCAAGGGCCTGTTTCAGCTTATCAGCACCGGGGAACAACGAGGCGGTGTGCATATCCGCCCCCATGCCCAACAGCATAACCGCGATCGGCAAATGCGGCTCTAACTTGGCGGCCAGCCCAGGCAGCCCCTGCTCGGGGTGCTCATAGTCAGCGTAAAGCGGTAAATATCCCGAAGCAGCGGCGCGGTTAACCAACAGCCGCTGACGCAGCAGCCTTGTGTTTGACCGCGGATCATCCTCGGGCAACCAGCGCTCGTCGCTGAGCATCACATCGACCCGCGCCCAGTCGAGACCTTTTCGACACAATAGATCAAAAATCGGCCCGGGTGTGGTGCCCCCCGGCACGACAAACGTCGCACGCGACCGCTTTTGCAGTGCCGTTGTCAGATCCTGAGCAAGATGGTCTGTAATTTTTTCAATCAGGGTCTCGCGATCGGCGTATTCAATCATCTGCATCATCGCACCTCGCGCCAGCGACGGCTGTCGCGGTGCAACAACATCATTGCGTCATCCGGCCCAGAACTGCCAATATCATAGGGCGCCGGCCTGTCACCGCGCGTTTCCCATCCGCTGATCAAAGGGTCGGTCCAGGCCCAGGCTGCCTCGACTTCGTCACCACGCATAAACAGGGTCTGATTGCCGCGGATGACATCCATAATCAACCGTTCATAAGCGTCTGGCACATCTGCGCTTTCGGCGCCCAAGGCCTCGGCAAAACTCATATCAAGGGGCACATCGACCAGACGCATCCCCCCCGGCCCCGGCTCTTTAATCGTCACATCCAGTGTCATGCCTTCATTGGGCTGTAACTGGATCGACAACACGTTGCGATGGGTGCCGCCCGCATCGGGAAAAATCGAATGTGGTGTGTCTTTGAAGACAATCGCAATCTCGGACGAGCGCGCCCGCAAGCATTTGCCACTGCGCAGATAAAAGGGCGTTCCAGCCCAGCGCCAATTGCTGATATGCGCCTTTAACGCGATAAAGCTTTCGGTTTTAGACGTCGGATTACCCACATCCTCCAAAAATCCACTCTGAGTCTCGTTGGCGCGGTATTGCCCGCGCACAAGATCTTGCGGCGCAACGGGATCCAGAGCTCGGATGACTTTGAGTTTTTCGTCACGGACCGCATCGGGATCAAACTTGGCCGGTGGTTCCATTGCGATCAAGCACAGCAACTGCATGAGGTGGTTTTGCACCATATCGCGCATCGCCCCCGACGTATCATAATAGCCGCCACGCCCCCCAACACCGACCGTCTCGGCCACGGTGATTTGGATGTGATCGACATATTGGCTGTTCCATAACGGCTCGAACAGCATATTTCCAAATCGTACCGCCATAAGGTTCTGTACGGTCTCTTTGCCAAGGTAATGATCGATCCGGTACACTTGGTCTTCGTTGAAATGCACTGCCAGCGCCGCATTCAGCGCCTTGGCACTGGCAAGATCGCGGCCAAACGGCTTTTCCACCACAACGCGACTGTTATTGTCGACCAAACCGTAGCTATGCAGTTGTTCAGCCAGCCCACCAAACAGCGCCGGTGCGACCGAGAAATAAAATGCCCGCACAACATCGTCACGCAACAGCGATTCAAGCGCCTCCCAGCCGCGGGTGCCCTTGGCGTCAATGGACACAAACGCCAGGTGCTTTAAAAAACCTTCTATCTGGGCGTGGTCTTCGGCAGACGGTTTGGCAAACTCGATAATCGCCTCGGCAATCAATGTGCGGTATCTAGCATCGTCCAACTCGCCTCGCGCCGCGCCAATAATTTGCGCCCTGTCGGGCATTTGTCCAGCACAAAACCGGCGAAACAACCCAGGCAGGATTTTTCGCCGAGCCAGATCACCTGTGCCACCAAATATAACCAGATCAAACGGCTCGACGGGGATAATACGAGAGACCATGACAATTCCATTCTGTTAGCGCTAACTGAGGGTATCCTTAACTTCAATTTCTAACAGAGTCTAACAGAGTGTTTCCGCATCACAAGAGCCTCAGAAACCCCTTTTTTGTGCGCCGCAGGATTTGAGAATACAGGAATTCCCTCGTCCGGGCCGTAGGCGAGCCCTGCGGCCAAACAACAGCAGCCAAAAGGCCGATACGGCCCTTTTGGTGTCGCCATACACGCCAGCCGCCAATATAATTGGTAACCTCAGACGATATTTGCACCACTATTAATGTGGTGTGGTCTCGGACGTTCGTTAACAGCACTTATAATATACCTGCGCGTGTACCTCGGACTCTAAATGATCACGCATACTGGCCGCGCGAGGTTTGAATATAAAGGGAAGTCGATGTTTCATAAAGTCTGTTTGAAAACATACAAACCCNACTTGCGCGCTTCNATCACCTCTCGCGCNCATCTTANNNGGCGNGATTANNGGTGTCATTCATACGCAGTGCTTACTCAAACATCACAGTGACACATCCGAGGTTTCAAGACAGCCTCACNAAGACACTGAACCAAACAGCCGACAGGGTGCATCAATCACAAGCCTGCGCAAGCCATCATGGCAGACTAGCAAGGTCACGGCAGACTTATTTCACCGCCGCAAACTGGTGCCTGCACGCCGGTGGTCTCAGGGCAAGAAGTTGGCAATCCGCGCGTCACCCTGACTGCAAGATATGCAAACGCCTGCGCCTCAAGCATATCCCCATCCAGACCCACAGCCTCGACCGGTAGAACAGCACAATCCAATCTATCGGCAAGCTCCGCCATTAAAACGGGATTCAACCGACCACCCCCGGTCACCAAAACCCGCTCAGGCGGCGTCGGACAATGGGCCAGTCCGCAAGCAACAGAGCCTGCAACCATTGCCGTCAGCGTGGCTGCAGCATCGCTGTCAGACAGATCCTGAACCAGAGCTGACAAATCTGAAAAATCATCGCGATCGAGAGATTTAGGCGGCTTTTTTGCAAAATAATCTGCAGTTAAAAACTGATCAACCATGGGGGTTGCAACCGTACCAGACGCCGCCAATGACCCGTCGTGATCGCAGCTCAACCCCAAACGTCGGTGCAGCAGATCGTTGAGCGGCGCATTCGCCGGCCCGGTGTCAAACGCCAACAATGCACCCGCCGCCTCGGGGACAGCTTTGCGCGGATCGACCCAAGTCAGATTGCCGACGCCACCAAGATTTAGAAAACAAACCGGCTGCGATGCACCGAGCCATTTAGCGCAGGCAAAATGGAAAAAAGGTGCCAATGGCGCCCCCTGCCCCCCCTGTGCCACATCAGCACTGCGAAAATCCCAAACCACGGGCAGATCCAGTAACGCGGCCAGACGNGCACCGTCACCTGCTTGATGGGTGCGCCGCCCCTGCGGATCATGTGCCAAAGTCTGGCCATGGAAACCGATCAGATCCACCCCATCAAAACGCTGCAGCACCTCGGCATGGGCCCTCTCGCACAAAGCCGTTGCCGCAGCCACCGGCTGCGCGTCTGGCCAACAACCCAATGCCGCGCGCAAAACCTGCGCCTCACCCCTGCTGTAGGGCCGGTAAGCTGAGGGGCCAAAGGCGGTTATTTCATGACCATCGGTCACAACCACAGCTGCGTCGACCCCATCAAGGGATGTTCCCGACATCGCGCCCAGTGCAGTGATTGTCCTTTTGTGTAACATGCCCTCTTTCTTTACGCGACAAGCAGGGATAGACATGCCGCGAATACGCGAAAGGGGCAAGCCATGACCTATCATCCGAAATCGGAATTTATCCATGTCATGATGGAGCGTGGCTATCTTGCGGACTGTACGGATTATCAAAGCTTGGATGCGGCTTTGCTCAAAGGCGGCGTGCCCGGCTATATTGGTTTTGACGCCACGGCAAGTTCTCTGCATGTCGGCAGCCTGATCCAGATCATGATGTTGCGCTGGCTGCAAAAAACCGGCAACAAACCGATCACCCTGATGGGCGGCGGTACGACCAAGGTTGGGGACCCCAGCTTTCGCGCCGATGAGCGCCCTTTGCTGACACCCGTACAGATCGATGCCAATATCGCTGGAATTAAAAAGGTATTTTCCGCCTATGTCACCTATGGTGACGGGCCATCAGATGCGTTGATGATCAATAATGCAGAATGGCTGGATGGGTTGAATTATCTCGACTTTCTGCGCGATATTGGCCGCCATTTTAGCGTCAACCGCATGCTGAGCTTTGAATCGGTGAAATCGCGTCTTGATCGCGAACAATCGCTCTCGTTCCTTGAGTTCAATTATATGATCCTGCAAGCCTATGATTTCATGGAGCTCAATCGGCGCTATGGCTGCTTGCTGCAGATGGGCGGCTCGGATCAATGGGGCAATATCGTTAACGGGATCGACCTGACCCGGCGGGTGATCGATGGCGAGGTCTATGGCCTGACATCGCCTCTGCTCACCACATCCGACGGCAAGAAAATGGGCAAATCCCTGGACGGGGCAATCTGGCTCAACCCTGACATGCTGTCGGCCTATGAGTTCTGGCAGTTTTGGCGCAATACGACTGACGCCGACGTCAGCCGCTTTCTCAAGCTGTATACCGAGCTTCCGGTCGACGAATGCGACCGGCTTGGCGCTCTTGGTGGTGCCGAGATTAACGCCGCCAAAATTATTCTAGCCAATGAGGTGACCGGTTTATTGCACGGCGCCCCCGCAGCACAAAAGGCCGAACAGACCGCCCGGGACGTGTTTGAAAAGGGCGGCATCGGTGCGGACTTGCCGACCGTCACGCTCACAAGCGACGACATTGGAGACGGCGTGTCAATCGTGCAACTGCTGGTACGCGCCGGATTGGTGAAGTCGGGAAAAGAGGCCAAGCGCCTGATCTCGGAAAACGGTGCTAAAATCGATGATGCACCTTTGACCGATGCCGGCTTGATGATTGACCGCGCTGCACTGGCGGCGCCGATCAAACTGAGCGCGGGCAAAAAACGCCATGCTTTGGTCACGCTTCAATAGCCGTTTGCCCGACCAACCTGCCCAGTTGTCAAGACTGAGGCAGCGCAAGACACCAAGGCAGACTGCGCCCCAGAACGTGCGCGCATGGTCGCACGATATATCTGCCTCAGTGCTTTGGCTGTCATAAAGCCTTGACCGTTTCCGTCAAATCCCCCCTTTCGTGCGCCATTCGCTGCCTAGGCCATTTATGACCTCACATTGGGCGACCATCCACCATTAGGATGACAAAATGTTTCGGTTTTTACCCTGGACCGTTTCTTTACAAGTAAGAGTAACAACCACGGATACTGCCATTATGGTTGACTGAAACCCTGATGTAGCAACTGTTCCATGGAAAAATCATAAATCTAGTGTCTAGATCGACGTGCAATCGCTATACTTGGAAAAATCATTGCACACGACATTACAGGGAAATCTTTAGCCATCCACAAGCCCAATACTTATACACCTTATTCACACGTTTTTGCGAAAGCAGGATAAAATGCATGGCCCATGGTAACATCGTCGTCCAATCCTACAATTTAGAGGGTAACACGGTCTGCGTTGATATATTTATGCGCGCTGACGGAACTTACGGATTTGATGAATTTCGCCGCGATCCCGAGGATGGCCGCGGGTGGTTTAGCATAGGACATTACGGGTTAAGAGAGTTTAGCGGATTTGATGAGGCCCTAAACGATGCAAAACAGACGGTGGCTTGGCTCAATGAGGCCATTCCACAATAATCATGTCACCGGCAATTAAAACCGAACATGCAAGCGCTTGACCCCGCAATTGGTGTGATTGTCTATAACGGTGTGCTATGGGACGGTGTCTGAGGTCATCCCAAACAGGCCGCCGGTTTTGACAAAATGATTTGTTTTTACCGCTTGCAACTGGCGCAAGGGCACCCCTCGCCCCAAAGCGTTATGGCCGGGTTCGAATATAATCGGCCAGTTTTGCCACAACCGTTTCGAACGCCTGATCGATATCAACCACAAAAGCCGTCTCATCCACATGTAACGGTTCCAACGTGGCAAATTGACTGTCCAGNAGTTGCACCGGCATGAAATGCCCCTCTCGTGCGGACATGCGCCGTTCGATCACAGCGCGGCTTCCAGACAGATGCAGAAACACGACATCACGTTTGGCTTGCTCGCGGATCCAATCGCGATAAATGCGACGCAGCGCCGAGCATCCAACGATCAACATCCCATCCGAGGCCGCCATCGTCTGACCAATACGTCGCAACCATGGCGCACGGTCAACATCGCTCAGAGGCTTCCCCGCAGACATTTTTGTGACATTGGCGGCAGAATGCAAATCGTCTCCATCCAGATAAATAGCGCCCAGTTCTGCTGCCAAAGCCGCGCCAACGGTTGATTTCCCGCAACCCGCAACCCCCATGATCACGTAGACACCCGCTCTGTTCAAAATAAATTACCTTTTGTTTTCGTATCATGACATTTTTTGCCGCACGACATTACAGCCGCATGGTCCCGCAACAAGCCGTTTCGTGCAAACCCAAACGCGCATTGAAACAGTCGTTACAACTTTTAACCTGTGAGAGGCAACAACCCCACACCCAAGGCTAATTCGCGCAATTTACAGTATGGTAAGACCATGTCCAAGCTTGTGCTATCAAAAGCGTCTCGCCACGCCAAACAATTTCCGCCGACTTTACACCGGCCATAACGCCCANCCCTTGATATGCCGACTTTAATAAGCGGTGTCTTTTTACCTTTGCCACTGATACCAACCAGAAGTAAGTTTTCATCATATGTGTTAAAGGATTCTGTATCATGCGGCCAAATTCCGTCAAATCACTCTGGTCTCAAAACAAGACCGCTTCCTGTGGCTGGGTCAGTTGTGACAGCCCGCTCATCGCTGAGACAATGGGACAGTCCGGATTGGATGCGGTTGTTGTCGATATGCAGCATGGGATGACTGATTTGCAATCTTTGCCTGCGATGCTGACGGCACTGGCAACAACGGCTGCAACACCGTTTGTGCGTCTGGCATCCGGCGCACCCGCCGAGNTTATGAAAGCGCTTGATGCAGGCGCCTATGGCCTAATCTGCCCCCTCGTAAACACGGCAGAACAGGCCGAAGCATTGGTGGCTTCAGCCTCGTACCCACCACGCGGTGGCCGCAGCTTTGGGCCTTTTCGTGCAAAGTACTATGCCGGTGACGGCTATCTGGAACACGCCAATGACACCGTTCTCACGATGGCGATGATCGAAACCAGCGAGGGCTTTCAAAACCTTGACGCCATTCTTGCGGTTGAGGGCTTGGATGCTGTGTTTGTTGGTCCAGCCGATCTGGCACTGAACTTTGGCTATACGCCCGGCCCCGAGCAGACCTATGACCCGCTAGAGCAAGCGATGGCGACGATCCTCGAGCAGAGCCACAAGGTCGGCAAACATGTGGGTATTTTCTGTTCAAACGGCGCGGGTGCTGCCTTGCGCAAAAGTCAGGGTTTCGATCTGGTGGTGCCCAGCAACGACACCTATGCANTGGCCAGNCTATTGAAAGCAGANATCGATTTGATCAACGACGCNTGATGGCGATTATGCCTTCGGGCTGTGACGCTATCGCGACGCGCTTCAGAACGTCGGATACGCGCCATCAGGAGCCCCGCCAGATCCAGCCGCCTCCCAGAATACGGCTGCTGCTGCCGTCATAGAACACACAAGCCTGCCCCGGAGAAATGCCCTCTTCAGGGCTATAAAGCTCGACCTCGGCCGTTGTCTCTGATAGCGGCCTGATCAACGCTTCTCGCGGCGGCCGTGTCGAGCGTACTTTAACCGACACCTGCCATTCATCACGGCTGCCAAAGGCTGCATCTCCCAGCCAGTTAATCTCGCGCACCGGCACATTGCGTTTGGCCAGCATTTCTTTTGGGCCAACCACGACCTGCCGTGTGTCCACATCGAGGCGCACGACATAAAGTGGAGTACTGAGCCCCCCAATGCCCAAACCGCGCCGTTGACCGACCGTATAGTGGATGACCCCCTTGTGCTGGCCCAGAACCCGCCCGTCAGGGTCCACAATCTCTCCGGGGTCCGCCGCACCTGGGCGTAGTTTTTCGATCACGCTCGCGTAATTTCCATTGGGGACGAAACAGATATCCTGACTGTCTGGCTTGTCTGCAACGCTCAGCCCGTATTTTGCCGCCAGCGCCCGGGTCGCGTCTTTTGACGGCAAATGCCCGAGCGGAAAGCGCAGATAATCAAGCTGCTCTGGTGACGTGGAAAACAGAAAATAGGACTGATCGCGCTCGGCGTCCGCGGCACGGTGCAACTCTGCCTTGCCCGAAGCCCCGACCTTGCGTTGAATATAATGCCCGGTTGCCATACAATCGGCCTCGAGATCGCGCGCTGTCTCGAGCAGGTCTTTAAACTTTACCCGTTCATTACAACGGATACAGGGCACCGGCGTGGCCCCGGCAAGATAACTATCGGCGAACTCATCGATCACCGCATCTTTGAACAGGTTTTCATAGTCCAGCACGTAATGCGGGAACCCCATCGTGTCGGCAACGCGGCGCGCATCATGGATATCCAACCCGGCGCAGCACGCTCCCTTTTTTGCAAGTGCCGCCCCGTGGTCGTAAAGTTGCAGCGTCACCCCCACCACATCATAGCCTTCCTCGGCCAATTGTGCCGCCACAACCGAACTGTCCACACCACCGGACATGGCCACAACCACGCGCGTCTCAGCAGGGCTTTTTGCAAAGCCAAGCGAGTTCAGAGCCGTTTCAGTTTCCATCATAACCAAGGAACTCCGGATAACTTATTGCATAATATAAGAAAATTCTAATCACTCTCACAGGATGATTTCAGCCTCTCTTAACTTAGATACACGCAGTCTGCGGCGACCGCCACAGAAAGATTANCAGATGTATTTAAAAAAGACCTCGGGGCCAAGATCGGTGACAACCGCCAATGGTAGTATTTTGTCGCTTGATAACCTTCCACCAGTTGGCACGCTTCGCTGGGTTGCATCGCGCAAAGCAACCGTCGTTCGGGCCGTTTTATACGGGTTGATTTCTCAAGACAAAGCTTTGGAACTGTATAATCTGAGCATTGATGAATTTCAATCATGGGTGCAAGCACTGCATGACCACGGCGAAACCGCATTGAAAACAACACAGTCACAAAAGTATAGACAACCAAAAAGTGAATTGTAATACTAGCAAAAGTAACCTTAGGTTAACTTTTATACATCATTAGTAAAAAAATATACAGCATTAGTAAAAANATAAGTTTATATTCGAGGAGTCTCCACATGAGAATCTTATTGGTCGAAGACGATCCAACAACTGCGAAAAGTATCGAAATGATGCTCACCCATGCGAATTTGAACGTCTATTGGACTGATCTNGGCGAGGAAGCAATTGATCTGGCAAAACTGTATGATTACGACCTTCTTCTTCTTGATCTCAATTTGCCAGACATGGATGGACATGATGTGTTGCGGCATCTGCGCATGGCCCGGATCGAAACACCTATTCTAATTTTGTCNGGGTCAGACGACACCAGCAGCAAATTAAAAGGTTTCGGCTGCGGTGCCGATGATTATCTGACCAAACCGTTNAATCGCGCTGAACTCGTGGCNCGAATTCATGCAATTATCCGCCGCTCCAAGGGCCATTCCCAATCCATCATACGCACAGGCACNATTGCCGTAAATCTTGACGCCAAAACNGTCGATGTAGANAGNAAGCCNGTGCATTTNACGGGAAAAGAATACCAAATGNTGGAATTGCTCTCCCTTCGGAAGGGCACCACCCTAACCAAAGAAATGTTTCTCAACCATCTTTACGGCGGCATGGATGAACCNGAACTCAAGATTATTGATGTGTTTATTTGCAAACTGCGTAAAAAACTAAGCGAAGCCTCTGACGGTGACAACCGAATCGATACAGTTTGGGGTCGGGGCTATGTCTTGCGTGATCCGGAACCCGAGCAAAACGCCGACGTCCAAGTGGCTTAGAAAAGAAACAGTCAGCGCCAAGCGCGATGTGAGCGATGCTCTGATGGGTGGACCTATTTGTTGCGTCAGACTATCAATTGCACAGGCCACTCGGGAACCGCGCTGTGCAAAAAAAAACCAATATCTCTGACTTAAGCATGTCTGAGGCTGAAGCTGAATTAACCGCTCTCTCATTAGCCTTGAACAGGGCAAACCATGCCTATCACTCAGCCGATACACCAAGTATCAGTGATGCCGAGTACGACCGGCTAAAACAACGCAACCTCAGCATCGAAACGGTGTTTCCGGAATTAAAACGTCGCGATAGCCCCACCGATCAGGTCGGGGCCGCCCCGGCGGACGGGTTTGCCAAACTGCAACACAAGCAGCGCATGCTGTCATTGGGCAATGCGTTTACGAATGAAGATGTCGCCNATTTTGACCTCCGGATTCGCCGTTATCTGGGTCTTGGTGAACAGGCAGACCTTGTCTATACAGCCGAACCAAAAATTGATGGATTATCACTTAGTCTGCGCTANAAACAGGGCATTTTGATCCAGGCCGCAACGCGCGGAGACGGTCAGACCGGCGAAAACGTCACCGAAAATGCCTATACCATCGCCGATATCCCCAGACAGCTAACCAATGCACCGAAAATTCTGGAAGTACGCGGTGAGGTTTATATGAGCCACGCAGATTTTACGGAATTAAATAACCGGCAAATCGCAAGTGGGGAAAAGACCTTTGCAAACCCACGAAACGCCGCTGCGGGATCCCTGCGCCAGCTCAACCCTGACATCACCCGCACCCGACCGTTAAAGTTTTTCGCATATGCTTGGGGTGAAATGTCAGCCCCCTTGGCCAAAACCCAGATCGACGCCATATACCGCCTCAAAGAGCTTGGTTTTGTGGTCAACCCACTTACCCAAACCCACACAACGCCAAAGGGCATGATCGACCATTATCAAGAAATTGAACGCCAGCGCGCCACGTTGGGATACGATATTGATGGGGTGGTCTATAAGATAAATGATCTGGGACTGCAGGCGCGTCTGGGACTGCGCTCAACCACGCCGCGCTGGGCCATCGCGCATAAATTCCCCGCTGAACTAGCCTGGACCCGTTTGGACGGGATCGATATTCAAGTTGGTCGCACCGGGGCTCTCTCACCCGTTGCCCGCCTCCAACCTGTGACCGTGGGGGGCGTGGTGGTGTCTAATGCCACCTTGCACAACGAAGATTATATCGCTGGTTTGAATGCCACCGGCGGCCCGATCCGCGAGGGCAAGGACATCCGCATCGGCGATTGGGTGCAGGTCTATCGCGCGGGCGATGTGATCCCAAAGATTGCAGATGTCGCTCTGTCAAAACGCCCCCCTGATGCCGAGCGTTTCCTCTATCCCACGCATTGCCCTGAATGCGGTTCTGCCGCTGTGCGCGATGAAGGCGATGCGGTCCGACGCTGTAGTGGTGGCGTTATTTGCCCCGCGCAAGCAATTGAAAGAATGAAGCATTTCGTATCTCGCGCCGCATTTGACATCGACGGGCTTGGCGCCAAGCAGGCAGAGCAATTCTATCAAGATGGCTGGGCGCGGGAACCATCTGAAATTTTCACATTACGCGACCGCTTCAGCGACGGGTTGCAGCAGTTGAAAAACCGTGACGGTTGGGGGGAAAAAAGTGCAGGCAAGCTCTTTCAAGCCATCGAAGAGCGGCGCAAAATTGCTTTGGGACGTTTTCTTTTTGCTCTGGGCATTCGCCATGTTGGCGAGGCCGCATCGAACCTGCTGGCGGCGCATTACGGCACATGGGAGATGCTGCGACAGGGGATAGATCAAGCCGGCCATTTCGAGGGGCCTGCTTGGGATGATTTAAACGCAATCGATGGCGTCGGTGCCGTGATGGCAAAATCTCTGGTGACCGCCTTTCAACAGCCACTCGAGCGGGCCTCAATTAACCGTTTGGTGGCACATCTCGACATTCAAGCAACCGAACGCCCTCAGATATCCAACAGCCCTGTTGCTGGTAAAACACTGGTTTTCTCCGGCACCCTCGAAAAAATGTCGCGCGCTGAGGCCAAAGCCCGCGCCGAGTCACTGGGTGCCAAAGTTGCCGGTTCTGTTTCGACAAAAACCGATCTGCTAATCGCAGGTCCTGGGGCAGGGTCAAAAGCAAAAAAAGCCGCCGATCTTGGGGTTGAGACCATCGACGAAGACGATTGGCTCGCGCTGATCGAAGCCCTATGAGCGGGCGACCAGAAGCTCTGTTTCCGCTGTTTGCCGATTTGACATCCCTGGCTGGCGTCGGGCCGCGCATCGCCGAAAACATGGCCCATCTGGCAATCACCAAGCCGCGCGACCTGTTGTTCACTCTGCCCCATTCAGGTATTGACCGCAGCCGTCAAAGCAGTGTGAACTCTGCCGCTTTACCACGGATTATCACCGTTGGCGTTGAAATCGGCAAGCACGCGCCATCCCGCACCAAAGCCGGTGCCTACCGCATCACGGTTACCGATGCAGAGACAAGTTTTCAGCTGGTCTATTTTCATGCGCGTGGCGATTACCTTCTACGACTGCTCCCTCCGGGAAGCCGGAGGATTGTTTCAGGAAAGGTCGAACAATTTGATGGCGTGACGCAAATGGTGCATCCCGATCATACCGTCAGTGAAGACGACGCGGCCGAAATCCCCAGTTTTGAACCTGTCTACCCCCTGACCGCCGGCGTGACACAGAAAACCATGGCCAAGGCCAGCAAAGCTGCGCTTACCCAACTGCCCGAGTTGCCCGAATGGATTGATCCCGGACAAAAAACCAAACAGGGCTGGCCCGATTGGGTAAATGCACTGCGCCAAGCCCACACCCCAGAGGCCATGGCGGACCTCGCTGCCCACAGCCCCGCCCGGCAGCGGTTGGCCTATGATGAGTTCATGGCGCATCAGATAACGCTTGCACTGGCCCGGGCCAATCTGCGTCGCACGAAGGGGCGGGCCACCCAAGGGAACGGCACGTTGCAACACCAAGTTCTGAACCAATTACCCTATAGCCCAACCGGGGCCCAGACCCGCGCGCTGCAGGAAATTACCGAAGACATGGCCGGTGGGCAAAAAATGAACCGTTTGTTACAGGGCGACGTCGGCTCTGGAAAAACGCTCGTGGCGTTCATGGCGCTCTTGGTCGCCGTCGAGGCCGGTGGGCAAGGCGTGATGATGGCCCCTACTGAAATTCTGGCACGCCAACATCTCGAAGCTTTGCAACCGCTGGCCACAAGCGCGGGAATCACACTGCAACTTTTAACCGGCCGCGACAAAGGCCGGGACCGACAAGCGAAACTGGCAGCCTTGCAAAACGGCGACATTCAATTGCTGGTCGGCACCCACGCGGTGTTTCAAAAGGACGTGGTTTTTGCTGATTTGCGCATAGCTGTGGTCGATGAACAGCACCGGTTTGGCGTACGCCAGCGTCTTGAGCTTGGTCAGAAAGGCCAGTCTGTCGATGTGCTGGTGATGACAGCAACGCCAATACCGCGATCCTTGGCTCTTGCACAATACGGCGATATGGATGTGTCGGTCCTCGACGAAAAACCGCCTGGGCGCAAACCAATTGCCACAGCAATGATCTCAGCGGGGCGGATTGACGAAGTGGTTGAAAAACTACGTAACGCGATTGCCCAAGGCCGGCAGATCTATTGGGTTTGCCCCCTTGTCGAAGAAAGTGAGCTGTCCGACCTCACCGCGGCCGAAGACCGCTTTAAACGGCTGCGAGCCGTTCTGGGGGATGACACGGTCGGTCTGGTGCACGGACAAATGCCCACTGCCGATAAAGATCAGGCCATGCGGCGTTTTCAAACTGGCGAAACAAGCCTGCTGGTTGCCACAACAGTGATCGAGGTCGGCGTCAACGTCCCCAATGCCACCATAATGGTGATTGAGCGCGCTGAAAGTTTCGGTCTGGCGCAGTTGCATCAGTTGCGCGGTCGTGTGGGACGCGGCGATCAACACTCAACATGTCTGTTGATGTATCAATCACCTCTGTCCAAATCAGGGCGCAAACGGCTCACGGTCTTGCGCGAAACCGAAGACGGGTTTCAGATTGCAGAGGCAGATCTGAAAATGCGGGGGGCTGGGGACCTGATCGGCACCGCCCAATCGGGACTGCCAAGGTTTCGTATAGCAGACATCGAGGGGCAGGCCGATCTGATGGCTGTCGCGCAATCCGATGCCCGCAAATTACTTGCTGATGACCCACATCTAGAAAGCGATCGCGGCCGTGCCGCGCGTACACTTTTATGGCTGACCGAACAGGATCAAGCCATTCGCCTCATCACTGTCGGATAGATATTCTTAAAAAATTCTAACTTTGTTCTAATTTTGTTCTTTACACGCCCCTCTTAAAATGAGAACATTTGAGAACACACAGGATATGAGAGGTACACAGCATGTTCACACAGATAAAAACCGCCTACATCCGGTCGCAAAACACATTGTTGCAAGACGCGATTGGCGCGGCGTCGATTGTGTTGATCTTGTTGGTTGCCCTGCATCTTCCCAGTTTGCATCTGCCAGTCCTACCTTAACCTAGAGATTGCATTTCCGAAATCGTTGCGCAGCCCGTTGATGTGCGTCAGGATCTACCTGCTGGTCCACGTCATCCTGCCCCAAGGCTTATAACACGTTGCAGACCACTGATTTCAGGCCGCGAAATGCACACTGACCGTCGCCTTGATTGCAAGTGCGGCGGTTTTTTTATGTGCTTATTCCATCCCGGCAGGCCCGTATCGGTTTGGTCCTATATAGTTTCAACCTACACAGATTGGTCTTGCACAGGCAGCTCTTGATAGTGGTCGATCGCTTCGACCGCCGCATCCAATACCAGCATGATCGAAGCGTGACGATTCTTAAAATCTTTAGCAGGGCGCAGAACCTCTAGCCCCTCAAACGGCACTTGTGGCGGTGGGCCACCCTCTTTCAACAGTGTTTGCAACGCCCTTTGCGCCTGTTTCACCTGATCCAGTGACACACCAACGATTGCACCACCAATCACCGAGGCGGCCGCCTGCCCCAAAGCGCAGGCTTTGACATCCTGTCCAAACGCACTCACTGTCTGGCCCTCAAATTCCACATCGACTGTCACTGTTGAGCCACACAAGGGCGAGCGTTTTTTAACCGTGACCGCCGGGGCCTCAAGCCGCTCTGAATTGGGAATATCCGCCGCCAGCGCCAAAATACGCCCCGAATAAAGTTTGATCAGATCATTTTCGCCAGCCATGGGTTTTCCTTTAGTAGTATTCTCAATAGATAGGCATGCATCGCCACGATGCAAAAGGTTTTTTAAAAATGTCATTCGATCCAGCAAGTTTAAGCTATAATGCCGCAGGCCTGATCCCAGCAATCGCTCAGGACGAAACCTCAGGAGAGATTCTGATGATGGCTTGGATGAACCAAGACGCGGTTCGCCAGACGCTTGACAGCGGGCGCGTCACCTATTGGTCCCGCTCGCGACAGGCGTTTTGGGTCAAGGGCGAGAGCAGCGGCAACACCCAAACTTTGGTCGATTTTCGGATAGATTGCGACCGCGACTGTTTGCTGGTGGTGGTACGCCAAATCGGTCCCGCCTGTCACACCAACCGCCGCAGTTGTTTTTATACCGCGGTTCGCGACACCCAAGAGGTTGAACTGCTCAAGCCCGAGAGCGCGAGCAACAGCCATTAGAGACCGACCAGCCGCCGGATATCCTGCGGCGACATTCCATCATCGCGCAACTTTGCAATTGCCTGAGCGTCGCTGCGTTTGGCAAGCCGTTTTCCCGTCTCATCACGAATCAGGCGGTGGTGGCAATAGACCGGCGTTTGCAGCCCCAAAAGCTTTTGCAGTACCACATGAATCTGCGTGGCCTCGCTCAAATCTTGGCCACGAATGACATGGCTGATGCCCTGACGGGCGTCATTAATCACACAGGCCAGATGATAGGCCACCGCATCCTGACCTTTGC
>NYVC01000090.1 GCA_002684375.1 Marinovum sp.
AGTTGCCCGGACAGGCAAATATCGTCGATAATCAAAGCACATTCAGGGGTATCAAAAGCCCGCTGTGTAAAGAGACTTGGAGAGATCAGTAGCCCACCCCAACCCTTAAAGAATAGTAGCGTGACCGGAAGTTGCGTTTTTGCGCAGTTGCCTTTTGCCCAGCAATATTGCTCTGCGCAGGCGAGAGTTAAAATTTTTCTTAATTTGATCGACAAGGGGCAGGCTTGTCTCGCACCGGACTTAGATCAATATACGTTAAATCTGAATTTTCTTCCACAATCGCGCAATCAGGTATTTTTGCGCCGCGTTGATTAATCTGTTGGCTAAATTGGGATCAAATCTAGCGCATGCTGAAACGGCAATGGATAAAATTGCGTTGCGTATCCAAGGGCCTGCATCAATTATGCGCATCTGCACTTATGAAGGGGCGTGGTTATTTATATCCCATTCAAAACGTTTTATTCATCGGAACATAGAGAATTATTTTCTTACTATTCGCGGTCTGATTAAGCTATGGGTTGAAAGCTTGGAAAAGATGAGAAAACTGGGGCTGAATTGATTTGAGCGATCTTTCCGCACTTATGTTTACAAGGTATCCTATATTTCATCTTTGCATAGTGCTTTTTTCAAATGTCTGGGTCTGCAGTGAAATGTCATACCTGTAATTTCCTCCATAAACTCAAGCGTGACGGCACTGGGAAGATGATATTTTTAAATCTGTTAACAATCAGATGTACACTTGCCCTGCCTGTTGACGGTTTGTCGCGAATGGGCAGGTGCGTTACAATTCCATATTCAGTGATTTTCAGACTGTAAACAGTAGTTTAATCACTGAGACATGATACTGAACGTTCAAAAGTTCTGAACAAAATTTGGCGTTATAACTTAAGTTAAAGTTCCAAACGCGCCCTTGCGGAGATCGCGATGGGTGCTATAGC
The DNA here is from genome assembly GCA_002684375.1 of Marinovum sp. GTDB lineage: Bacteria > Pseudomonadota > Alphaproteobacteria > Rhodobacterales > Rhodobacteraceae > CPC320. The sequence continues at coordinate 939 of NYVC01000090.1, forward strand.
GACACAAATTATGATAGTTTTGTGCATTTCTGAGATTGAAAAAAAATGGGGAAGGTGGCACGGTTTCTGCAATCGAACGACTTTGCTTCTGTAGGGAATAGCGACCCTAATTTTGATCAAGACAAAAATGAACTTGGGAGACCTCACGATGAGAACACGCGCCGCAGTGGCTTTGGAAGCCGGAAAACCTTTAGAGATCATGGAGGTCAATCTGGACGCCCCCCGCAAAGGCGAGGTTCTGGTCGAGATCAAAGCCACCGGCCTGTGTCATACAGACGAGTTCACTCGCTCAGGCGATGACCCCGAGGGGATTTTCCCGGCGATCCTTGGCCATGAGGGGGCCGGCGTGGTGATCGAGGTTGGCCCAGGCGTGACCAGCCTGGCGGTTGGCGATCATGTGATCCCGCTCTATACGCCCGAATGCCGCGAATGCGATTATTGTCTGAACCCCAAAACCAACCTGTGCCAGTCGATCCGGTCCACACAAGGTCAGGGCCTTTTGCCCGACGGTTCGACCCGGTTTTCCATGCTAGATGGCACCCCAATTCATCACTATATGGGCTGTTCGACCTTCGCCAATCACACTGTGGTGCCCGAAATTGCACTGGCAAAAGTGCGCAAGGACGCGCCGTTTGATAAAATTTGTTATATCGGTTGTGGGGTCACCACAGGCATTGGCGCGGTGATTAACACCGCCAAGGTCGAGATTGGCAGCCGCGCCATTGTGTTTGGCCTAGGCGGGATCGGGTTGAACGTGATCCAAGGTCTGCGCCTTGCGGGTGCTGATCAAATCGTCGGGGTCGACCTGAACGCCGGCAAGGTTGAGATGGGCAAACAATTTGGCATGACTGATTTCGTCAACCCATCCGAAGTAGAGGGCGATCTGGTTGCCCATCTTGTCGAATTGACCGGTGGGGGCGCAGATTACACCTTTGACGCCACGGGAAATGTGTCGGTGATGCGCACAGCCCTTGAGGCGGCCCATAAGGGCTGGGGCGAAAGCATCATCATCGGGGTGGCGCCGGCGGGTGCCGAGATCAGCACGCGGCCGTTCCAACTGGTCACGGGCCGGGTGTGGCGCGGTACGGCGTTCGGCGGCGCGTCCGGGCGGACAGATGTGCCGAAAATTGTCGATTGGTATATGGACGGCAAGATCGAAATAGACCCGATGATCACCCATAAACTTAGCCTTGACGAGATCAACCACGGCTTTGATCTGATGCATGAAGGCAAATCAATCCGCGCCGTCGTCGAATTTTAAGTTATGGCGTTGCTCACCCCCGAAGTGCACAGCTATTTTGATGAAGCCACAAATGCGGCCTGCTATATCGTGAAAGATCCAAGTTCGACGTCTTGCGCTATCATTGACTCGATTTGGAATTTTGATTTGGCCTCCGGTCAGACCAATACCGAGCATGCAGATATGCTGGCAGATGACATCATTGCAAACGGCTGGCAATTGGACTGGATCATTGAGACCCACGTCCACGCAGACCATTTGTCTGCAGCACCCTATCTTGCACAACGTTTCGGGGCAAAAATTGCCATCGGTTCAAACATCAATACGGTACAGAAAGTGTTCGGCAAAGTGTTCAATGCAGGCACTGAGTTCCAAATGGATGGCAGCCAGTTTGACCGTCTTTTTGAGGATGGTGAGTGTTTTGATATTGGCAACATGAGCGTTCAAGTCATGCACACGCCAGGTCATACACCCGCCTGTGTCACCTATATCATAGGCGATGCCGCTTTCATTGGCGACACGTTGTTCATGCCGGATTTTGGCACGGCAAGGGCTGATTTTCCCGGGGGGTCTGCAAAAGACCTCTACCAGTCAATACAAAAGATTCTGGCCTTGCCCGACCAGACGAGGCTGTTCTTGTGCCACGATTATAAAGCACCGGGACGCGATGCGTTTTGTTGGCAAACCACTGTGGCCGATCAAAAAGCGCGAAATATTCACGTCGGGGGACAAAAGACGGAAGACGAATTTGTCTCCTTTCGCACGGCACGCGATGCCCAGCTTTCCATGCCAAAACTGATCATTCCGTCAATTCAGGTTAACATGCGCGCCGGCAATCTGCCACCGGCTGATCCAGACGGCAGTGTCTATCTGAAAATTCCAATCAATAAACTATAATATAATTCAACAGGGGAACCCTCATGTCGATTTCACACCAGATCCTAATCATCGGCGGCGGCGCTGCTGGCTTGGCGACTGCGGCCAGCCTGCACAAANGAAACGCAACGCTGGATATTGCCGTCGTCGAGCCGGCGGACAAACACTATTACCAACCGGGTTGGACAATGGTGGGGGCTGGTGTCTTTGAGAAAAGTGACACCTGTCGGGATATGAGCGCGGTTTGGCCCGCCGGCGTGAAACGGATCNAAAATGAAGTTATCAGTTTTGACCCCAAACAAAACGAAGTGATCCTAAGGGACGGCGCGATCATTGGCTATACCACGCTGATCGTCGCGGCCGGGCTCAAGCTGGATTGGGATGCCGTTGAGGGCTTGAACGACGCGCTTGGACAAAACGGCGTGACCTCGAATTACCGTTATGATCTCGCCCCCTATACATGGGAACTGGTTCAGAAAATGGCGGGCAAAAACGCGATTTTCACCCAACCCGGGATGCCGATCAAATGTGCAGGCGCCCCGCANAAAGCGATGTATCTGTCGTGTGATCACTGGATGAAGGCGGGGAAACTGAAAGACATAAATGTGTCTTTTTGCAACGCNGGNCCNGTGCTGTTCGGCTGTGCACCCTATGTGCCACCACTGATGAAATATGTCGACAAATACGGCATTAACCTCGATTTTGGCCATAACCTTGTCAAGATTGACGGCGCTGCCAAGACCGCTTGGTTCAAAGTCGCCAAAGAGGGCGCAGATCCGGAAATCATCGAGCGTCAATTTGATATGATCCACGTCTGTCCGCCGCAATGCGCNCCGGATTTCATTCGCGACAGTGCGCTTGCCAATGCAGGCGGCTGGGTCGATGTTGATCCTGCAACGCTGCAGCATACAAAATTCTCAAATATCTTTGGCCTGGGCGACGTGACCTCAACNGCCAATGCCAAGACCGTGGCCGCGGCGCGCAAACAAGCGCCAATCGTTGCGGAAAACGTCATTGCCCAACTGGCAGGGCGCAACGTCGCGCCGAAATACGACGGCTATGGGTCGTGTCCGCTGACGGTGGAAAATGGTAAGATNATCCTTGCCGAATTTGGCTATGGCGGCAAGGTGATGCCAACCTTCCCGTGGGATTCGACGCAGGCGCGCCGCTCGGCGTGGATTTTGAAAAAGTCGATCCTGCCAACNGTGTATTGGAGCGCAATGCTGAAAGGCCGCGAGTGGCTGACCCGCACAACAGTTTGAATTGTGACAATTGCGCCGCCTNATCAGGACTTTTGCAGGCGTGAAACCAAAATTAGTTTACTTGTCACGTGCCAATACTGTGGCCCTCACGGTGCGTGCCGAGTAGATCGAAGGTACTAGCTAACAGCTCAACAAATAAGCAACTAGAAGAATTGAAGCCTAGTTCACCCTACCATTTAACATCAGTTTTTTGGTTCTTTAAAATCCTTGCTCTCTGAACTACCCAGACTTACACTTCTCTCAAAATATGAGAAATTGTTATATGGCTTTTGGTGTATTCATCCACAGAACTGATTCAGCATACAACGACGTCCCCTCAGAACAATACCAATTTCCAAAAAAGTATCTAAGCCGTGCGCGACAATGTGAAGGCGATTGGATAGTTTATCTTGAGCCAAGTAAGGTCAAGAATAGCAAAGGTTATTTCGCTCTGGCACGTGTTCGGGAAATCGTCAGTGATCCGGAAAATCAAAACATGTTCTTTGCCCTGATTGAAAAGGGCAGCTATCTAGATTTTGGTGACCCGGTTCAATTTCGCAATCACGATGAAATTGTTGAGAAAGGCCTTCTGAATGAAGATGGGCGCATCTCAGGTCGTGCACAGGCGGCCGTTCGTCCCATTTCTCCAATAGATTTTGCAAGAATAATTGAACTAGGGCTTAACCAGCCAGATAAAATTCTACCACGGGTCGATCAAATATCTCTCAACACTGGCTTTGAAGACACTCAAGCCAAGTATAGTGTCCCACCACGAAATCGACTCGCGCAATTGACCATGCGCTCTGTAAGAGACCGAAATTTCCGAAAAACTGTTTTACGCGTTTATGAAGAACGCTGTGCAATTACAGGTCTTCGGCTGATCAATGGAGGAGGAAGGGCCGAAGTCCAGGCCGCGCACATACGTCCAGTTGAGTACAATGGACCAGACATTATCACGAATGGAATGGCCCTGTCCGGAACTGCTCACTGGATGTTTGACCGAGGACTTGTAAGCCTCTCAAATGATTTTGAAATATTAATTTCGCGCCAGACCAATGACGTCGATGCCGTGCGGATGATGATCAATGACACAGGCCGTTTAATCGGCCCCCCAAAAGCATCTGAGCGGCCCCGCCATGAATTTATTACCTGGCACAGAGAAAATTGTTTCAAGCAGTAGCCTTCGGTCAAGCATTAACCCCCTACAGGCGGGCTTGTACCATTTACCGGACACTTCAGGCAGTTGCGCCCAAAGGTTTCAAACCGTGAGACAAGTCCTCCTCGTTGTGGCAAACGGTTATTTTTTGAGGCGCAAAAGAATGCTGTTGTCCCTCACCCATCCACCCGAATAACCGCGTTTTTGGGGTCGTAGGGGCTGTCATCAACAATCTCTGCGTCCCACAACTGGTCCAGGATTTTAACCTTTAGCTTGCTGCCCACCGCCGCATGCGTGGGGCGGACATAGCCCATGCCGATGGATTTTTCGAACACCACCGAATAGCCGCCCGAGGTCAGGCGGCCGACCCGTGTGCCATCTGCTGCATAAAGCGCTTCGCGCCCCCAAGGATCGGCATCCTCCGGCCCGTCGATCAGCAGCGTGACGCATTTCGAGCGGATGCCCAGCGCCTGCATCGCGTCGCGGCCCTGAAACTCTTTGCCCAGATCAACAAAGCGCGGCAGATCGGCCTCAAGCGGGGTGGCATCGCGGCCCAGTTCGGTGCCAAAGGCGCGGTATGATTTTTCCTGCCGCAGCCAGTTTTGCGCCCGTCCGCCCACAAGTTTCATCCCATGCGGTGCACCGGCCGCTTCGAGCAGATCAAAAAGGTAATTCTGCATTTCAATCGGGTGGTGCAATTCCCAGCCCAGCTCGCCAGTATAAGCCACGCGGATGGCATTGACCGGGCACATGCCCAATTCGATCTGGCGCGCCGACAGCCACGGAAAGCGCTTGTTCGACAGCGCGCTGGCGGGATCAGCGTCTTTGATCACCGCGCTTAGAACCTCGCGGGATTTTGGCCCCGCAATCGCAAAAACGCCCCATTGGGTGGTGACGTCCTGCACCTCAATCGCGCCAAACTCAGGCATTTTGTCGGCCACCGCCTTGCGCAGATAATCGCTGTCATAATCGGTCCAAGCGCCTGCAGAGACGAGGTAATATTCATCTTCGGCCAGTCGCACGATGGTGTATTCAGTGCGGGTGGTGCCTTGGGCGGTCAGCGCATAGGTCAGATTGATGCGGCCCACGCGCGGCAATTTGTTGGTGGTGAACCAATCCAGAAATGCCGTTGCACCAGGGCCTTTAACGGTGTGTTTGGTAAACGCAGTGGCATCGATCAGACCAACACCCTGGCGGATGGCGCGTGCCTCGTCCACTGCATATTGCCACCAGCCACCGCGACGAAAGCTGCGAGCGTCATGATCAAAGGTATCAGGAGCATCCAGCGGACCAAAATAATTCGGCCGCTCGAACCCGTTGACNCAGCCAAACTGCGCGCCGCGCATCTTTTGCCGGTCATAGGCCGGCGCCGTGCGCAGGGGCCGACACGCGGCCCGCTCNTCATCGGGGTGGTGCAGAATATAGACGTGCTCATAAGACTCTTCGTTTTTCCGCGCCGCGTATTCCGTGGTCATCCAACTGCCATAGCGCTTGGGATCCAGCGAGGCCATGTCGATCTCGGCCTCACCCTCAACCATCAACTGTGCCAGATAATACCCGGTGCCGCCCGCGGCGGTGATGCCAAAGCTAAAGCCCTCGGCCAGCCACATATTACGCAGACCCGGGGCAGGTCCCACCAAGGGGTTGCCATCTGGTGTATAACAGATCGGTCCGTTGAAATCATCCTTCAAGCCAACGGTTTCAGAGGACGGAATGCGATGGATCATCGACATGTATTCTTCTTCAATCCGCTCAAGATCAAGTGGAAAAAGATCAGCGCGAAAACTGTCAGGGACTCCGAATTCGAACCGCGCCGGCGCATTGCGCTCGTACGGGCCCAAAATCCAACCGCCGCGCTCTTCACGCACATACCATTTGGCATCAGCATCCCGCAGCACCGGATGCTCGGGGTTACCCTCAGCGCGCCAAGCCACAAGATCGGGATCGGGTTCGGTCACGATGAACTGATGCTCGACCGGGATGGCCGGTATTTTGAGACCCAAAAGCTTGGCCGTACGCTGCGCGTGATTGCCAGTTGCGGTCACCACATGTTCGGCGTTGATGATGATCTGCTCTTCTGATGGCAGAAGATTGCCCCCCTTTTCGATCATCTTGGTACAGGTAACCTGCCAGTCGCTGCCAGTCCAATGATAGCCATCGACCTGCCATTTACGCTCGATCACTACGCCGTGCTGGCGCGCGCCTTTTGCCATTGCCATGGTCACGTCTGCGGGGTTGATATAGCCATCAGTGGGGTGAAAAATCGCCCCTTTTAAATCGGTACAATTCACCAGCGGATACCGCTCTTTTATCTGCGCCGGCGACAGCCATTCATACGGCACCCCACAGGTCTCAGCAGTTGTGGCATAGACCATATACTCATCCATCCGCGCGTCAGTCTGCGCCATCCGCAAATTGCCGACGACAGAAAAGCCGGCGTTGAGCCCAGTTTCGGCCTCAAGTGTTTTATAATATTTGATGGAATAATCATGGATATGGGTGGTTGCAAAAGACATGTTAAAATACGGCAGCAAGCCCGCAGCATGCCAGGTCGACCCGCTGGTAAGCTCATCACGCTCCAGCAACATNACGTCCTGCCAACCGGCTTTTGCCAGATGATAGGCGATCGAGGTTCCCACGGCTCCGCCGCCGACNACCAAGGCTTTGACATGTGTTTTCATTCTCACCCGACTCCATTANTTGTGTCTTGNTCTCCTATGTACCCCACCACAATATTTCTGCACAACCCAGCCGACCTAAGAACGCGCGAAACCGACCCATGGGCGGTCTAAACAAATTTCCGGTTCCTTCTACACAAGAATATTTTCAAATTTATTCAGTTCAAAAACTCTANGGACANTNGTAACAGCCCTGCCGAAGCGCCCTGTCGTCATGTGATCTAACCACGAGCCGAACGTACCCCCGCCCTAACCCGCAACAAGATCTTTAGATCAATATCAAATCTACACGATCTTTTCCTTTTAAACGGCGACATCCAAGCCTATAAGCTGCCCATACCGCGCATGAACCACGCGGCATTTAAGTTATGAACCGATTGGAAAATAGACTTATGTTTGGACTGGGTAATTTAACAGGCCTGCTCTCTCAGGATATGGCGATTGACCTCGGCACTGCCAATACCTTGGTCTATGTCAAAGGCCGTGGCGTTATTCTCTCTGAACCTTCGGTTGTCGCCTATCATGTCAAAGACGGTATCAAACGNGTGCTGGCTGTGGGGGAAGACGCAAAACTGATGTTGGGCAGAACGCCNGGCAGTATTGAGGCTATTCGCCCCATGCGCGAAGGCGTCATTGCCGATTTTGATGTCGCCGAAGAAATGATCAAATATTTCATNCGAAAAGTTCACCGGCGCAGCACGTTTTCCAAACCAAAAATCATCGTCTGTGTGCCGCATGGCGCAACNCCGGTCGAGAAGCGTGCGATTCGGCAATCGGTGCTCAGCGCCGGCGCCCGCAAAGCCGGCTTGATCGCCGAACCAATTGCAGCCGCAATTGGGGCCGGCATGCCGATCACCGACCCCACGGGTAACATGGTAGTCGATATTGGCGGAGGCACCACCGAAGTGGCGATTTTGTCGCTNGGAGACATCGTCTATGCACGCTCTGTTCGCGTTGGTGGCGATCGGATGGATGAAGCGATTATCAGCTATCTGCGGCGACAACAGAATTTGTTGGTGGGAGAGGCCACAGCGGAACGAATAAAAACCACCATTGGCACCGCAAGGATGCCAGACGACGGGCGCGGCGCAGCGCTGCAAATCCGAGGAAGGGACCTGCTCAACGGCATCCCAAAAGAGACAGAAGTCACCCAAGCGCAGATTGCAGANGCGCTCACCGAACCAGTACAAGCAATCTGCGAAGCGGTCATGACAGCACTGGAATCAACACCACCCGATCTGGCAGCTGACATTGTTGATCGCGGGGTTATGCTGACGGGTGGTGGCGCCTTATTGCACGATATGGACCTTGCCCTTCGCGAACAAACCGGCCTCGCTGTATCCGTGGCTGAAGAAAGCCTGAATTGCGTCGCGCTCGGCACTGGCCGGGCNTTGGAATACGAAGACCAACTGCGTCACGCCATCGATTATGACAGCTGATCAAACGCCCTTTTTGTAAAGGGAGCAAACGTGCCCCAAGACCTAAGACAATCGGATGAGTTTACCCGACCGCTCAGGCGCATTTTGCAAGCGGTGATTATTCTATGTCTGTTGGGTGTTTTTCTGGTCTGGCGGATCGATAGTCCACGGGTAGAGCGTTTTCGCTCTCATGTCATCGATCAGGTTATGCCAAGTTTCACTTGGGCGATGACGCCGGTTATGGCGATCACAGAACTGGCGCTGAATTTTCAAAGTTACCAAAGCTTGTATGAGCAAAATCAGGAATTGCGCCGCGAATTACAGCAGATGAAATCCTGGAAAGAGGCCGCTCTGCAACTCGAACAGGAAAATGCGCGCCTGTTGGACCTTAATAAAGTACGGCTTGATCCCGATTTAACCCGCGTCACCGGGGTGGTGCTCGCCGATAGCGGTTCACCATTCAGACAATCAGTTCTGCTGAATGTCGGTGCACGGGACGGCATTCTGGATGGCTGGGCAACGATGGACGGACTGGGTCTTGTTGGCCGTATTTCCGGTGTTGGCGCAAAAAGCAGCCGTGTGATCCTGTTAACGGATGCCTCAAGCCGCATNCCCGCCACTATAGAACCCTCTGGTCAATCCGTTTTGATTGTTGGAGACAATACACTGGCGCCGCCGATCGATTTCATCGAGAACCCTGAATTGGTGCGTCCCGGCGACCGAATCGTCTCCTCTGGCGATGGCAAAGTCTTTCCCCCCGGATTGTTGATTGGTCAAGTTGCAAAAGATCCCGGTGGCCGCCTCCGGGTGCGACTTGCAGCCGATTATGAACGATTGAAATTTCTGCGGGTTCTGCGCAGCACGAGCCGCCGAGACGTCGACGGGCCCGGAACTTTGATCGCGCCAAAGCAAGCTTCTGGCAGGCTGACAGGGGCCGCGGCGGGAGTTTTGAATGATTGACCGCCGTGCCGCAACACTATTGCTGAAACGAATGCTGTATATTGGGATCGGATTGATCATCATTTTTTATCAGCTGCTCCCTCTCAAAACCACTCCACCAACCTGGGTTGGCCCAGACCTCCTGATGGCCATCACAATTGTCTATGCAATCAGACGACCCGCTTACATCCCTATTGGATCCGTCGCGTTACTGTTTTTATTTTCTGATTTTATCCTGCACCGTCCTCCGGGCATGATGAGCCTTTTTATGGTCATCGGGTGTGAATGGTTAAAACGCCGATCCCAACATTTGCGCGTGGCCACTTTTGGTGTCGAATGGCTGACCATCGCTCTGGTCATCATCATGCAAGCGATGGGAAGTCATTTCCTACTGACATTGACAATGGCGCCCCCACCACCGGTCGGATTATCTGCCATGCAGGCAATGGGCACAATCCTGCTGTATCCGGTGTTGACGGGCTTGGCACACCATCTTCTGGGCATTCACAAATCACCAACCGATGATGACAGCATCTTGAAATTCCGATCATGAGACGCCCCTTCAGAAACATTAACAGAAGTGCACAAACAATTTCCCGGCGCGGGCTTATACTGGGTGGTGCACAAGCCGTTTTCATAGGCATACTGGGCTTGCGGATGCGTCACCTGCAGGTCGAGCAAGCCGACCAGTTCAGACTATTGGCCGAAGAAAACCGTATCAACATCCGGCTTTTGCCGCCTATTCGCGGACAGATATTTGATCGCAATGGAGCAATTATTGCGGAAAACGAACCCAGTTATCGGATCACAATGGTCCGGGAAGATGCCGGGGATATTACGCATGTTTTGAATGAATTGACGCGTTTAATTGAACTTGATCCCGACGCTCTGAATCGGGCCATCGCAGAAATGAACAGGTCAGCACCTTTTCTGCCAGTTACAATCGCCGATCGTGTTACTTGGGAAGAGATCACCCGTGTCGCAGTGAACGCACCGGTTCTGCCGGGCGTGACACCCGAAGTGGGCCAGTCCAGACGCTATCCTATGGGCCGTATATTTGCCCATGTCGTGGGCTATGTCGGCCCCGTCAGCACTCGAGACCTTGAACGCATCCAAGATCCCGAACCCATTTTACGCATTCCACGATTTCAAATTGGCAAGGTGGGGATTGAAGCAGAATTCGAAACGGCTTTGCGCGGGCGTGCTGGGTCTAAAAGAGTAGAGGTCAATTCTCTTGGCCGTATGATGCGGGAACTGGACCGAAAAGAGGGCGAGACCGGTGCCAACCTTCAACTGACGGTAAATGCCCAGTTGCAAGATTATATTCAGGCGCGACTGGGAGATCTAAGCGCATCAGCGGTGGTAATAAATTGCCAAACTGGCGATCTATTGGCCATTGCCTCTTCTCCAAGCTATGATCCTAACAAGTTTGTCCGCCGCATTTCATTCGCAGACTTCGCCGCCTTGCGGGATGATGAACGCCGGCCCCTTGCGTCAAAAACTGTTCAAGATGCCTATCCTCCTGGTTCCGTATTTAAAATGCTAACCGCACTTGCTGCTTTGGATGAAGGTCTGATCACTGCGGATGAAACAGTGCAGTGCTCTGGACATCTTGAAGTCAGCGGACGTCGCTTTCACTGCTGGAAGCGGGCCGGTCATGGCAAGGTTGATCTTGAGACCTCGCTGCGCGAGAGTTGCGACGTATATTTTTATGAACTGGCCCTAAAGGTTGGTATTGAAAAAATTACAAAGATCGCACGGCGGTTTGGCCTTGGTACCGCTCATGACATTCCAATGTCAGGGGTGGCAAGTGGGCTTACACCAGATAAAAATTGGAAACGGTTAAACCGCGGCCGCGACTGGGTGGTTGGTGATACAGTAAACGCTGCGATTGGGCAGGGCTATGTCCTGACCTCGCCGCTGCAACTGGTCGTGATGGCCGCCCGGCTGGCGAGCGGCAAATCGGTGGTACCACGACTTATCAAAAAAATTGATGGTATTGAGCAGCCAAACAGACAAGACCCACCACTTGATCTTCAAGACGAACATCTACAACAAATCCGCAAAGCCATGTATCAGGTCAGCAACAATCGCCGCGGAACCGCATACCGGTCACGGATCATAGACGCAAAATTCCGACTTGCAGGGAAAACCGGAACAAGCCAAGTCCGCAATATTACCGAGGCCGAACGCAAACGGGGGGTGACCAAAAACAGCGACTTACCCTGGAAACGCCGGGACCACGCGTTATTCGTCAACTTCGCGCCCTTTGACGCGCCAGAAATCGCCGTTGCAGTGGTGGTTGAACATGGCGGCGGCGGTTCAACGACTGCGGCACCTATTGCACGCGACATTACGCTTCAGGCGCTTTATGACGGGGATCCTCCGCTTAGCGCCTATCCGGCCAAGGACCGATCAAAAATCAAGGCACAGCGTCAAGAATTGCAAAAATTGCGGCAACCGTTTCAGAGCTCTCGGAAAAGCAAAGTATGAGTTATCTTGAGTATACCGTCAAAACTGTACCAACGGGGCTGCGTAAAATATTATTTTTCAATTGGCCTCTGGCTATTTTGATTACAGCTATTGCCGCGCTTGGAGTGCTGCAACTTTATTCGGTTGCGGGAGGGTCTTTTACGCCATGGGCAAGCCCACAGATCAAAAGGTTCATCTTGGGCTTCCTACTCATGCTGTTGGTTGGCATGATGCCGATCTGGTTTTGGCGCAGCGTCTCCAGTCTGGCCTATCTTGGCGCTTTGGGCTTGCTATTGTTTGTTGAGTTTTTTGGCGCCGTCGGGATGGGAGCAAAGCGCTGGATTGACCTTGGGTTTATGAACTTGCAACCATCTGAGGTGATGAAAATTGCACTTATCATGGCAATCGCATCTTACTATGATTGGTTGCCACTAGAGAAAACCTCAAAACTCATTTGGGTCATTCTGCCCGCCGTTATCATACTGCTGCCTACCGCGCTTGTATTGAAGCAGCCAGATCTTGGTACAGCGATCCTGTTAAGTGCCGGCGGTGCTGTGGTAATGTTTTTAGCTGGCGTACATTGGGCCTATTTCATCACCATGATCACAGCCGGTATCGGATTGATTTCGATTGTGTTTCAAAGCCGGGGAACGTCTTGGCAAATGCTCAAGGACTATCAATTCAAGCGCATTGAAACCTTTCTGGACCCAACCAATGATCCACTGGGAGCCGGGTATAACATCATTCAATCTAAGATCGCACTGGGATCGGGCGGCTGGAGTGGGCGCGGATTTATGCAAGGCACCCAGAGCCGGCTGAACTTTCTTCCCGAAAAACATACCGATTTTATTTTCACCACACTGGCTGAAGAGTTCGGGTTTATCGGTGCTATTTCCCTGCTCAGCCTCTATGCACTGGTGCTGGTGTTTTGCGTCCTTTCGGCTTTAAAAAACAAAGACCGATTTTCGTCGCTTTTAATTTTTGGCATTGCAAGTACGTTTTTTCTGTTTTTTGCAGTCAATATGTCGATGGTCATGGGGTTGATGCCTGTGGTTGGTGTGCCCCTACCGCTTGTCAGCTATGGTGGGTCGGCCATGTTGATCTTGATGATCGGGTTTGGGCTGGTACAGTCTGCCCATGTCCATAGACCGAGATGAGTCCCTTATGATCAATATTCTGTTTGCCGCCCACCCAGACCGCTGGGATGAATACCAAGCGCCACTGACCAAAGCCCTAAATGAGGCTGGACTTATCTTTGACATGCGGACCGAATTTTCGCCCGAACAGGTCGATTATATCGTTTATGCCCCCAACAGCGCATTGCAGGATTTCACCCCCTATACAAACTGCCGCGCGGTTCTCAATCTTTGGGCAGGGGTAGAGAATATCGTTGGAAACCAAACACTAAGAATGCCACTGGCGCGAATGATCGACCGCGGCATGACCCGCGGTATGGTTGAATGGGTCACGGGGCATGTAATGCGCCATCACTTAGGCATGGATTCACATATTTTTGGGCAAGACGGCCAATGGCGCAGCGAGATCGCGCCACTGGCCTGCGACCGACCGGTGACAATCCTCGGTATGGGAACCCTAGGTCAGGCGTGTGCAGAGGCGCTTACCAACTTGGAGTTCCCTGTCACCGGATGGAGCCGGACACCCAAAAGTCTCCCGGGCATCACGGCACTAAGCGGTGAAGCACAGCTGGAAAAATCTCTTGAGTCCGCGCAGATTGTCATTTTATTGTTGCCCTTAACAGCAGAGACGCAGGGCGTGATCAATACCCAGCGGTTGGCGGCTTTACCGAAAGGCGCCGTGCTGATCAATGCTGGACGCGGCCCGCTTATTGATGATGCGGCGCTATTGGCCTGCCTAGATGCAGACCATCTGGGACACGCGACGCTTGACGTCTTTGATATCGAGCCCCTGCCCGTTGAGCATGTATTTTGGCATCACCCCAAAATCACGGTGACGCCGCATATTGCTTCTGCCACACGGCCCACCAGCTCTTCAAAAGTAATCGCTGAAAATATCCGCCGTGGCGAAGCTGGCGAGGCACTTTTGCATCTTGTCGATCGACATACCGGGTATTGATCAACGCAAAAGCGGCGGTTTATCTCGGTCCATGCCCGGCGCAGACATGGAGGTTTTTTGTCCCTGCACCGGGTCTGGCAAATCAAAGCGCAGCCCGCAACCAGCCAGAGATCCGACCAGCGGATCGGCACTGTCAAAAAACCCCACATCAATTGACCCGGCCTCTATACCAGAGAACGTCAACGCCTCATTGGCGGCCTGTACCAAAGCGCTCTGTGCCCCCGGACGTGCATCAATAAAAGCCAATAGGTGACCCTGCCCACCTTGTTCATAGCTGACCCCGACCAGATAGGCGGTACGGGCAAGTCCGGTGGCTGAGGCAAGTTTACCATCAAGTGCCGTCAACAAAATTTCTGGCAACCCGCGCGGTGCAGAAAACTCCTGTAACCGCGTCTCGAGCTGTTCTGGCGCGGCTTGCAACGTATTGGCAAGCCAATCCACGGCATCTGCTGGGATTAGAATGGACGAGGGGGCCACATCAAGGTTCACACCAAGCCCAATCCCCTGCCCCGCCAGCATCGCCGCAATAATCCGGCCAGACAGGCTCGCATAGGGTGCCACCCGGCCAGTGAACTGCACCAGCCGCTCTTCTCGATCAAACACCAGCACAAAACGACTGTCAGACAAATCAAAAACTTCGGGCGACACGCTGTCACCTGTCACCTCTTCGGTGATCAATAAAAACAATTCAGAGGCGGCCAGCTTTTCATAAAATTGCAGACGCAGAGTGGGGTCCTCAGGCGCGCGCTCCATTGCTGAATGGGCCAGATCAATCAACGTTTTCTCAGTCATCTTGACCCTCACTGACCTGCTGGCGCGGTAAAAGTAACAGCTCGGCTTTAACCACGGGTTTCTCTTCCCCATGGCGTATTGTGCCGGTGCGGATGAGGCAAGGTAAAGATCTGCGACCCTTGCGCGCGCCAGTTTGGCCCCCTTAGACCTAAAAGCGGCCTCCAGATATCTTAT
>NYVC01000091.1 GCA_002684375.1 Marinovum sp.
CCCTTAAATATTACAGTAAAGCATTGCAAATAAATCCGGATTTTCCGGATGCTTATAATAATATGGGTATCATTTTATACGAACAGGGAAAATTAGATCAAGCGATTGCCAATTATCAAAAAGCGATACTGATCGAACCTGATTTTGCTGACGCTTATTTTAATCTTGGAAATGCGTTCAAACAAAAAGGTGACCTGATAAAAGCGGTGCAAAATTACCAAAAATCGCTTTTGATTCAACCGGATGATGCTGAAGTGTTGTTGAATTATGGCCATGCACTATCTGGCGATGGCCAATTTGAAAAAGCGATAGAGGCTTACCAAAGAGCGTTACAGCTTCAACCAGAGCTTGTTGATGCACAAATAAGCTTGGCAAAAGCTCTGACGAGAAAAATCCACGGGGGGAACTCTGAAGGTGAGTCATTGGATGGTGCTGGTCCTGAAATAAATGCGGCCGAGTACCACAATTCAATGGGTGTTGAACTGGCAGATAAGGGCGCAGTTGACGCCGCCATTTCCAGTTATAAACAAGCGTTGAAAATCATGCCTGACTATGCCGAGGCTTATAATAACTTAGGTTTGGCCTTGATGAAAAAAGGTCAAATTGCAACGGCAAAAAAGAATTTTGAGCGCGCAGTTGAAATCAAACAAGACTTTGCAGCAGGGCATTTTAATTTAGGAAACTGTCTTTTGAGAAAGGATAATTTCGAGAGCGCAATTGCAAGTTATCAAGCGGCTCTGACGATCGACGAGACTTATGCTGAAGCGCATAATAATTTGGGTAATGCGTATTCAAAAAGTAAACAACCCGATTTGGCGATCAAGAGCTATAAGGCGGCTCTTGGGCTCAAGCCGAACTATACTGATGCATATTTAAATTTGGGCAGCTTACAATTGGAATACGGACATTTTGATGCCGCAATTGGCAGTTATCAGCAAGCCCTGCGAGTTGATCCAACACATGCTATTGCTCATAGTTTTCTGGCTTATATCCAAAAATATGATGGGTCTGAACCTCACATTCGGCAAATGAAAGCTCTTTATCAGGATACTGAAACGTCAGATGACGACCGGATTCATCTTGGGTTTGCGTTGGGAAAAGTACTTGAGGATGCGTCTGACTTTGAGATGTCGTTTCAATTTTTACGGCAGGGAAATCATCTGAGAAAAAAACAGTTACGTTACGATCTCAGCCACGATCGCAGGCTGTTTTCTCAAATTAAAACTATGTTTGAAAACCGGTCAGCGGATCAGATAAAACGACCGACCGGTTCAAGCCAAAAGCAACCAATTTTCATTGTTGGTATGCCTAGATCAGGGACGAGCCTGATTGAGCAAATCATATCGAGCCATTCTATGGTCTATGGTGCGGGCGAGTTGGAGACGTTGGCGCGTCTTATTGGTCAGTTCAATCCCTTTCAAGGGTATTTTTCCGCTGATGGTCTCTCAAAGCTTGGGCAGGCATATCTGCGTAGCTTGCGTGGCTTTGAAACAAATAAGCCTCTGATTTCAGATAAAATGCCTTTGAATTTTCGTTGGATAGGTTTTATTTTATCAGTGCTGCCTGAGGCAAAGATCATTCATGTTCAACGTGATGCAAAGGCGACCTGCTGGTCAATATTTAAGCAGTATTTTTGGGATGCGGGAAATGGTTATGCCTATGATATGAAAGATCTATGCGAGTATTATAAGATGTATCGGGATCTGATGGGGTTTTGGCATTCTAAATACCCGGGAAAAATTTATGATTTAAATTATGAAAGATTGACCGAGGATCAGGAAACAGAGACCCGAAAATTAATCTCTTACCTCAATCTAAACTGGGAAGATAAATGTTTGGATTTTCACAAAAACAAACGGTCGGTAAAAACAGCTTCCAATGTTCAGGTGCGGGAAAAAATGTACACAGGCAGTTCACAGAAATGGCGACATTATGAACCCTATCTCGCAGAGATGTTGCGCGGATTGGAGAGATGTTAAATTAACCCGGCGGTAGCGTTTGTATTCTGTTGGTTATGGTTGTACGTCAAACATACTGTTGATTTAGTCAGGCATCAGGCCGGGGAAGCCGGTCGCGACTGTGGTTTGAGATCTTACACATGGTCTTATGTGCACAAACTGTCAAAACTGACACGATGACAGAGTGTTATCAGACATTGCACAAATACTTTAAGCTTAAAATTTCCTTGCAGTTCTGCAAGCTTTGTGCAGACTTGGTCTTACAAAGTTTTGAAAACGTTGATCCCAACGCGCTGCGTTATGCAGAAGGTAAAACCTGAGTTTACCCCTCGTAGTGGACGCAGGGTTGTTGCGACTTTCACGTTGAAAAGTAGACAGAGGAGAAGATATATGCGGAAAATAATTAGCAGTACAATGGCGGTTTTAGCCTTGTCGCTGGCGACCGCGCCGTTGGCCACCGCGGCCGACCTGAAGGTTGGTTTGGTTCTGACGCTTTCCGGACCTCCGGGGGCCTTGGGCAAGCAGGCTCAAGACGGATTCAACCTGGCGGTTGAAACACTTGGCGGATCACTGGGGGGGGCCAAAACAACCGTTGTGGTGGCCGATGATGAATTGAAACCGGATGTTGCCTTGACGCGGGTCAAAAGCCTGCTTGAGCGCGATGACGTCGACATTGTTGTTGGGACTATTTTCTCGAATATGCTGGCGGCAATTTACAAGCCCGTCATCAAGGCTGACAAGATTCTGATCAGTCCAAATGCTGGCCCCTCAACATTCGCCGGCAAAAAATGCCACCCGAATTTCTTTGTGACGTCGTATCAAAACAACCAGAACTTTGAGGCGCTGGGCAAATACGCCCAAGACAATGGCATCAAGCGGGTCTTTATGCTGGCGCCAAACTATCAAGCGGGTCGGGATTCGATGAACGGCTTTAAAAAGCATTTCCAAGGCGAAATCGCCGACGAAGTGTTCACACCGCTTGGGCACAAAGATTTCTCGGCACAAATCGCGCAGATTGCCACTTCGAAAGCCGATGCTGTGTTCACCTTCATGCCGGGCGGTATGGGCGTGCGTTTTGTCAAACAGTTCGATGCGGCTGGTTTGTCCGATAAAATGACCTTCTTGTCGGCCTTTACCGTCGATGAAACAACTCTGCCAGCTCAGAAAGACGCTGCCGTCGGTTTGTTTGGCGCGGGTACTTGGGCGCCTGATTTTGATCTGGACCGTTCCAAAGCCTTCGTTGCGAGTTTTGAGGCCAAATACGGCTATGTTCCGGGCAGTTATGCCATGCAGGCCTATGACGCTGCTTTGCTGATTGATAGTGCGGTTTCGGCAGTTGGCGGCGATGTGTCTGATAAAGCGGGTCTGAAAGCTGCCTTGAAGGCGGCCAAATTTGACAGCATGCGGGGCACTTTTAAGTTCAACAACAACCAATATCCCATTCAGGATTTTTATTTGTTGAACATCGCTAAACGGGCTGATGGAAAATATCAGACAGAAATTGCAGAAAAAGTCCTTGAAAATTCCGGGGATTCTTTTGCCGCAGAGTGCAAGATGTAACGCTGCACCAGACATCGAAGATGCGCCATAAGTCTGATTGGCGCATCTTTTTATTTATCTTTCGCAAAGAACTATACGTCCCATGTCAATGAGCCTGTTTCTTGTCCAGAGCCTGAACGGCCTGCAATTTGGCATTTTACTGTTCCTGATTGCGGCTGGCCTGACGCTGGTTTTCGGTGTTATGGGCTTCATAAACCTTGCACATGGTGTGCAATACATGATCGGTGCCTATCTGACGTTCATGTTTTTTCAATGGACGACAAATTTCTTTGTAGCGCTGATGTTGGGATTGATCGTCGCACTGGCCATTGGCTTGGCCTGTGAAATCTTGATTTTTCGACATCTCTACGCTCGGGATCATCTTGATCAGGTGCTTGCGACCTTTGGTATTATTCTGTTTGTAAATGAGGCGGTAAAAGTAATTTGGGGGCCGTCTTCGCTTATTCTACCGCCGCCTGACATCCTGTCATGGTCATTCGAGATCATTGAAGGGTTGCAGTATCCGGTCTATCGCTTGGCGGTCATTGCGGTTGGTATTGCGGTGGCTGTCGGTTTGTATTTTGCTGTATTCAGAACGCGCGTTGGCATGTTGATCCGCGCTGGGGCCACCCACCCCGAGATGGTCAGCGCGCTGGGCGTCGATATCAAACGCTTGTTCATGATTGTGTTCGGCTTTGGCGCGATGCTGGCGGGTTTCGCCGGCGCAATTGCGGCGCCGATGTTTTCGCTGGAACCGAACATGGGCGATGATCTGTTGATCACTGTCTTTGTGGTAATTATCATTGGCGGCATCGGATCGATCCGCGGTGCCTTTATTGCGGCAGTTTTGGTGGGGCTGCTGGATACTCTGGGGCGGGCGGTTGCCACCGATCTTTTAAAACTTGTCTTTGATGCCTCTGCAGCCAACCAAATTGGTCCGGCCCTATCCTCCATGCTGATCTATATTTTGATGGCGGCTATCTTGTTTTTCAAACCCGAAGGGCTGTTTCCGGCGCGGGGTGCCGCATGATGCCGGCTAAAGGTTTGTACCTTCTTTCAACACGTCAAAATCGCTCCATCGCGACTGGTTTAGGGATCCTGGCTGTATTGGCTCTGACGCCTTATTGGGCCGAGGCTTTTGGTGGCAGCTATGTGGTCTCACTGGTGATGAAGGCGATGATTTTTGCTATTGCCAGCCTGTCGTTGAACCTGCTCATTGGATATGGGGGAATGGTCAGCTTTGGCCATGCGGCGTTTTTGGGATTGGGCTCGTATGTGACCGGGATTGCCATCACCGAAGGGATGACGGATGTCATCTTTATCCTGCCGATGGTTTTGGTGGTCTCGGGCCTTTTCGCGCTGGTAACCGGCGCGATCAGTCTGCGGACGTCTGGGGTTTATTTCATTATGATTACCCTCGCCTTTGGGCAAATGCTGTTTTTCACCCTGTCTTCACTGGCCCATTATGGGGGCGATGACGGGCTGACCCTTTGGGACACCGCAAGCTTCTTTGACACGGCATTTTTTCAATATGATGGGGGCCTGTTTTATGCGGTTTTGATCATTCTTACCTTGTGCTGGGGGTTTGTTTCGCTGTTGTCGGGTGCGCGTTTCGGTCGGGTATTACGCGCCGCCAAGCAAAATAGAATGCGCGTTGAAACCATGGGGTTCAACACCTTCCATTATCAACTTCTGGCCTATGTCATCGCCGGTATGATTGCTGGTGTTGCCGGTTTTTTGTTCGCCTGCCAAGCTGAGTTCGTGAGCCCGGCAATTTCGACATGGCAGCGTTCGGGTGATTTGATCATCATGGTGGTCCTAGGGGGGATGGCAACCCGAAACGGCCCGCTTTTGGGGGCGTTGTTTTTCATTCTAGTCGAGGAAGGACTGTCGCTTGTCTTGCACGAATGGCGGCTTATTTTTGGACCTCTTCTTGTGGTGATCGTGCTGTTTGCCAATGGCGGACTGGCTGGCCTGCTCCGGCGACTGGGAGTAGAGGAATGACCCCGGTACTGCGTCTTGAAAACCTGTACAAAAGCTACGGGGCGCTGCGGGTTACTGATGGCGTATCGTTCGAGGTGTACCCCGGCGAATGTCATGCGTTGATTGGGCCAAATGGCGCTGGGAAAACCACCTTGATCCATCAAATTTCGGGCAGTCTGAAATCCGACAGTGGGCAGCTTTTGTTTGATGGTCGCGATATTACCAAGTTATCCCTACCGCAAAGATCTGCCGCTGGGTTGGGGCGCACCTTTCAGATCACCACGCTGATTCCGCAGTTTTCGGTGCTGGAGAATGTCGCGTTAAGTGCACAGGCAAAATCGGGATCAAGCTTTCGTTTTTTGCGACCTGCGGCGCGCGAAAGTGACCTTAATGCTCAGGCGATATCTGCTTTGGAGCAGTTTGATCTCGCAGGCAGCGCCGAGGCCACAGCTGGTGAATTATCACATGGCGAACAACGCCAGTTGGAACTGGCGATGGCCACGGTGGCTGCGCCCAAAGTCCTGTTGCTTGACGAACCTATGGCCGGGATCGGTAAGGGCGAAAGCAAGGCGTTGACCGAGACTTTGAGCTGGCTCAAGACCACCACACCTATGTTGCTGGTCGAGCATGATATGGAGGCAGTTTTCAAGCTGGCCGACCGCGTATCTGTCTTGGTGTATGGCAAAATTATTGCGACGGGTACACCGCAAGAAGTGCGTGAAAACGCCGAAGCCCGCGCCGCCTATCTAGGTCAGGAGACACTATGACCTTACTGCATGTTGAAGGATTGCAGGCAGGGTATGGATCGGCCAGGGTGCTGTTTGACGTTGGCTTTTCGATCAAGGCAGGCGAGGCTGCAAGCCTGATGGGGCGCAACGGGATGGGAAAAAGCACCACGATAAAGGCTATTATGGGTCTGCTGAAACCGGACGCAGGCAAGGTCGTATTCAAGGGTGTTGATCTCACAGCTGCGCCACCCTACCGGGTCGCGCAGGCTGGGATCGGTCTGGTGCCGGAAGGCCGCCAGATCTTCCCCACTTTGACGGTTGAAGAGAATTTGCGTGCCATCGCCATTTCGCGTGGTAAATGGACCCTCGAGCTTGTCTATAATTTTTTCCCGCGCCTGTCAGAGCGTAGTGGCCACCTCGGGTCGCAATTGTCCGGAGGAGAGCAGCAAATGCTGGCGATTGGTCGGGCTTTGATGACCAACCCCAGCTTGCTTATTCTTGATGAGGCCACCGAGGGACTTGCGCCGTTGATCGGTGCGGAAATTTGGGCAAAGCTGGTGGAACTAAAGACCGAAGGCGAGGCCATTCTTGTGATTGATAAGAATATTGACGCGCTCTCCAAGCTTGTCGATCATCATACAATTTTGGAGAAAGGCCGGGTTGTTTGGGCCGGATCTGCGGCAGACTTGCAGGGTGATCCAGACGTCATTGACCGCTATTTGCATCTTTAGGCGGCGCGTGCGTCCCGGGTTGGACGCTGTTTTTATCAGCGTTCTTACGGTGCGCGGTCGATCCTGACATCTTTAAATCCTGCCGTGGCCGCATAGCCCTTAACGCGCGCCTCGCGTTCGTGATAGGTCATCACGTCATTGATATCGGAAAACCCCGCCGGGGCCAGCTTTTCCACTTCGTCAATAACGCCTTCGGGGCCACCGTCGCGATTGTTCATCACCACTTTTGCGGTCTTGGGAAGGCGGGATTTTTCATAGGCCCAGAGCGCGGCACGGGGGTGCTCGCCTTGCGCCAGATTATCGGCCAGGCACCGTGCATCCAGAATGGCCTGACTGGCGCCGTTTGATCCCACAGGGTACATTGGATGCGCGGCGTCCCCCAGAAGGGTGATACGCCCGAATGTCCAGCGGGGCAGGGGATCGCGGTCCGCCATTGGGTACTCAAAAATTGTGGGCGTGGCGCGGACCAGCCCCTCGATGTCAAAATCCGGAACATTGAACCGCAGCGCATGCGGCAAAACCAATGCCAGCGATACTTTGCGCGACCAATTGTTCGCGGGCGGCGGCGAAACGGCAGGGTCCTTGACGCGCACATTGACCACCCAGTTCATCAACTGCCGGCCATCTTTGGCCTGGGTGATCGGGTAGAGCACAAATTTACCACCAAGGCCACCGCCAATGGCCATGCTTTCGCCGTCTTGCCACGCAGGCCAGTCAACGGCCCCCCGCCACATCATAACTCCATTCCAAGAGGGTGATTTTTCATTGGGATAAAAGACTTTGCGTCCGGCCGAATGAATGCCATCGCAACAGATCAGTACATCGCCACGCACCGTGATGCCTTTCGATCCGTCAATACTATTGGCGAAATGGGCGGTGATGCCCTTGTCGTCTTGAACAAATCCACCAAGGCGGCGGCCGGTTTGCACGGCTTTTGGCCCAAGACGGTCCAGCACGGCCTTATAGAGAAGATGTTGCAGTCGCCCACGGTGAATTGAAAACTGCGGCACTTCGTGTCCGGCATATGTGCCGCGCAATTCAGACCAGACTTCTTGGCCGGAGCGGGTATAATAGGTCAGCCGTCTGGTTCGCAGCCCAACGACATCCAGAGCGGGCAGCAGGCCCAGAGTTTCCAGCTCGCGGATGGCGTGCGGCAAAATATTAATACCGACGCCTGCCTCGCGGACTTCGGCGGCAGTCTCGTATATTTGGACGGGGATGCCTCTTGCGTGCAGCATCAGCGCCGTGGTTAAGCCACCGATGCCTGCCCCTGCGATCAGAACTTTCATTTAGGCGCTTTCTGGGGGCGGAAGAAAATCAACTTCGAATTTGGCAGAGGTTGCAACGACCTCGGCCGGATTGGCCTCGGGGCCCAAATTGTGCAGAGCCCAGAACAGATCAAACAAGTTTCGGCTGGGAGAAACCCAAAAAAGACATTTTATGGTGGTGTCGGTCTTGTTAAAAATTCCATGCGGGATGCCCATAGGCAGACGCACCAAATCACCTGGCTCGGCATAGGTGTCATCTCCATCCAGTATCAAGTCGAAGCGACCGTCTAGAATATAAAGAAATTCGTCTTGTTTTGGGTGAATATGGGGGGGAACAAAAGTGCCCACCGGCAATGTTGCATGCCATGAAAAGGCGCTTTCGGACAATTGTTTTGGCACATAGGTCTGCCCTAAAATGTTCCAACTTATGTGGTCCATTCCCTGGTTTGCCTGAGTCACTCCGGCAAGCATTGTCATGTCGAGGTTCCTTTCTGCAACATTACGGCCTGATCAACCACGTCTGATCCTAGCCGACTGAAGGTAAAGTGCAAGATGCAGTCGTATGGCACGCTTTGCTAGAGTTCGATCACGGCGGTGGCTTCAATTTCGACCAGCGCTTCATCTTCTATCAGACCTGCAACCACAACCATTGTCATCGCGGGAAAAGTATTACCCAGAATTTTGCGATACACATCGCCAACTTGCTTTTGTTTGGCTGCATAATCACGTTTGTCGGTGATATACCATGTCAGGCGGGTCAGATCCTGTGCGGTTCCGCCAGCGGTTTCGAGCACGGTGCGAATGTTCAACAGCGCCTGCTCCATCTGGCCGATAAATTCATCGGACGTAAAATTCTTTTCGGCGTTCCAGCCAATTTGTCCCGCAATATGAAGTGTGGTGCCGGTGGATAGGACCCCGTTGGCATAACCTTTTGCCGGTTTCCAGCCCTCTGGATGGATTGTTTTATGTCTCACATGTCTTCCTTCGAAATATTGAGCAGTTTCTGTCGTAATTCGGGTGGCCAAGGTTCTGAACGGCCATTGTCTTTGCGGATGAATACCAAGCGGCAGGTAAAGTGCGCCCGCTGGTCTTTGTCACAGGTGGCCTGCACTTCCAGATCAAGACTGCTGGTCCCAACTTGCGTGACCCGCAGCGCGAAACCTAAGGCATCCCCGTGACGGCTGGGCGCATGAAATTCGGCGTTTTGCCAGACAGTGGGCACGCCCCGCCCATCTGCCCCATGCATCTTTGCAAAGCTATAGCCAAGAACCTCGTCAAACCAGGCCTCAATACAGGCGTTCAACATTTCGTAATATCGCGGATAAAAAACAATGCCCGCGGGGTCGCAATGCTGAAACAAGATTTTTTGCGGATAGTGAAACACGGGCGGGGCTCTTTTCGAGTGTCTGGTGGTGGCGTTGGTTGGTATTCTATGGGGTGATGCGCAGACGAAACCTTTGTATTTTGCCGGTTGGGGTTTTGGGCAGGCTGTCGGTGAACACCACTGAGCGGGGGTATTTAAATGGGGCAATCTGGGTTTTGACAAAGTCCTGCAGGGCTTTTGTCAGCGTATCGCTGGCCTTCAGGCCGTCGCTTAAAACCACATGGGCCTGAACAATCGATCCGCGTTGTGCATCAGGGACCCCGATCACCGCGCATTCGACCACATCTCTATGGGCTAATAATGCGGCCTCAACCTCTGGTCCGGCGATATTATACCCTGACGAAATGATCATGTCATCATTGCGCGCCGCAAAATGAAACGCCCCATCTTGGTCCTGGCTGAAGCTATCGCCTGTGATGTTCCAGCCGTCGGTGACATACCCAGACTGGCGATCATCGGCAAGATACCGGCAGCCGGTCGGCCCGCGTACTGCAAGCCTGCCTACCTCGCCCTGCGGCATCTCGTTCATATTCTCATCGACCACTTTTGCTTCATAACCGGTAACAGGTTTGCCTGTGCAGGCTGCGCGGTGGTCTCCAAACCGGTTGGAGATGAAAATATGCAGCATTTCGGTTGCGCCAATACCGTCCAAAATCGGTTTTCCAGTTTTGGCGAGCCACATATCATACACCGGTTTTGGCAGCGTCTCACCGGCCGAGACGGCTGCCCTGAGCGAGGACAGATCGGCGCCGTCTTCCATCGCCAGTAGCATCATATTATAAGCCGTGGGGGCCGTGAAACACACGGTTGCTTTATGTTTTTCGATGATATCGATCATATTGGGTGGGGAAGCGTTTTCCAACAGTGTGGCGGCCGCGCCAAAGCGCAACGGGAATATCGCCAGTCCTCCCAAGCCAAAGGTAAAGGCCAATGGCGGCGAGCCGACAAATACATCGGTCTCGGTGACGCCCAGCACCTCAGCCCCGTAACCATCGGCAATGATCAGCAGATCGCGGTGGAAATGCATGGTTGCTTTCGGCGCGCCGGTTGTCCCCGAGGTAAAGCCTAAAAGGGCAACGTCATCACAGCTCGTTGCGACCGCGTCAAACCTGACGGGTTTTTCCAATGCTGCTGTGTCCAATGGGCTGGCATGGTTGGCGGTGCCGTCAAATGCAATGACGTATTGAAGCGTCGGATTGCCTGTTGCACAGCTGTCTAATTCATCCGTCAAGCGGCTGTCACAAAGTGCGTGGCTGACCTGTGCTTTATCAACTATTTTTGACAGCTCTCCGGCGCGCAGCATCGGCATGGTATTGACCACCACGGCCCCGGCTTTTGTGGCAGCCAGCCAACAGGCTACCATTGCGGGATTGTTGGCCGAACGAATTAGCACGCGGTTGCCCGGTTGCAGATTGAAGTCTTCAACCAGCGCATGAGCAAGCCGGTTGGTCCAATCGCTTAGCTCCTTATAGGTGCGTCGCCGCCCGTTGCCGATAAGGGCGGTGTGATCGCCAAAACCCTTGGCCACCATGGCGTCGGTCAATTCGACCCCGACATTCAGCCGGTCGGGATAGTGAAACCCATCGAGCAGGAAATCAGGCAGAGCAGCAACCGGTGGCAGGTTATCGCGGGCGAAGGTGTCGATATGGGCAGACCGTCCCAACATGATCAGGCTCCTGATTGTAAAGCATTTCGGGCAATAATAATCTTTTGAACATCCGATGCGCCCTCGTAAATTCTAAGCGCTCTGATTTCGCGGTATAGCCGCTCGACGATATGGCCTTTGCGGACCCCGTCCCCCCCGTGGATTTGTACGGCTTTGTCGATCACCATCTGGGCCTGATCGGTGGCGTATAACTTCGCCATTGCGGCCTCTTTGGTGATGCGTTCGGCTCCGGTATCTTTGGCCCAAGCGGCCCGGTATATCAGCAGTGCACTGGCATCAATATCAAGCGCCATTTCTGCCAGATGGCCTTGCACCATTTGCAATTCAGCCAGAGGTGCACCAAACAATTCGCGATTTTTAGCGCGGTTTAAGCTTTCATCAAAGGCGCGACGGGCAAAGCCAAGTGCTGCGGCTCCGACTGTGGTGCGCATGGTATCCAAGGTGGCCATTGCCACTTTGAACCCGGTGCCGGGGTCACCGATCATCGCATCGGCCGTTAAATGCAGGTCTGCAAAGACCAGCCGCGCCAGCGGGTGCGGCGAAACGGTCTCAAGGCGCTCTGCTATCTGCAGGCCCGGAGTGTCGGCCGGCACGATAAAGGCTGAGATGCCCCTGCCGCCCGGTGCTTCGCCAGTGCGCGCAAACACCGTGTAGACGTCAGCAATGCCGCCATTGGAAATCCAGGTCTTCTCACCATTGAGAACATAGCCATTGCCGTCGCGCCGGGCTGAGAGCTGCAGATTGGCAACATCGGAGCCGGACTGCGGCTCGCTCAGCGCAAAGGCCGAGAGTGCTGCGCCGGATTGCACCTTGGGCAACCAGTCGGCCTTTTGAGTGTCGCTGCCAAACAAAGAGATAGCCATTGTACCAAGGCCCTGCATGGCAAAGACAAAATCGGCAAGCCCATCATGGCGTGCAAGCGTCTCGCGGATTAGGCACAGGCTGCGCACATCAATCTGTGGAAAAGTTGCATTCACGCCTGTGTGTTTCAAAATCCCTGCGGCGCCTAGTGCTGCCACCAACGCCTGGCAGGTCTGGTCTGTGTTGTCGTGGTCGACATGCCGTAAATTATCACTGGCCCAAGCTTCTAAAGCGGCGTGAAGTGCTTTGTGTTTTGGCTCTAAAAACGGCCAGTCAAGAAAGCTTGTATCGGCCATTAGTTTCCCTCAAATTTTGGTTTTTTCTTGGCGACAAAAGCCTGATAAGCGCGTTCGAAATCACCGGTCTGCATGCAGATGGCCTGAGCCTGTGCTTCGGCCTCGATCGCCTGTTCTATCGACATGGACCATTCCTGCGCCAGCATTGTCTTGGTCATCATATGGCCAAAATTGGGCCCTGATGTGATCCGGGTGGCCAGTGCCATCGCCGTGTCTTGCAGCTCTTCTGCCGGGGTGATCGCGGTGAAATACCCCCAGTCCATGCCTTCTTTGGCCGACATTGATCGCCCGGTATACAGCAGGTACGCGGCCCGGCCTTGGCCAATGATACGCGGCAATATTGCACAAGCCCCCATGTCGCATCCTGCCAATCCAACGCGGGTGAATAAAAACGCGGTCTTGGCCTCGGGCGTGGCAATCCGCAGGTCTGAGGCCATGGCAATAATCGCGCCGGCCCCCACACAGACGCCATCGATCGCGGCAATCACTGGCTTGCCACAATTTATCATGGCTTTTACCAGATCACCGGTCATGCGGGTAAAGTTCAACAGCTCTTTCATCGACATGCTGACCAAGGGTCCGATGATATCATGCACATCCCCGCCCGAGCAGAAATTGCCACCATTTGGGCCGAACACAACCGCGTTTATGTCATCTTCGTATACAAGATCGCGGAACCAGTCGCGCAGCTCGGCATAGCTGTCAAATGTAAGCGGGTTTTTGCGATCTGCACCGGTCAGGGAAATCTCGGCAATGCCGTTGTTGACCGATAGATTAAAGTGCTTGGGGGCGCGCGCGGTGGGCATCAACTGTCGTCTCCTTTATCAGCAATCGCACTGAGAAGACCAATCAAGCTTTCTGCGTCTTGCGGGCTGAGATCTCCCAATAAGTCGTCAATCCAGCGCTCATGCTCGGCCGCATAGTCGGTAAATTTTGACTGGCCCTTTCTTGTCAGACGTACCAGATGAGCGCGCCTGTCACCATCGACAGCAACCCGCATCACGTATCCATCTGTCACCAGTCGGTCGACGATACCGGTGACATTGCCGTTTGAGACTTTAAGTGCTTTGGACAGCTGGCTCATCTTCATGCCTTTTTGCGCGCGCGACAGGGCTGACAACACATCAAAACGTGGCAGCGTCGTTGCGCAGTCATCGCGCAGCCTCTCACGCAAAGTCTTTTCAATCAGATTTGATGTTTTCAGGATTTTCAACCACGCTCTGAGGCGGACTTTTGACAGTTTGGGTGTGGTTTTAGGATGCGAAAGGGTCATATTTCTCCCCCTGACAGACTTATGGCTTGGCCGTTGATCGCGGCGGCTTGATCGCCACATAGAAACGCGACCGTATTGGCGATTTCGGCGGGTTGGATCAAACGGCCTTGCGGGTTTCCAGCGATCAATGCCTGGGTCGCGGCCTGTTTGTCGCGGCCTGTTTGGGCCATGATGTTGTCAATAGTTCTATCAGTCATTGGCGTGTCGACATAGGAGGGGCAAATCGCATTTGCAGTGAGGCCTTTGCGCGCCACCTCGATCGCCAGTGATCGGGTCAGCCCGACGGCGGCATGTTTTGCTGCGCTATAGGCGGAGACATAGCCATAACCTTTTAAACCCGCAGTCGAGGCTATGGTGATTAGCCGCCCCCATTGTGCCGCCAGCATGTCTGGGAGAACCGCTTGATACGTGTGGAATACGCCCAGTAGATTGACATCCAGCATCGCTGTCAGGTCTTGGGCGGTCAGTTTGCCGAAGGGTTTGCTGCTGGCGGCACCGGCATTGGCCACGGCGATATCAATGGTCCCGAACATGGTGCGGGCAGATGCAAGACTTGTCGCGATCTCGGAGGGTGAGGTCACATCGCAGACGCAATAGGCCATAGTGTCAATGTGTTCGCTCAACGCTTTCAGTGGCGCTTCGCGGCGGCCCATGATCGTTACATTCGCGCCATAAGCGGCCAGATGGACAGCAATGGCTGCGCCAACACCGCTGCCGCCGCCGGTGACGAGGCAATGCTTGTCAGACAGGTTCACGGTTTTGCCATTTCGGCGGCTTTATCTGCCAAGCGCCAGAGTTGATCTTTTCCGGGGCCATAGGGCAGGGGCCACTCGGCCAGCCGATCCCCGATTTGGGCTGCTGCGTGCAGTGTCCAATAGGGGTCGGACAAATGCGGTCGGGCCAAACAAACCAGATCTGCACGACCCGCCATCAGTATAGAGTTGACGTGATCGGCCTCGTAAATATTGCCAACAGCCATGGTTTTTATCCCTGCGTCGTTTCGAATGCGGTCTGAGAACGGTGTTTGAAACATGCGCCCATAGACTGGGTTGGCCTTGGTCGATGTCTGTCCTGCAGAGACGTCGATGATATCGGCACCCGCTGTGGTGAACATCTGTGCGATTTCTACCGCTTCTTGCGGGGTCACGCCGTCATCTTCGATCCAGTCGGTAGCCGAGACGCGCACCGACATCGGTTTATGCGCGGGCCAAACCGCGCGCATGGCGCCGAAAACTTCAAGGGGATAGCGCATGCGATTGGCGAGCTTCCCGCCATAGGCATCGCTGCGGGTGTTCGAGCAGGGTGAGATGAACGATGAAATGAGATAGCCATGCGCGGCGTGCAATTCGATCATATCAAACCCGGCACGGTCGGCCATCTGCGCCGATGCAACGAATTGATCCCGGACAGTGTCCATCTGGGCGCGGGTGATTTCTTGTGGCACTGCATTGTCGTCTGACCAAGCAATCGCAGAGGCCGAGACCAAGGGCCAATTGCCCTCGTTTAGGGGGGCATCCATTTCTTCCCATCCCAATTGGGTTGAGCCTTTGCGCCCGGCGTGACCAATCTGGCAGCAAATTTTTGCCGGGGTTTCGGCATGGACAAAATCGGTCAGGCGTCGCCAAGCCGCCTCATGTTCAGGCGCATAGAGCCCGGGGCATCCCGGTGTGATCCTGCCTTCGGCCGATACACAGGTCATCTCAGCATAAATCAGACCGGCGCCGCCCTTTGCCCGTTCGCTGTAGTGGACAAAGTGCCAGTCGGTTGGGCAGCCGTCTACAGCTTTATATTGGGCCATAGGTGAGACCACGATCCGATTTTCAAGATGCATATCGCGCAGTTGATAGGGGGCAAACATCGGGGCGCGGACCGGCGCATTTTGACCCAGCCCCGCCTGTTGCTGAAACCATTGTTCGGCTGCGCCCAACCAGTCTGCATCACGTTCNCGCAGATTTTCATGGCTGATNCTCTGGGANCGGGTCAGCAGGGAATAGTTTAATTGCATCGGGTCCAAATCGAGATAGCGTTCGACATCTTCGAACCATTCAACCGAATTTCGGGCCGCCGATTGTAAGCGTAAAACTTCAAGCTTGCGCGCCGATTGATAGCTGTCAAACGCAACGTCCAGCGGCTGGTCTTGCGTGATATTTTCGGCCAGTGAGATTGCGCTTTCAAGCGCCAATTTGGTTCCCGACCCGATCGAGAAATGTGCCGTGGCCGAGGCATCGCCCAGAAGAACGACATTTTGGTGATACCATGTTTCACACAGTACCCTCGGGAACTGGATCCAAGCCGAGCCGCGGATGTGGTTGGCATTGGTCATCAGCGCATGACCATCCAGATGGTCGGCGAAAATCTCTTCGCAGATTGCGATGCTCTGTTGTTGATTGAGGTCGGCAAACCTAAAGGCGTCATAGGTGCTCTGTGAACATTCAACGATAAAGGTCGCGGTGTCGTCATCGAACTGATACGCATGCGCCCAGATCCAACCNTTGTCGGTCTTCTCGAATATAAAGGTAAAGGCATCGTCAAATTTTTGTTGTGTGCCTAGCCAGACAAATTGACAGGCCCGCAGATCGGTATCGGGTTTAAAGCTTTCGGAAAATTCGGTTCTGGTGCGAGAATTCAGACCATCAGCCGCCACGACGACATCATAGTCAGCCATATAACTCGAGGCGGCAGCAACATCAGACCCGAACTGTAAATCAACACCCAGATCGCGGGCGCGGTTCTGCAGGATACTCAGCAAACGTTTTCGCCCAATGCCACAAAACCCATGTCCGCTTGAGACCAGTTTTTCGCCTTTGTGATGTAGCGCAATATCGTCCCAATAGGCAAAATGGGTGCGGATATCAGCGGCACTGGCAGGATCGTTTTGCGTCAGGTTCTCAAGCGTTTCATCCGATAGAACGACACCCCAACCAAAGGTATCATTTGCCTTGTTGCGNTCGATCACAGTGATTTCGGTCTGCGGTTCACGCAGTTTGACGGAGATTGCAAAGTACAACCCGGCCGGGCCNCCGCCAATTACCAGTATTTTTGTCATAGTTTACATCCCTGGAATATGTCGGTTCAACACCGCGTTTGGCTTGATCATGGATTAAATTCTAAATTTAAATATTTTAAACGTAAAGTAAATTTATTTTGAGCTGNTGATGATTTGCGAACATCTTTGNAACCGCAATCAGTNGNTCAGTGGGGAAATCGATGAAAATGAGAAAACGCTGAGCTNAATTGGACAATTTTTAATCAAAAATATTGCNNATTTGACAGAAAAGGGCAGATCGCACGCAGGTTTACTATCTGTGATATTCACATAAATTTTTCTAATGACCTGCATAATGTATGATGCATAGCTTGCATTGAGAAACTGGTTTAGACTGTTGCTGAATTTAGATGACAGTGAATAGGAAACGCAATCATGGCATATGCGCAGGCAAAAACATTAGATCAAAATATTATCCCGGTCATTGATATCAGCCCGTTGAGAGATGGAACAAATCCCAAGGCGGTTGCCAGAGAGCTGCACGCTGCAAGTCAGGGCTTGGGCTTTATCTATATCAAAGGTCATGGAATTCCCGAAGCGGTGATCAAGAGCGCACGCGCCAATGCACTTGAATTTTTCGCACTGCCCGAGGCGACGAAGAGCGCCGTAAAAGTGTCTGAAAAACACCGTGGCTGGCTTGGTCAAGGCGGTGCAAAAATGAAAGATGGGGCCAAGGCAGATCTTAAGGAAAGCTTTATTTGGGGACATCAGGA
The DNA here is from genome assembly GCA_002684375.1 of Marinovum sp. Taxonomy (GTDB): domain Bacteria; phylum Pseudomonadota; class Alphaproteobacteria; order Rhodobacterales; family Rhodobacteraceae; genus CPC320. The sequence continues at coordinate 17,447 of NYVC01000091.1, forward strand.
TGCTGATGGCAAAACGTTGGAAGACCATCCACTGCGTGGAGCCAACCAATGGCCAGATCATCTGCCTGCAATGCAGGCGCAGGCGATGGCGTATTTCAATCACGCTCATGACGTGGCCCACCATCTGATGCGGGGCTTTGCCCTTGGTCTGGATCTGGAGCCAGATTTTTTTCTTAAATCGGCGAGCCGGCCGATGAGCCGCGCCTCTTACGTTTATTATCCGGCCCAACCCAGCGATATGGGCGAGGGGCAGTTTGGTGTCGGGCCGCATACTGATTTTGGGGTCTTGACCGTTCTGTGTCAGGATTCGGTTGGCGGCCTGCAGGTCGAGGATGTCAACGGCGATTGGATCCAAGCACCTCCGATTGAGGGTACCTTGATTGTCAATGTGGCAGATTTATTGTCGAGATGGACGGATGGGGCCTATAAATCGACCCCTCACCGTGTGGTCAACAGCTCTGGTAAGCAAAGGCTGTCGATGGTGTTAGCCTTTGATCCGGATCCTGAAACGGTGATTGATGCCCGCGAAGTTTTTGGGCCTGAACATCAGCCGAAAGACGCCGCAATTACCTGTGGTGATTATTTGATTTGGCGTTTTAATAAAGCATTTTCCTATCGCAAAAATATCGGTTCGGACCAAGACAAGTCCGAAGACTAAGCAAAGCGTTAGAGACATGATTTGAGCATTTTAGAACAGGGATAAGCTGTGTGCACGAGCGAGATTTAAAAGGCGCTTATAATCTTTTGGTGAATTGTGGGCAAGCCTGTGAGGGCGAGCGGCTGTTGCTGTGTTATGAACAGAAAAATCTTGATTTTTATGACAATGCTATTGTCGAGGATGTGTGGGCTTGTGCCCAAGAGATTGGTTTGGAAGTCATACCCTATGAGCTTGACTTTGATCCTGTCATCGATGTTGTGCCCAAGCACCTTGAGGCGGCAATCGCTGCCGCTGACCTAACGGTGTTTTTGGCGCGGCTGGCAGACCAAATGAGNTTTGGACGCTTCAAGTCGGGTCAGCGGACAATCCTGTCTTATGCGTTGAATAGCGCCAGTTTAGCCTCACCTTTCGGGACGGTTCATTATAAAGCATCTCTGGCTTTGAAACAGGTGATTGATGCGGCTGTCTTTGGCGCTGGCGAGGTTGTGGTAAGCTGTAAAGCCGGCACTTATTTCAANGGTAGGATTGCGGCGTCTCCGGATGGTGGAGATTCCGACCTGCGTCGATTTCCGATGTTGGTTAATACTCCGGCTCCGGCGGCAGGATTCGCCGGCCGCATCGCCTTGCCGGGTTTTTTGGTTGGTACGGGATCTAAATATTATCACCCTTTTGGGATTACCTTTGAGNCACCGCTGTTTGCCGTTTTCGAGGGCAATACACTGCTAGGTTTCGAAGGNCAAAAATCTGATGAGGACAAAGCCAATCAACATCTGGACATGATTGCNGAACGCTTTCAAATTGACCGTAACTTTGTGCATTCATGGCACGTTGGTATCCAACCCAAGTGTTATTTTGATCGGGCGGCAGTGGATCACTTTGAAAGTTGGAGCGGCAGTGCTTTTGGCAATCCGCGGCTTTTACACATGCACACTTGCGGGGCCTATGCGCCGGGCGAAGTGTGTTGGAATGTGGTCGACCCCACGCTTGTTGCCGACGGGATTGCCATCTGGGAAGATGGCGTTCTGTTGCCAGAGCGGGTGCCGGGAGGGCGCGAGGTTTTGGCCGAGTATGATGATCTGCGGCAAGCATTTTTNACCCCGGACCGGCGCATTGGAATCTAGGGTCCGATAAAGTCCAGATAATCAGCCGCCACGGCGGCAACGGCAGCCTTTTTCAACGCAACACCGTGGTCGGCTCGGGCGAGTGCCGAATGGGATCCGACCCTGCCATCGGGAAAGGCCGCGCGGTGTTCATGTGCTGGTCCGTGTTTGTCGCCGCCATGGGCTTTTATAAATGCCGGGGTCAGCTTTTCTGGCGGCTCTGCGGCTAAGGCGCTATCCAGCACCCGATGGTTTACCTGCGTTATCGCAATCTCAGACGGTGTCGCGTGCATCCCTTCCCACTCGCCATACAGATCCTTGCGCAACAGATTGACCGGCTCGAACTCCCACCAACTTTTCACCCGAACCCGCGCCGCTGTTAGCCGGCTTGCNGCTTCTGCCAGCGGGTCAAGATTGGCACCATGCCCGTTTAGAACATATAAATGTTTGAAGCCGTGTCTTTCGAGGGAGCGGAATACTTCAACGCAAACAGAGCAATACAGATCACGGGGTAGTGAAATGGTTCCGGCAAAGCCCATGTTAAANTCCGCTGGTGCNTAGGCAAGGGGCGGGGCGACCAGCGCGTTTACCCTTTTCGCAGCCGCAGTTGCGATATCACCGGCACACAGCATGTCGGTTCCGATCAGCCCCATTGGGCCATGCTGCTCAATCGATCCGGTTGGGATCAGAATACCATCGGTTTCTAGCAAATAAGCCTGAACTTCCATCCATGTCGATAAGATCAATTGCATCGTGCACCTTTTACTGCAAACCAGGCCTGAAGCACGGGCTTGTATTGGCTTAGCTCTTCGGCAACAGCAGGTGTNGACACCACCCAATTTAGATACTTTTGCACTGCGTCGGGTATTGTCAAAGATAAGTTCAAAACCGGCTTTAACGCCTCAATCCAGGCAAAGGTCACNGGAAAGCCGCAATCACCCAAGCTGAGGCCGAATTTTGGCCTGTTGTGCAATAGGGTTTCCAGTTGTTTGATCCGNTGTGAGATTAATTTTGAGTGCTCTGCCAGATACGCTTGGGCCGGTTCTTTTGGGGGGACATGTGCAAACAGGGCTCTGATACACGGCTCTAATCGGGTATCATGAAAACGTGACAACTCTCTTATTTTTGCGCGGTCGTTGATCGTTTTGGGCAGCATCGGGAAACTGGGATAAGCCTCTTCAAGATATTCGGCAATTGCTTCACTGTCGCCAAGCGTTGTCTCACCATCTATCAATCCAGGCAGCGTCCCTGAAGGAATATGTGAAGTATAGACGTCCGAGNCAANTCCACCGGGAGGAGGCAGTTCGGTCCAGATCAGGTGTTTATGTCTCAGACATATTCGGGTTTTTGCACAGTAAAGGCTGGCGGGAATTGCATAAAAATTTATCATAAAAATTAGGGCGCCCGAAAGCGCCCTGCCTTTATAGGTTTAGTTGACTTTCCATTTGGCATCGAGATNGTCAAAAAATCCACGTTCCTGTTTCAGTTTGATCCAGGTGTTCACATAGTTGATCCAAACCTGATCGGCCTGTGGCAGCAACATGGCGATCGGCGTGGGTGACTTAGGGGCTGAAACCGGCACAATCATCAGGTCAGAGTGAATGGCAACCAGTTTGTTGGCCTCAACATTTGATGTGATATGCGCATCGGCCCGACCGCTGAGGACCTGTTGNAAGGGTTGGGCTGGCGCCTCTACGATGACATGTTTGGCGTTTGGGAAATACTGTTTGACCTGTTTTTCCTGCGTCGTACCAAGCGTCGCGGCAACGCGTACATCGGCATTGTTCAAATCGTCCCAGTCTTTATATTTGCCGGCATTTGATTTCAGCGTCAGTGGCACGGTCGCTAGTGAAAAATAGCTGATCGAATAGCCGGCTGCCTTGGCACGGGACGGCGAAATCGAGGCGGAACCGGTCATGTGATATTTCCCCGCAGTGACACCGGCCACAAGGGTTTTCCACTCAGTGGGAACAATCTCCAATTCGACGCCCATATCAGCCGCCAGCGCAGTCATCACATCGATATCATAACCGGTGTAGCTGTTGGTTGCTGCATCTTTCATAGTCATCGGGTTCCAATCCCCGGTAGTTCCGGCCTTTAGAACGCCATTGCTTAGAATGTCTTGTAATGCGCCTGCTTGCACTTGAAATGATGCAAATGCCATCAGCATTGTGGTCGCAATTATTTTAGAAACTTTCATTCCGCTCTCCCGTTAAGATTATCTAACACCTAAATCATACAACGCAAAAAATGCTAAAATTGCAATATAGTTTGCATTTTTAATTCTTATGGTAATGGGTCTAATATCCGGTTATCACCTTAATGGATAATACCAAAGGGGTTTCTATGAACTCGACCGCCGAGAATTATATCAGTATTAGTGAGATATCAAAAAGCTTCGGAGACTTTAAGGCTTTAAACAATGTGTCGCTTACCGTCGGTTTAGGGGAGCGGGTGGTAGTCTGTGGGCCGTCCGGTTCAGGAAAATCCACGCTTATAAGATGTATCAATGGTCTNGAGCAACACGAAACCGGTTCGATTACGGTTGATGGGATTGCATTGAACCATAAAACGAAATCCATGGAGCAAATCAGATCCCGCGTCGGGATGGTGTTTCAGCAGTTCAATCTGTTTCCGCATTTGACGGTTCTGGAAAATTTGACNCTTGGGCCGGTGCGCTCAAAAAATATGACGGCACAGGCGGCAAAAGAAATTGCGATGACCTATCTGGAACGGGTGAAAATTCCCGAACAGGCGGGCAAATATCCACGGCAATTATCNGGCGGTCAGCAGCAGCGCGTGGCCATTGCGCGGTCCCTGTGCATGGAACCCAAAATTCTGCTGTTTGATGAGCCAACTTCCGCCTTGGATCCAGAAATGATCACGGAAGTTCTTGATGTTATGATTGGGCTTGCCGAAGGCGGGATGACGATGGTTTGTGTCACGCACGAGATGGGTTTTGCGCGTCGAGTGGCNGATAAAATGGTGTTTATGGACCGCGGTGAAATCGTCGAGATGGCCGCGCCAGACATATTTTTCAGGACGCCAGAAACAGATCGGTGCAAGACATTTCTGAAACAAATTCTGCAGCATTAGAGAACCCTATGAAGACCTTATTTGCCATTTTGATCCTGACGACCTTACTGACGGGATGCTCCACNGAATGGGGCTGGTATGTTGTGGATCCCTCAAATAAATCGGGGCTTATCAACCTTAAGTTCCTGCTGTCNGGGTATTACTATACNCTATTATTGTCTTTCACCTCGATTACTATCTCGGTGTGTGTGGGNTTGCTTGTCGCTTTGCCGGGCCTGTCTCAAAACCCATGGCTCCGCAACTGTAATCGGGTCTATGTTGAGGTTGTGCGTTCGGTTCCGATCTTGGTCTTGATCCTATGGGTCTATTATGGCTTGCCGCCGATGACTGGATTGGAAATAAATGTGTTTTGGGCCGGTGTGATTGCGCTGGCGCTCTCGGACAGCGCGTTTCAAGCCGAAATCTTCCGCGCTGGTATTCAGTCGATTGACAAAGGACAGTATGAAGCCTCGCATACAATTTCGTTATCTTACACGGATACGATGCGGTTTGTAATTTTGCCGCAGGCGATTAGAAGGATATTGCCTGCGTTGGGCAACCAACTGGTTTATATGTTGAAAATGTCATCTTTGGTCTCAGTGATTGGAATGCAAGAACTGACACGCAAAGCCAATGAACTGGTGGTCACCGAATATCGGCCACTGGAAATCTATACAGTTCTCGTCTTGGAGTATTTGGTCTTAATTCTTGCGGTTTCAGCTTGTGTTAGATGGCTGGAGAGACGATTAAAGACGAACGAAAACATTTAAAAAGAGGTACTTATATGTCAGCTTGGATAGAAATGATTTCAGATGAAGATGCTGGTCCAGAACTTGCTGAAATGCTGGATTTGGCGCGGACACCCCATGGCACGGTAGATAACGTTATGCGCGTTCATTCGCTGCGGCCTAATACGATGAAAGGCCATGTGACGTTATATCGGGCCGCACTGCATGATGACACCAATACGATCCCAATGTGGCTGCAGGAAACCATCAGCAGTTATGTATCAATTTTAAACGACTGCCCCTATTCTCTTGCCAATCATTGGAAAAACGCGGCACATTTGATTGGTGACACGGAAAAGGCGACAAAGGTCGAACAGGCTTTGCGCGCGCATAGGCCCGAGGATGCTTTTCAAGGCGCCGAGTTGGAGATGTTGAAGTACGCCTATAAGTTAACCACCAAACCTGGTGACATGCAGCAACAGGATGTGCAAAATCTGAGGGATTTTGGCCTGGATGACGGGCAGATTTTGGAAGTAAACCAAATCGTTGGCTATTTTAACTATGTCAACCGCTTGTTAAACGGTCTGGGCGTGACAACCAGCGGCGATACTATTGGATTTTATAAATAACACCTCGATTGACTGAAAAATATGTGAGGGTGTAGAGAGTGGTTCACACAGAAATTCAGGGTCTGAGCGGCGGTTGATGCGTATATTACGCGGCTCTGTTATCGCACAGTAAGCAGATATTGACTTACACGGCCACGGCGCTGGCACCAATACGGTTTGCGTGTTACGATCATCGTGCGCGGCGCCGATGTACAGTAGGCGGTGCTACGATTGTTTTTGTATAAGTAATTAACATTCCATTGGTTTTAAAAAAACATGGGTGCTGTTTGGGAAAAAATTTGCCGCTATTTTGCGGCCTGTCTTATGACCAAACGGCCCTTCATACTTTAGAGGAGCAACCCGGTGCCGGACGTTTCGTGGTGTATCAAGGGTGGTTCGCGCGGCTATGTGACCACGCGCCCGCTTGAATGGTGGATCGGCAAATACGAAAGTGGTTGGCGACTGACAGTGGCCGAGGGGCGCCAGTTCGAGAGTTCGGTCCCAGAGTTGAAATATAAAAAGCGCTGGCTGCAAAGTCTGTTGGGATGGTTCCAGCCATTCACTTGGTTTCTATCCCCAGACGATCCCTTCTTTCTGAAATCTGCCTGCATCCATGACGTGCTTTTGGAAGACGGCTACCGTGTGGCATTTGCGGACAGCCAGTGGTTTGAAGCGGCGCTGAGCGAAGATGCTGACCCGCTTAAATCCAGGCTTGCCTATCTGGCCATGCGCATGCGCCGCTTTTGGCGCTGGGCAAAGAGCCGCCCCAGATCATAGCTGGTACGGCCCCGAGTTGGGTTTCAGTCGTACAGGTTGATCTTCTGATGCTCAATGCGAAGATAAGCTGTCCAAGCTACTGACATTTTGCTTGCTAAGGATTATTCCAATATTGTTGCCAATTTTGGAAAGAGCGATAGCAGCGGCACGAACCGATTGAAGCTCATGGCGTCTTTAATCTCGGTATAATTACCTGCTTCCACATGGTGTTTTATCAATCCCGTCCAGCACATCATCAACCCTTTCATCTCGGCTTTTACTTGTTCAGGGTCAACGATGGTCATGGTGAGTTCTAGAACGTCCTTGAAGGGGATTTCGTTACATTCAGTGCTTGGCGTGTAAGTTCCCGCCTCAATTAATTTCACTTCATGTGACAGGCGATCCAAGCAGCGTTTCGGGAACTTGCGCAGATGTGCCAGTGTTTGCCGCCCACCTGCGGAATGATTCACCATCTCGCTCATCAAGGTGATTGACTTGTGAAAGTTCTCATCTTTCTTCGGATCGAAGTTGGTGATGATAAACGTTGGTGTTGCATAACTCTGACCGGCAGTTTTCAGTTGCTCAAGAAATTTAATGATGTCTTTTTCAATATGATGCACCGCATAAAGATCGTCTGATGTTATCGTATCGGCGCTGAAGGCATATTGATGGATGGCTTCGGCGGTTTGTTCAAATGGTGTTGCAGAGAACCAATAAAGGTTGGTTTTCTCAGGGCTGGCCCGACCCAGCGCAAAGCCCATAAATCTTGGTCCTGTTGTTGTGACAACTCCGAATCCAAACAATGGAATCGCGACGTAACGCAAAAACTCGTCAGTGTGCATTTTACGCGCCATTTGAAACCTCCGGTTTACTTCTGTTGGCAAGCTTTTAACTTGCTGTTCTTCTTGTTTGGTAAAAGCATATTTCTCGTTCATCTGGTATCCAGAGCGTTCAAAAACAGCTCTTTCTTAAATGTATAAGAGTGCCGCTTAATCTACAATCCATATCCTGTTCTGCAGGTGTTGAATTATTCTGCAATTCAATTCCAACCGCTTAAATAACTGTCCTGATTGGGTTGTTTAAGGCCAGAGTTCAACGCTGATCTAGGACAGTTTTATAAAAGTACTCTTAGCATCCATTTTCGTTGTGGATAATGCCTAATGAGTCCAACAGACTATCGGTGTTATCAGGGCATGCTCGTGACGTTTTGCAACGTTTCCTAGAGGATTCCGTCGGTGGCATTTTTATGGCTTGCCATATTCAAACACATCCGCACTGCATTCGCACTGGGAACGACATTGGCTTTATTTTGGCCTGCAATATCAAAAGCCGTACCATGCGCGGGGGTTGTTATTGGAATCGGAAGACCCGCCAAAACGGACACGCCTTTGTCAAAGGCGAGCAGTTTAATCGCAATCTGGCCCTGATCGTGATACATAGTCACGGCAGCATCATAGACCCCGTCGCGCATTTTCAGCCATAGGGTGTCGGCGGGCAGAGGTCCTTCGACCGCGATCTGCTGTGCTTTTGCGCGCAGGACCGCAGGGCGGATCACACGATCTTCCTCGTCGCCCATTAACCCGCCATCACCTGCATGCGGATTGTAGGCTGCAACCACGATCCGGGGGCGTTTATACCCGGCCATTTTCAGAGTGTGATCGGTGAGTTTAATCGATTGTTCGATGCGGTCAGTGGTCAATAAACTGGGCACATCTTTCATCGCGACATGGCTGGTTACCCGACCGTTCCACATCCCGTTCGCAACGTTGAATTCGCTGGCGCGCGTGGTCAATTTGAAAAAGTCGCTGGCATAACCCAGTTCGTCGGAAAAATTATTTCCGCCCAGATGCATCGATTCTTTGTTGAACGGCATAAAGACAATACCGTCGATGTTACCATCACGGGACAGCTCAAGCGCTTTTTTCAGCCCTTTGATTGACGCGGCGCCGCCGGCGGCCGACGCAGCGTTCATCGGGGCATCGGCCATTCCGTCGATGGCTATGTTGAGATGTAGAACTTCGCCCTCGGTGATCTTTAGAGGATCTTCGGCGTCTATTTGGCGCAGGTTGGGAATATCAAGACCCACCTGCTGTTCACCGCGCGCCAGAATGCGCGGATCACCCACCACAATCAGGTTCGCAGCCTCTCTTATTGCAGGATCCACTAGCAGTTTGACCAATAATTCCGGCCCAATTCCGGCTGGGTCTCCCTGGATCAGAGCGAGGGTTTTTTTATCCATCCGAAAGATTGTTTTTTGAGTGATTATTGGTAGGGGTTTCTGAGACAGCTTGGTTTTTTGTGCCCAGCGCTTCGGTGATATTGATCACGGCTGTTTCCAGATGCCGTCGCAATTGCCGGCCGGCTTCCGGGCCGTCGCGTTTTTGCAGCGCCTCTGCAATCAGATCGTGATGTCCAAGCATGGTGTCTTGGGACGTCCGTCGCTTTGATGAAATAAACCGTGCCCGCCAAAGGCGGGCGTTATAGACCCTATGGGATTCCATCAGAGGCGTGTTGCGCGCGGCTCGGACGATGGATTGGTGAAATTCCATATCCCAGCTGAAAAAATTCAACGGATCCGTCTCGAGACTGGCATTTCGCATCCGGTCGCAGAGCTCTAAAATCTGTGTAATTTCTGCATCGCTGGCATGCTTGCAGGCCAATTCGCCGGCGAGGGCTTCGAGCACGCCCAAGACAATCAGATTTTCACTTACCTCTTCAAGAGATGGATCGGCCACGCTGGAGCGTCGGGTCGCGCTGTGGACGATCAGACCCTCGCTTTTTAAAATCAGTAAAGCTTCTTTCAACGGCGTGCGACTGATCCCCAGCGCCTCGGCCAGATCACGTTCCGGCACCGGCAGGCCGGGGGTCAGTTTTTCGAGCAGGATCATCTCTCGTAAGACGTCGGCGGCCTCGGAGGCGAGGCTACGGCGCGGCGCAACGGCCGGGCCGTCGGCTAACAGTGTTTTGAAATCGGTCCGCGCGCTACTCATTTACCCCAACTCAAAACGACAGGATCCAGGGGACGCAGAAATGCCATCAATTGAGCGCGCGCGGCGTCGCTCAAGCGGGGAATCGGGTGCCGGCAAAAGGCAGATCTGATCACGCGGCCCTCAACCATTGCCTCTTTGGCGGCACGGAAGCCACATTGGCGGTTTTCATGGTTTATTGCGGGTAAAACCCGCGTATATGCGGCTGTGGCGGCGTCTGTCTCGCCTGCCAGAAAAGAGGTGACAACCGGCTTGATCTGGTCGGGAATTGTCGCCGAGGTCATGGTGCCAGTGGCCCCGGCCTCAAGATCTGCGAGTAATGTGATACCTTCCTCGCCGTCAAACGGACCGTCTATGTGATCTCCGGCCGCGGCGAGCAGCGCCGCAAGTTTGGCGGCCGTACCAACGCTTTCGATCTTGAGCAGTTTTAACATTTCAATTTCGCAGGCCATTTTAGTCAGCAGTGGGATGGTTAATTCAACCCCAGACAAAGGGGCATCTTGTAGCATAATGGGCAGCCCAACCTCGCCAACACGGGCGACCTGCTCGAAGGTTTGTTCAGCGGTGCCTTTCAACAGCGCCCCGTGATAAGGTGCCATCATCATTACGATATCGGCACCCAATGTTTTGCACTGATGGGCGCGTTCTACCACAATATCAGTGGCGAAATGACTGATGGTGACAATAATAGGCACCCGCCCGGCGATATGCTCGATGCTGAGCCGTGTAAGCTGATCCCGTTCGGCGTCAGAGAGCAGAAACTGTTCTGAATAATTGGCCAAGATGCAGATGCCGTCGACCTGTTGATCTATCATGCAATCCAGAACCCGACGGTTACCGTCCATATCAAGGCTGCCATCGGGGTGGAAGGCGGCAGGGGCGACCGGCCATATGCCGTTGTAAGGTTTTGTCATTCTACTATCTCAAAATTAGCCAGATGTTTGTCGGTGATTGAAATGCCCAAACCGGGGGTGTCGTCTGATAGTTGCAGATACCCGTCTTTTGCCTCAGCATCCCCATCAAAGATATAATAAAATAATTCGTTGCCGACTTCGACGTCAAAAACAGGGAAGTATTCGCTGATCGGGCAATTTATATTCGACATTGTCAGGTGGTAATTGTGCATCTGTCCGGCATGTGGAATCACCGGCACTTGAAAGGCCTCGGCGATGGCGTTGATCTTTTGCGCTGCGGTGATGCCGCCAACGCGATTGGTGTCATATTGCAAGATGCTGACTGCGCGCTTTTCGATCAACTCTTTGCAACCGATGACAGAAAACTCATGCTCGCCGCCAGAAATCGGGACGCTGCCCATGGCGTTCAATTCAGCATAGCCTGCGACATCATCCGCAATTACCGGCTCTTCCAACCAGCGTGGTTCGTATTTTTCCAGCTTAGGCAGCATGCGACGGGTGTAGTCCAAGTTCCACCCCATATAGGCCTCAACCATCAAGTCTTTGTCATAGCCGATGACTTCGCGCAGCGCCTCGACCCGTTTAAGGTTCTCACGCATTCCGGACATGCCGTCTTTTGGTCCATAGCCAAAGCGCGATTTGAACGCCTGATAGCCGTGCGTCATCGCCTCTTCGGCTTCGGCCTGCATCGCAGGGATCGTGTCGGCATAGAGCTTTGAGTAATAAACCGGGATTTTATCCTTGGTGCGCCCGCCCAAAAGCTTGAACACCGGTTTGCCAACCAGCTTGCCCATCAAATCCCAGATTGCGATATCTATGGCGCTAATCGCGGTCATGCCGATGCCCTTGCGCCCCCACGCATGGGTGCGTCGGTACATTTTTTCCCAGATATATGCGTAATCGAAGGGATCTTCGCCAATCACCAACGGCGCGTACCAATCGTCGATGGCTTTTTTAACCACGGTTGGTGCCAGCGCTGCATTGCCGATACCAATGGTGCCATCCTCGGTTTCGACTTCGCAAGTCAACCATTGATGAAACCGGAAACTGGCCATCGCATCACCTTTTTGAATCAGGGCGTCAGATGCATTTGTGCAGAAGTTTCCCTGCGGTGCGACCACCGGTCCGGTCCAGTTCCAGACCCGCGTGCGAATTGATTTGATGCGACTCATTCAGCAGTGCCTCCAGTTGAATTTGATAAACGACGTTTGAGTGTCCCAAACAGGGCCGGGCCAAAAAGTGCAAGCGCTGTCAGGATAAAAAAGAATAATGTCAACGGGCGAGTGAACATGAGCCACCACTGTTCGTCAAGCATCACCATGGATTGGCCCAAACGTTGTTCAAGCATGCCGCCCAAGATCAAACCAATGGCCAGTGGCACCACTGAAAAGCCATACCGGCGCATAAAAAACCCAATCACACCTGCAGTGAGCGCCACCCAGACGTCAAACATGGATTGGTCCAGCGCATAGGTGCCAACGATTGAAAATACAAAAACCGTCGGCCATAGAATTTGCACCGGGATCAATGTGACCCGAGCAAATATTTTTGCGCCTCGTAAGCCCACCAGAAAAAACAGGATGTTGACCAAAAGCATCGACCAGAAAATGGCATAGGCAAACTCGGCTTGTTCGGTAAACATCGTCGGCCCAGGTCGCACACCATGTACCATCAAACCGGCTAAAATGACCGCTGCGGTGGCACTGCCGGGGATACCTAAAGCCAGAGTAGGAACCATCGCACCCCCCGTGGCTGCATTATTTGCCGCCTCTGATCCCGCAATGCCTTCGATCGCTCCATGGCCAAACTCTTCCGGGTTTTTCGACCAGCGTTTGGCCTCGTTATAGCCGATCATCGAAGCCACGGTCGCGCCTTCGGCAGGCAGTATACCGATAAAGGTTCCGATGCCGGAAGACCGCACAATCGTGCGCCATGATTTTTTGTAATCTGCTTTGCTGGGCAGGGTTATGGCTTTCATAACCACCTGTTCGCGCACGATCTGCAGGTTTGCGGCCTGAATCAGCAATTCGGAAATACCAAAAACACCAATCATTACTGGTACGAAACCGATGCCGTCATACAGTTCATAACTGCCAAAAGTGAAGCGCTCGACGGTTGTCAGGTTATCGACGCCAACCAGCGCTAAAAAAATCCCCAAGCTGCCGGCGATCAGGTTTTTGATCGCTGACCCATCGCCAATACTGGCGAGCATTGACAGACCAAACAACGTCAGAGCGAAATATTCTGGTGGGGAAAAGTTATAGGCAGCGCGGGCGAGGAACGGTGCCGCAATCATCAGGCAAATCACACTAAAGACGCCGCCGATGGTCGAGGAGACAACAGCCATGCCCAAGGCGCGCCCTGCTTCTCCACGCTGGGCCAGCGGATAGCCGTCGAGGCAGGTTGTGGCACTGGCAGCGGTCCCAGGTGTGTTGATTAAAATGGCAGTGATTGCGCCGGCAAAGGTGGCCGAGCAGTAGATCGCTGTCATGATGGAAATGGCTGGTACCGGATCCATTGTAAGTGTAAAGGGCAATAAAAGGGCGGCTCCGGTGGTGGCGTTTAACCCCGGCAAAGCGCCGATGACTACTCCGCCTAACGTGGCCATGACTAAAAGTGCCAGTAGATAGGGATCGGCAAGCACCAGAAAACCTGAGATTAAACCTTCCATCTGCCGTCACCCATACCACAGGTTAGTAAGCAAGCCGCGCGGAAAACGAATTTCGAATATTTGGTCAAATAGTAAAAAAATTACCAACGGCATGACTGCTCCGACCAGAATAAGGATGCGGGGACGTCTTTCGCCCCAAAGCGCTGCCAAAGCGGCGGCGAAAATGCCGAGCGCAAGAAACAAGTCGATCCAGGTGAACGCGCCAAAAACCGCAAACAAACCCAGTGATCCAGCGGTTGTTGCATTGAAGTTTTCACGCAATTTGATGGGGTCAAACACCATCATTGCGAGTGTCAGTAGAATGATGGTGATCAGGAGAAGTTGCGGAAAATCTGCAGGTTGAATTCCGCGTTTCAGGATCGGGGGCATCTCTCTGAATGTGGTGGAAATCCAAAAGGCCACACTACAAAAACAGATGATGACGCAGGGTGCGAGCCAGCGTTCAAATCGGGAATTTTCGAATTTGGGTAAGTTTGCCATTTATCTTCTCAAAGAGTGCGGCGGCCATAAAAAGCCGCCGCGTATTTTTTTATTCGATGAAGCCGAGCTCTTTCAGAGCGGCGTTCATTTCATTGACAGTGGTTTGTATCTGCGGACCCCAAACATCCGAGCCTGCAACAGATGTGCTGTCCAACCCAATCGACTGCAGATAGCCCTGATAGACAGTGTGATTCATNGCTTTCAGTAAGGCACTTTCGATTTTCTCAGCAATCGCTGGTGGCGTGTCGGCATGGACCGCAAAGCCGCGTACCGTTGAAAAGCTCACTGGAATGCCCAGTTCTTTGGCGGTTGGGACATCGCCGATTGCTGCCATCCTTGCGTCAGCCAGAACAACTGTGGGGCAGATTTCTCCGGCTTCGATTTGTGCTGAGGCTTCGACGAGGTTGAGAACTCCGGCGTCAACTGCCCCTGCGACAAGTTGGGTTGCCAGTTCTGCACCACCATCAAAGGGCAGCATTTTTGGTGTTTTCATGCCGCCTTTTTTGGCAAACATAAAGGCAGAGACATCGTCGATATTGCCAAGGTGGGTGACACCATAGGTGATTCCTGCCTCTTTTTGTTTGGCGACAAAATCCTCCGCACTGGCGTATGAGCCGCATTTGGTCATCAGAATTTGGGGGTCATCAGTGCCACGGGCGATGGGGCGCAGTTCGTCTATTTTCATACCGCCCTGACCTTTTGCCATCACTGCGGCNTGGCCGACAGTGAACGTCAAAATAGTATAGCCATCGGCAGCTACAGTTTTGTAATACTCCAAAGCAGCAGCACCGCCACCGCCTTTTTTGTTGACGATAACCATGTCTTGTTTGAGCGCGCGTCGCGCACGCAACATCATCATGCGTGTGGTGACATCCGTCCCGCCACCATTGCCGGCGTGGGTCACGACCTCAATTGTCTTGCTTGGATANTCTTCTGCGAATGCTGCCGATGTAAGCAGAGCAACCGCTGCCGATACGGCACCTATCAGTTTGAACTTCATATCTTCCTCCCAGTCATTTTGGTGTCTGTTGGCGATGGTTTACATGCGCCCACTAGACTCTTTCACANNAGACAATCCGAGTCAATGGAATTTGGCATGCCAAGTTTCAAATGCCAAAAAGACGTGCTGCAATGCTGACATTTTGAAGGTTATTCCGAGAAACGGATACGACGGTCGAGCCAAGGGTGTNGCCCCTTAAAATGGGGTGCTGTCCGACCGCGTTGGGCCGGAGTTCTTGCGCTAATGGGATGGTCAAGTGGGAAGGCTGCGATTGNAAATTTATCGCCGTACATGTGCAACAGACGGATACGGCCGANAGCATTCGGCCGTATCTGGAAGCNATGCGTGTGACTGCTTTGGATGTGTTGAATTTAGGGCGTCAGATCGTCATGTAATAAATCCGTTGGAAAATTCTGATAGGCTACCGGCCGCAACCAGCGTGTGATCGCCAGCGTGCCAACCGAAGTGGAACGGCTGTCGGTACTTGCGGGGTAGGGGCCGCCGTGCATCATGGCCGAGCACACTTCAACGCCGGTTGGAAATCCGTTGCACAGAAGGCGTCCNGCTTTTTCTTCCACAATCGGTAAAAATTCTTTGGCCAATGCGGTGTCGCCGTCATCCATTTGCAAGGTGATGGTCAATTGCCCCTCAAGCTCCTGTGCGACGTCTTTCATTTGTTGCGCGTCGTCACATTCTACGAACACGCCCGCGGCGCCAAAAACCTCGTGATGCAGGGCTGGCGTTTTGAGCCATGTATCTGCATCGACCCGAAAGGCGGCGGCGTGACTGTGACGGGGAGTATCTGCACGCTGCCCGCCAGTGACCTCGGTGGCATGTTTTGACAAGGCTGACACGCCGCTGTGATAGGCCGAGTGGATACCATCTGTCAGCATTTTCTGAGCGGGNCTTGCATTCAAAGCTGTTATTGCGGCATTTTGCAGTGCCGTGAACGCCTCGCCTTTCAGCGCTAGAACAACACCGGGGTTGGTGCAGAATTGTCCAGCNCCCATGGTCAGAGAAGCTGCCCAAGCTTGCCCGATGTCTGCAGCCCGATTGGACATTGCTGTCGGCAGACAAAAGACTGGGTTGACCGACCCCAACTCGCCATAAAACGGGATTGGTTGCGGCCGGCTGTGACACAAATCGTAGAGTACACGACCGCCGGCGGTAGAGCCGGTAAAACCAACTGCGCGAATCTCTGGGTGCTGAACCAAGGCACCGCCAATCTTACGTCCGGACCCCTGCAATAGCTGAAAGGTACCGCTGGGCATGCCACAAGCTGCAATTGCAGTTGCAATGGCTTGCCCGACCAGTTCGGCAGTGCCGGCGTGGGCGCTGTGTCCTTTTACAATAACCGGGCAACCTGCTGCCAGTGCCGAGGCGGTGTCGCCGCCCGCCGCGGAAAACGCCAATGGAAAATTTGAAGCCCCAAAGACCACCACCGGGCCCAGTGGCCGGTGGGTCAGTCGTAGATCTGCGCGCGGCATGGGTTGTCTGTCAGGCAGTGCCTCGTCAATACGGTTGTCGAGATAGTCATCACTTTCGATAACGGTTGCAAACATCCGAAGCTGGCCCGTGGTGCGTCCGCGTTCGCCAATGAGCCGCGCCTCGGGCAGGCCGGTTTCACGGCTGCCAATATCGGTAATTTGATCACCAAGCAGATCGATTTCATCGGCAATACGATTTAGAAACGCGGCGCGTGTNGCGCGTGTGGTTTGGCTATAGGGGCGAAACGCCGTGCGTGCCGCTTGGCACGCGGTTTCGACCTGTGCGAGGGTTGCCTGTGCAAAGCTGATCGATGCGAGATCGACAGATGCAACCGTTTCACCTGATCCTACCCAAGCTCCGTCAAGTAAATTTTTACCTTGTAACACTGTTTTATCCCTTTGAGTTGATACGCCCGAAGTTAGGCTGATTTTTTATTGTCGCTATGTGTTTTCGCCATGCGCAGCAGCAGATCAAAGGCCTGCCGTATGGCACTGACGTTTGCCTTGTTCTGTCCGGCGATATCAAACGCAGTCCCGTGCGCCGGTGTTGCAATGGGAATTGGCAGGCCGCCAGCCACGGTAACACCGCGTTCAAATCCCATGAGTTTGATCGCAATCTGACCCTGATCGTGGTACATGGTGACCACCGCATCAACCTCGCCGCGCCTGGCCTTTAGAAACACCGTATCAGACGGCCAAGGGCCTGAGACGTCCATTTGCTGTCGCTGGCAAGCCTCGATCGCGGGGGTGATGATATCAATTTCCTCGCGACCGAACTTACCATGATCACCGGCATGCGGGTTGAGCGCGGCAACGGCAATGCTTGGTCGGGCGTTTCCGGCGCGCTNCAGCGTATCCTCGGCCAAATGGATCGCCCGCAGGATGCCCGCCTCGGTGATATTTGCAGCGACGTCCTTGAGGCCGATATGGCTGGTCACGCGGGTGGTCATCAGATTGTCAAGAACGTTGATTTCGCTATGATANCCCGCATGGCCAAGATACCGCGCCATATACCGATGTTCATCCTCAGCATTCAGCCCGGCCGCAGTCATTGCCGCTTTGTTGAATGGCGCAAACAGGATGCCNTCAACCAGTCCGTCCACAGCGAGGTCCATCGCTTTGTCTAAACAGCGAAGCGCAGTTGTGCCGCCGGCTTTGGTTACTTCGGCAATTTTGATATCGTCAGGNGAGATTGTTTGCAAATCTAGATGAGCGCACCCGCTAAACTCTGCCAGTTGGTCGCTGGCGATACTGCGGAGCGCCAGTTGCATTTCGGCCTGTGCGGCACCGCGTTGCCACAGATGGGCATCGCCCACCAACAAAATATCGGCGCTCTGTTGAACGCCGTCGTCATGCAACAGTTTAGCGACCAACTCAGGGCCTATTCCGGACGGATCACCTGGAATGATCGCAATCTTTTGGCGTGACATAAAAACATTATTCCTCGGTTATTGCAGCACGGTCTTTTAAGGCAAGTGCTATATTTTTTTCTGCTGTGATCAAATGCGCCTTGAGTGCGCGTGACGTTCGGGGGGCATCNCGCGCCATGAGNGCCTCGACGATTTCATGATGTTCCCTTCTGGTGCTTTCACGTCNGTCCGCACGCTGAGAGGATAAGAAGCGGACGCGCCATAGGCGNGCATTATACTTGGCATGCGTTTCGGCCAGCGGTGGNTTTTTTGCAGCTTTTACGATGCTTTGGTGAAAGCGCATATCTGCCTGAAAGGCATGCAGTCGGGTATTGTCGCCTTGGGTTTTGATAATGGTAGCATTAATCTGGGCAATATCTTTGATCTGCTGTGTGCTTGCTTGGGTGCAGGCCAGTTCTCCNGCCAGGGCTTCAAGCGCACCCTGAATGCGCAGGCAGTCNTTTATTTCTTCCAGTGACGGGTCGGCAACAAAAGGNCGCCGCGCAGCTGTATACTGAACAAGCCCTTCACCGGCAAGCAGGCGTATGGCTTCGCGCAACGGGGTNCGGCTGATGCCCAAGGCCTGTGANAAGTCGCGTTCTGGAAGCGCGGTCCCGGGGGGCAGCTTTTCCAGAAGGATCATTTTTCGCAGGGTTTGCGCGGCGTCTTCTGCCAAACTGGGACTGCGCAACAACCCACCTTGGGCGTTCAAAACATCTTTCAGGTTTATGACNACGCTCATTGAAGGTTACCCTGTNTCANGGGCTGCGAAAGACTGGTGATACTGATGTTTGGGCCAAATATATTTCGTAGAGATGCAGGTCGGGTTTGTTTTATTGGCAGCTGCTATCATGTTGGTAACTTGGACTTTATGCGGATTTTGCCCAATTACAGCCCGTAGATTGGAAGCCGACGTTGCAATATTTNTATTTTGGTATGCCATAATTAAAATCCGATAAATGTGGACACGTCGGCTGTCAATAGGCTGGGTCTTGAAATTAAAATTGCCCGTATTGATATGCAGCCCGTTTGTTTGCGTTCAGGCCCTTATTCGTTCTGGTTGTCAGAGTTAAATTTGACGTCCAGAGCTGTTGGCAGACATACGCAGTTTGCCGCATTATGATTGGCAGTCTGGGTCCAATAATCGTCTTTTCCAAATCAGCACCAGATTTTAAGCCCTATTCCAGCCTATGGATGTCGTATTCAGAATACTCAGTGACTTCCGCTTCAGATTGATCAATCGCTCAAGACTGTGGAAAGGACAGCAGTCTGGCACTGGCATTGTCCTTGTTTTAATCGTTATTGGTTCAATAGGGTTTCATATTTTCAGTCCTTGGTGGTGGACGCCGATCGCTTCGAACTGGAGTGTTATTGNTNATATGATTTCAGTCACATTTTGGATCACCGGATTTGTTTTTGCAGCTGTGATCCTGTTTATGGCGTATTGTGTTTTTGGCTTTCGTCGCGGCAAAAGGCGTTTAGCGGCTTATCAGTCCGAGAATAACAAACTTGAGCTGTGGTTGACTGGGTTGACGTCTTTGAGCGCGGCCGCATTGCTGGCACCGGGGCTTATGGTCTGGTTTAAGTTCGTCACCGTGCCAGAGGGCACCGATGAGGTAGAGGTTTTTGCGCAGCAATGGAGTTGGAGCTACNGTTTGCCAGAGAAAGATGGGAAACTGGGCANGGCTGATAACCGCCTGATCAGTTACGACAACCCGCTCGGCATCACGTCGGGCGATCCGAACGGACAGGATGATGTAGTGATCAAGGCAGATGACCTGCATCTTGCGCTGGGCCGGCAGGTCAAGATGCTGCTGCGCTCGGTTGATGTACTACATGACTACTGTGTTTCCGAGTTCCGTGCGAATCTGGATATGGTATCAGGAATGAGCCCCTATTTTTGGCTTGAACCGACCCGCATCGGTACGTTTGACATTCTGTGCGCCGACCTTTGCGGCACCGGTCATGGTGCGCTGCGCGGTATGGTGATGATTGACCCAGAAGATGATTACCAAACTTGGCTTTTTGAGTAAGAAACATTCGCGCAACTGACGCGTCAAAAAAGATAGAATTTGCGGATTTGGCAACGTCTCAATAAGCGCGGATCCCGCGCCAATCCCAATGTCCTGATNTCGNCAATAANCCGATATAANTGGCCACACTGATCGTTACCGCCTCAAACTGGAGATTTGATCATGGTTGATATTGAAGACCCCAANGGCCAGTTTNTTTCACTTGCCGAGGTGGCAGAGGTCGAACGGTGCACAGCGCGATTAATGCAAAGCAAAAACCGACCCCAGTGCCGATCACGATAAGGATCAAANCGCACCGGGTGCTGATTGCATCTTTAATGAAGTCAAGAATCGATGCTGGCGGCAGGTCGGCATAGAGCCACCAGTACAGCGATTGCGCGGTGGNGNTTCAAAGCAGAAATAGCCCAAGCAACATAACAGCAAGCACCGCAATTTCGGGCATAGCAGGAGACTTAAGAACGTCGAAAACATGTGTCCAAGATGTATCAAGATTTTTTCCAATCTGCGGCTCATCTCATATAAGCCAATTATTGCAAAAGGGCCCAAAAGGGCGAAACCTGTNACCATTGGAAACAACAGTTGCNCCNCATTTNCGCNCGANGCCCAAGTAAACAGAGCCAGCCCGATAACTGGATAGATCAAAACCACAAANCCATAGTGNCAGGGCCGTCGGGAGAAATCGCGCAGCCCCTGCTGCAAGGCGCCTCATACGCCGGCAATGGTAATTCGGCAAACGACGGGGTTATTTTGAAGAGTTTTACCGGAAAGTAATGCGTTGCATTCAATTATAGCTGGCCCCCCGTATATCCTCGGGATGCGCAGACAGGCTGGGCTAATCTATTGGTTGACCTGTGCGCTTTAGGATAAGGTCGGTATACTTGGATTTGTGTTTTGCGCCGTGGCATTTTGTAAAAAGAGGCGAGTGCAAGATGGTTGTACCGATAATTTTTTAAGTTTGGATACTTGGGGTTTATGAGTGAGATTTGGAAATTTGTATCGAGTAGAAGATGATAAATTAGCCGCAAAACAGTTCTGCCGAACACGCTATTCGAAACAATGGACTGCAGTCGGTGCAGTCTGTGGGCCTTCTATTTAAAGAGACATTCTTGGAGCTTTTTAACATCAAGGGACAATCTATTTACAGGGATTTTCTGATGCGCGGGTACTCTGAGGCGTAGGTTTGCCAGACGGTCTGTTGTTGTTTCCAATGGGTCCACGCGGGTTGGCAGTGNGGCAAAAACTCTGCCGAGNTTGCCCAACCAGTGGTCCGGTCTTGTGGGGTTGTGCNAGCCCTTGCAGTCACGNAGTACCGTCTGGTTTTGGAACCTGAGGTTTATGGACCAAGTTCAACAGTTGATGAGACGCTTGATTAAGGCACAGTATGCTTGAAACCGNGTGNATNACTAGGCTGATGACATAGTTTTTACGGCGTTGATTCTCGGACCAAATACTATAAAGAGCGCAGGACCGTTNTTTTTGGTATAAAGCGGTTTGAGCAGTATTAAGGAGTGATAATGGCGTCCGTTATTGAAAGTAACTTGACGATTGATGGCAACCTGACATGTCAGGGTGATCTGATGATAAATGGCCGGGTTCATGGAGATGTAATTGCTCAAAACCTGACGATCTCCGAGTTTGGCAGTCTGCAAGGTAATATCCAAGCCGGCAAAGTCGACTCAAACGGCACCATCGCTGGTACAATTACTGCCAAAGAAGTGGCCCTGGGGGGCACATCAAGCACACACGCTACCATCAAGGCGGAAAAATCAAATATCAAAGATGGTGCATTGATAAATGGTGATTTGAAAATTGGTCCTGTTTTAAAAAGCGAAATCCCTGCATCTGCACCTGTACAGATTAAATAATAACCCCTGTCGTCAAGGCTTTGACGGGCCAGTTTGGACCATATTTCCCTTACGTCACATCATTTTTTACATTCAGTGCTGGGCTATTTCTTGTTCAGGCCTTTACGATCAGAAAAATACCTACCAGTAGGTAATTATAAGATCCATAACGAGGTACAGATGCGCGAGAGTGACCTAATTTCGGACCAGACCCGTCGTGCCCATCAGGATGCCTGCTGTGATCCGGTTTTTAACTGGCAGGACCGGCAGGATTTTGAGTTCGCCTCGCGCGGGCTGATATGCCGCCCCGATGATCGTGATATTAGAGATGCAGACGGAGATATCGTCTGGCATCACGAACAGTTCGAGGCTTTTCTTCATGGTGAGGCGCCTGCAACCGTGCATCCCAGTTTGTGGCGTCATGCCTTGCTCAACAATTATCGCGGTTTGTTCAAAGTCTGTGAAGGTGTGTGGCAGGTCCGTGGCGAATCTTTGGGCAACGCGACATTTGTACAAACCGATACCGGCTATATCTGCATTGACCCTCTCACGACAGTTGAAACCGCGCGCTATGCCGTGGAGTTGCTGTATGAACATGTGGGTAAACGCCCCATTGTCGGTATGATTTATTCTCATACGCATTCTGATCATTTTGGCGGTGTGAAGGGCATGATCACAGTCGAGGATGTGGCCAAAGGCCGCTGTCTGGTTGTGGCCTCGGAAGGGTTCACCGAGTGGGTTTTGAAAGAACAGGGCATGGCGGCCGAAGGGATGCCATCGCGCAATGATTATATGTACGGCGAAAACCTTGAGGTCAGCGCCACTGGCATTGTCGATACAGGTCTCGGCCAAATGATCGAAGGGGGCGAAGTTACCTATATTGAACCTACGGATGTGATCGGAACACAAGGTGGCGCGATGGTGATCGATGGTGTCGAGATCGAATTTATGTTTGCCCCCGGCGAAGCCCCGACCGGCATGCATTGTTATTTCCCCAAACATAAGCTGCTGCATTGTGCCGATAACTGTTATATGTGCCTTCACAACGTCTATACCATCCGTGGAGCCTTTCCTCGCGATGCCATGCAATGGGCCGACAGCGTCGCGCGCTCACTTTTGTTCGAGGATACAGAATATCTTGTCAGTGGACATAATTGGCCTGTGTTCGGTAAGGCTGAGATCCAGAAATTTCTGGGTGAACAGCGTGACGGCATCAAGTTTATGCATGATCAGACCCTGCGTTTGATGAGTCACGGATATGTGCCTTCTGAAATCGCCAACGAGATCGAATTTCCCCCATCGCTAGCGCGCTTGTGGCACCTGCGTGGATATTATGGTTCTCTGAAACATAATGTGAGGGGTATTTATGCCTATTACCTCGGCTGGTATGATGGTAACCCGGCAACCTTGGATAGCCTGCCGCCCCGCGATCTGGCACGTCGAACATTACAGTATATGGGCGGGGTTGAGGCGGTTTTGACGCGCGCGCACGCGGATTATGTGGCAGGCGACTATCGTTGGGTGGTCCATATCCTTGATCAGGTGATCTGGGCTGAGCCTGATAACATGGCGGCCCGTGAACTTGCCGCAGCGGCTCATACGCAGATGGGCTATGGGGCGGAAAACCCGACATGGCGCAATGCCTATTTGTCTGCGGCAAACGAGTTGCGCGTGGGCCTGCCTAAGGGGGACAAGAACCACCGCGTATTGCGGGATGTTCTCAAGGGCATGAGCCCGCTGTTATTGATGAATTCGCTCAGCATTCGATTGAACGGCCCAAAAGCTGCGGGACTTGCTTTTACCATTAATTGGTGCATCGCCGGCACCGACGAGAGCTGTCATTCCGAGTTGTCAAATGCCGTATTGAACAACCGCGAGGGTCTGGATCCGCACGCTATCCTAAGCATCACCTTACCACGAGAGATGTTGAGTGATTTTGCCTTGGGCCATATCACATCGGAGGGTATTCAGGGGCCGGACGTTATGTTTGAGGGGGATAAAACGGTCCTATCCTCGCTTGCTGACCTGCTGGATATGTTTCCAGCATGGTTCCCGATTGCAACACATGATTTAAAATATGGGGAGGCAAATCTATGAATTTCCTTGAGCCGCAAGACTGGAGTTTTCCGGTACCAATCATTTATGGCCCCGGTCGTCTGAGCGAGATTGCTGACCTGTCTACCCGCGCGGGTATGACCAAACCGTTGATCGTGACAGATCGTGGCAGTGCAGGCTTGCCGTTTATTGCCGATTTAAAAGGCTATCTGTCTAAAGGTGGCCTGGATTCTGCGATTTATTCAGATATCTCGCCTAATCCGAGAGATGATGAAATCGCGGCAGGAAAAGCTCAGTACAGGGCTGGTGGTCATGACGGGATCATAGCCATAGGGGGTGGCAGCGGTATGGATGGCGGCAAGGCATTGGCCCTCTGTGCTAATAATGACCTTGACCTGTGGGCATTCGAATATGAACAATCCCCGCCAGACATGGCCCGGCACCCTGCTTTCCCGCCGCTGATCACTATTCCGACCACTGCTGGCACTGGGGCCGAGACCGAGAGCACGGCGATGATCACCGATACTGTGCGAAAGATGAAATGGTGTATTTGGCACGCTGANCTCAANCCNNCTTTTGCAGTGCTTGATCCTGAAATTACTCTTGGCTTGCCNGTCAAGCTGACAGCATGGACCGGCGTAGACGCCATGGTGCATGCGATTGAGGCCTATTGCGTGCCGGGATTTAACCCGCTGTGTGACGGTTTGGCGCTGGAAGGGCTGCGGCTCGTGGGGCGTTGGCTGCCGGTCGCGGTGGCAGAGCCGTCAAACCTAGAGGCGCGCGGCGCCATGNTGGCGGGGTCTTGNCTGTCGGGTATCGCCTTTCTCAAGGGCTTNGGTCTTGTGCATGCGATTTCTCANATGGTCGGCGCGGAATATGACACCCAGCATGGGCTGACAAATGCGGTGGTGCTGCCTGCAGCGTTGCGCCATAACGCGCCTGCGCTGGCAGATAAAATTGAGCCCCTGTCACAGGCAATGGGCCTNAGAGATACCAGCTTTGAAGCGTTTTATGCGCATGTTTGTGCCATTCTTGATCAGGTGGGCATTCCCAAAACATTAACCGATATCGGCGTTCCTTCTGATTGTGCCGCGCGCATTGCNGATAAGGCGCTACAGGACAGCGCTGCGGGAACGAATGCTTGTGCCCTTACCNCGCAAGATATCGAACGCGTGATTGCCGTAGCTTTGACCAAAGGCAGATAGACCCGACCATGAGGGGCGACATAGAGGGATTTGTATGTCTTTCTGACACCGTGATATTTCTGACACCGTGATTTTCGATTAAACGTCGTTTACCATATAGATAAGGGGCAGTTGATCCCGAAAAAAGCCAGGGGATTGTCGAAACGCGTCGGGCATTATGAAACGCAAGCCGGGCTCTGGCCGATATTAGCAGCCACTTCGCTCAACCCTGCCATCGGACATGATCGTATTGCAAAAGATCGCTTTGTCTTGACTTATATCGCTCAGGTTCGCGCCTTTCATATTTGCCCCAGTTAGATCGGTCTCTGCAAGGTTTGCCCCGCGTAGGCGTGATCTGATGAGCTTTGCATCGGTTAGGTTT
>NYVC01000092.1 GCA_002684375.1 Marinovum sp.
TGGGCTATGCAAAATAGCCCAAAAGCCCAACCAAATCCGGCGCAACGGGCCATTGCCTGACCGTTGCCATTGTGGACGCGTCAGTGGCATCTCGCTGATAATCATTCAGGGCCATTTTCGTGCTGGCCCGTTCTTTGTGCTGGTCCGTTTTTCGTACTGGCCCGTTTTTTCGTACTGGCCCGTTTTTTCGTACTGGCCCGTTTTTTCGCACTGGCCCGTTTTAAGACCTCGGTAACAAGCTAAGCACATCATCAGCGCAGGCGCCAAAACGGGTAGCTAAGTCCTTACACGCCAACTGATACCCCAGAGGTCCAACGCTGATGCGCGCCACATTACAGCCGGTTTCCAAGTCAATTGGCGTCAGTGGCGCGTCCAGCATTATATTTACCGGCATTTCTAAGGCCGCGCATAAGCGCCCAATCAGACGTTTATCCTTCAAACCTGGGACAAAAAAACCATCAGCACCGGCGTCTTGATAAGCCCGCGCACGGGCAATTGCCTGCTCGATAAGGCCCGCATGTTGCCCATTGTCGACTTGCTGCAAAAACAGGTCTGTCCTTGCGTTGATAAACGTCGGAACCGATGCCCGGAGACAAGCCGCGCGTACTGCAGCAATCCGCGGCACCCGTGTTGATATACTGTAAAGCCCAGCGCCACCAACCGCTTGATCCTCAAAATTCAGCCCGGCAATACCCGTCGCCAACAAAGCTGCAGTAGACCCCTGAATATCCGGGAGGGGACACCGCATGACCGCCTTCAAAATCAGCTGTTACCGGCACGGTGACACAAGCGGCAATGCGCTGCGTTATCGCCAGCATAAAATCGCGTGGCATTAGCTGCCCGTCTTCAAAGCCGTGGGCAGCGGCAACTGCCCAACTGCTGGTTGCAAGGGCTGTTGCACCCGTCTTTTTCTCAGTCGAGACCACTGCCAAAGCGCTGCCTGCATCCCAAATATTATACAACAAAAGCGGCTGACCTTTCCTGTGCATTTGGGCAAATAAAATGGACTTTTCAGATTGATTCATGGTCTGGGCTCCCCTGTTTCAACCAATAGTTCCTGTCAAAGGTATTTTCGTTCCATTTCCAGCAAACGCTGCTTGCGCCACAGCCCGCCACCATAGCCAGTAAGTGCCCCATCCGACCCAATCACCCGGTGACAAGGAATCACCAGCGCCAACTGGTTTGCGCCGTTGGCCCGCGCCACTGCACGCGCCGCACCCGGTCGTCCCATCGCCGCGGCAATCGCGCCATAGCTTCGGGTCTGCCCGGCCGGAATAGCGCGCAAATCCGCCCAAACCGCACGTTCGAAACTGCTGCCATGCTCTGCCAAAGCCACCTCAAACTGCGCCCGTTTGCCATCGAAATACTCGACAAGTTCCGCTTTAACCTGCGCCATAGGCTCAGAGTGTCCCATGCCCACCTCAGCCCCGGTGCGAGATCGCAGCCGTGCCAATTCACCGCGCAGAGCCCGACGGTCAATAAACTCAAGTAAATGCAACACTTTTGCATCCGCCACCGCAAGCATCGGACCAAGCGGGGTGTCTATGCAACCGGCTTTAAGCACGGCATCCCGCTTCAACGATCCCGGCGCTTGCCCCATCAATCGGGCAAACGCCAACCGGAATGCCGAGGGCGATGAAAAACCTGCGGTCAATTGCGCGTCAATCACCTTGTCGCCGGTGCTCAGCGCACGCAGCCCCATCTGCACCCGCCTTTGGCGCGCAAGTTGCAAAAATGTTGCGCCAAAATGGCGTTTAAATCCGCGCCGCACAGTTGACGGATCAAGCCCCATTTGAACAAGGTCTGCTTCGCTCCAGCGGCGCATCGGCTGAACCTCAAGCTGTGCAAGCAAGCGTGTAATTGCGGGGTCTGTCTGATCAAGGCGACCCAATGGGCGACAGCGCATGCAGGCCCGAAATCCTGCGGCAAGGCAATCAGCCACACAACCATAAAACCTGCAATTTTCGGGTTTTGGTTTGCGAGCTCCGCAGGTTAAGCGACAAAAAATTCCTGTCGAGGTCACCCCGACATAGGCCCGTCCCTCATAATCGTGGCTGCGCTGCAATAATGCGGCATAAAGTGTCGGGTGATCGGGCAATGAAAATAACATAGCAACGAACCTACGCGATTCGTGGACGTCTTGGCGTCGAAAATCGGGCAGTGATGTTGTTTTTTCACCCCGCCCCGACAGACGCTTAGGAGCGAACGCTGATGTGGGGGCAATTATTGATAAAAATTTATCTTTGCAAGCGACGCGCAGGCCGCTAGCGTTCTAACAAAGAGAGGCCCGAATGACAGACACTCCCCTTTGGCAATACAGCGCCTGTGAGATCGCCGCCGCCACGCAAAATGGCGACATCAGCGCTGAAGCCGCAACAGTGGCCGCGGTGAACCGCATGCGTCAGGTCAGCCCAGAGCTCAACGCCGTGGTGGAGGATCTTGGAGACGTCGCTATTGAGCGCGCCGCAGACATGGACCGGCAGCGCAGCGCGGGGCAGGCTTGCGGTCCGCTGCACGGGGTGGCGGTGACAATTAAGATCAACGTGGATCAAGCCGGGCATGCCACCTCGAACGGGGTGGTGGCGCTAAAAGACAATATTGCCCACCAAGACGCGCCGCTGGTGCGCAACCTCACCAGAGCAGGCGCAGTGGTGATCGGGCGCACCAACACGCCAGAATTTTCGTTTCGCGCCGATACCGACAATCCGCTACACGGGCGGACCCACAACCCTTGGGGAAGGCATGTATCACCAGGTGGATCCTCGGGCGGCGCCGCATCGGCGGTGATGTCAGGCTGCGGTGCTTTGGCCCATGGCAATGATATTGGCGGCTCTCTGCGCTTTCCCGCCGCAGCCACGGGCGCCGTGACGGTTAAACCGGGCCTCGGACGCGTGCCTGCCTATAATCCCAGCCAAAAAGCCGAACGCGGCATGCTGGCGCAGGCGATGTCAGTACAGGGCCTGATAACCCGCACTGCGGCCGATCTAAAGCTGTCTATGCCCGCTCTCATCGCACCCGATATTCGCGACCCCTTTCACGTGCCCCTGCCCTATAAAGGCGATGAGATCAACGGGCCTGTCCGCGTGGCAGTCAGCAAAGCCTGCTTTGGGTTCGACCTGCACCCCGAGGTCTCTAAGGCAATTGATCTGGCTGCCGATGCCCTCAGCGATGCCGGATATGACATCGAGGAAATGACCCCGCCACTGGCGCAGGAAACCGCCGAATGCGGGTATCGCGCTTTACTTGGCGAAGTGTCAGAACTGCTTGGTCCCGACATTCGCACCCATGGGTCCGAGACAATCAACGCAATATTTGAAGAATATTTCCGCCAATTCCCGCCCTTTCAGGGCCGCTCCCTACTTGACGCGATGGCCAAGCGCAGCTTTTACGCGCGAGAATGGGCATTGTTTTTAAATGAATATCCCTTGGTGCTCTGCCCTTTTATGCTGCAGCCTTTTTTCACTCCCAACCGCGACGCCGAAGGCCCCGAAGGCGTCAGGGAGGCACTGGGCTCGGCGCTGTGGTCTTTTTCGATGAATTTCACCGGCCTGCCCGCAGGATGTCTGCCAACGCATCTCGCCGCGCTGCCACAGGGTGCTCAGCCGATCAACGTGCAGCTGATAGGGCGGCGCTGGCGCGAAGACCTAATCGTTGACGCGATGATTGCCATTGAGGCCCGTTTGGGGCGCCTGTGCGAAAGTCTTTGGGAGCAGCGCTCTTGATCCGATAAAATCTAATTGCAATAGCAGCTTGCCTTTATTGCGAACACTAGACGAACTGCTCACGCAGCAAACGCTCTTCCAAACCATGACCGGGGTCAAACAGTATTTTATGGCTAACCTGCGTATCCGAGGAAATTTGCACCGACACCACATTTTCAACCGCCAGGGAATCGGCATAAGCCATCACCGGGCGGCGTTCAGGTTCCAAAACATCAAATCCAACTCTTGCACATTTTGGTAATAAAGCACCGCGCCAGCGACGGGGGCGATAGGCTGCCATCGCGGTGAGCGCCAAGACATCGGACCCAATTGGCAAGATTGGACCATGTGCAGAATAATTATAGGCCGTTGAGCCCGCCGGTGTGGCCAGCAGCGCACCATCGCACACCAACTCGTCAAGCCTTGCCCGCCCGTCAACGGAGATACGCAATTTGGCCGCTTGCGGGCCCGCACGAAGCAGCGATACTTCGTTGATTGCCAGCGAAAAATGCGTTTTCCCGGTCACGTCTGTGGCTTGCATCGCCAAGGGATTGATTACGGTCTGTTCCGCCAGCGCCAGACGCTGTGGCAGCGTCTCGACGGAAAATTCATTCATCAAAAACCCAATTGTTCCTCGATTCATACCATAAACGGCAAGCCCCAGCGCTTGTGTGCGCTGCAAGGTCTGCAACATGAATCCATCACCACCGAGGGCAACAATCACGTCTGCTGCCGCCTCATCGCAATCGCCATGCAGCTCGGTGAGTGCGGCCCGCGCGCGCTGTGCGGCCTCGGCCTCGCTTGCCGAAAAGGCAATCTTCAAATCCATGTGCCAGCGATCCCTATCTGCATGTCTCGGCAAAATAACTCAAGCACAGCCGTTAGAAAATTACCAGTGTTGCCGCGCCTATTCAGCACAGGGTCGCATTCAGATGTTTTCACAGCCCTGCCTTTCCTTTACGCCAAAGTCACCTAACTCAGGTCCAGAAATGCCTAGACTCGCAATAGTAGGAGACAACAGCCATGGAAACCGCCTCTCACGCGCCCGGATTTTTCACCCAATCACTGCAGGACAGTGACCCCGATGTCTTCGGCTCGGTCACCGGTGAGCTGGGACGTCAGCGCGAAGAAATTGAATTGATCGCCTCCGAAAATATCGCCTCAGTCGCCGTCATGGAGGCCCAAGGCTGTGTGATGACCAACAAATACGCCGAAGGCTATGTCGGCCGGCGCTATTATGGCGGATGCCAATTCGTCGATGTGGCCGAAACGCTGGCGATTGAACGCGCCTGTCAACTGTTTGAATGCGAATTTGCCAACGTGCAGCCCAATTCGGGCAGTCAAGCCAATCAGGGCGTGTTTACGGCACTGCTGCAGCCTGGCGACACCATTCTCGGGATGAGCCTTGATGCCGGTGGGCACCTGACCCATGGTGCGGCCCCGAACCAATCGGGCAAATGGTTCAATGCAGTGCAGTACGGGGTGCGCCGCGAAGACAACATGATTGATTATGACGAAGTCGCAGCACTGGCAAAAGAGCATCAACCGAAGTTGCTTATTGCTGGGGGCTCAGCCGTGCCACGTCAAATTGATTTTGCCAAAATGCGCGAAATAGCTGACAGTGTCGGCGCCTATTTGCATGTTGATATGGCCCATTTCGCCGGTCTGGTCGCGGCCGGTGCCCACCCAAGTCCATTCCCCCATGCGCATGTCGCTACCACCACCACTCATAAAACGCTCCGCGGCCCCCGCGGCGGGATGATTCTGACCAACGACGCGACGCTGGCCAAAAAGTTCAACAGTGCGATCTTTCCCGGCATTCAAGGCGGGCCACTAATGCATGTGATTGCCGCCAAAGCCGTTGCGTTTGGCGAGGCGCAGCGACCAGAGTTCAAAACCTACATCAGCGACGTGATCACAAACGCCCAAGCCCTGAGCGATCAATTGATCAAAGGCGGGCTCGACACTGTGACCCACGGCACCGATACGCATGTTGTTCTGGTTGACCTAAGGCCCAAAAGCGTAAAGGGCAACGCTACAGAAAAAGCGCTGCAGCGCGCGCATATCACCTGCAACAAAAACGGCGTGCCGTTTGATCCCGAAAAACCAATGGTCACCAGTGGCATCCGTTTGGGATCTCCCGCCGGCACCACCCGGGGCTTTGGCGAGAAGGAATTTCGTCAGATTGCCGACTGGATTATCGAGGTTGTGGACGGTTTGGCCGCAAATGGCGAAGATGGTAACGCCGCGGTGGAAAATAAAGTCAAGGCGGACGTCAAGGCCTTGTGCGCCCGCTTTCCAATTTATCCAAACCTCTAGAAGACAGCCGATCCGCAGAATCCGGAGCCGCCATGCTGCATAAGGTTATCCATGGGTCGGCAGACAACAAGCCGCTGTTAATCGTGCATGGTTTATTTGGCTCTGCACGCAACTGGGGCGTGATCGCAAAGCGTCTGTCTGACATGCGGCAGGTGGTTGCGGTCGACCTGCGCAACCACGGCCAAAGCCCCTGGAGCGACCGCCATAGGTATACTGATATGGCCAGCGATCTGGCCGAAGTGATCACCAGCCACGGCACGCCCATGGATGTGCTTGGTCATTCAATGGGCGGTAAAGCGGCGATGACACTGGCGCTGACCCGCCCAGAATTGGTGGGTCGCTTGATCGTCGCAGATATCGCCCCTGTTGCCTATGAGCACGACCAAAGCCAACACATCAAGACCATGCGCGCTGTGGATTTATCACAGGTCAAAAAACGGTCGGACGTCACAGCACAATTGGCCCAACATATCGACGATCCGACCTTGCAAAGCTTTTTCGCCCAGTCGCTGGATTTTGCAAGCGGCAGATGGCGCCTTAACCTTGATGCGCTCGAGCGTGACATGCCAGCAATTTTAGGATTTCCGGAATTTGATACAATATTTTCCAACCAGACATTATTTCTATCGGGTGCGGAATCGAACTATGTTACCCAGACCACCCGCGCGAACATTAAGCGGTTATTTCCCAACGCCAAGTTCGCCAAAATCCCCAATACCGGGCACTGGCTGCACGCAGAGGCGCCCCGCGAGTTTGAAGCGTCTGTCAGGGCATTTCTGACGATGTCATTCACCTAAGAGCTGCAGCGGATCATTGCAGAATTTTTCTGCGATGAGATAGACATGCCCCACCTTGATCGCATGAATTTCACGCAAACCCCAGTTCGATTTCACAGCAAATAAGATCGCGTGATCTTCGAGCCTTGACCAATCCCGAAAACCAAATCATATCCCTATCATGACACAGCTTTCAAAAATCCGAAATTTCTCGATCGTCGCCCACATCGACCATGGAAAATCCACCTTGGCCGACCGGTTGATCCAATCCACCGGCACCGTGCAAGACCGGGATATGAAAGAGCAGCTGCTGGATGCGATGGATATCGAGCGCGAGCGCGGTATCACCATCAAAGCCAATACCGTGCGGATCGATTACACCGCCGAGGACGGCAAAGACTATGTTCTCAATCTTATCGATACCCCTGGCCATGTGGATTTCGCCTATGAGGTCTCGCGCTCAATGCGTGCAGTCGAAGGCTCACTTTTGGTCGTCGACAGTTCGCAGGGTGTCGAGGCGCAAACGCTTGCCAATGTCTATCAGGCGATCGAGGCCGATCATGACATCGTGCCAATCCTGAACAAAATTGACCTGCCAGCCAGCGATTGTGATCGCGTCGCCGAACAAATCGAAGATGTGATTGGTATCGATGCGTCAGGGGCCATTCAGGTCAGCGCCAAAACCGGCGTTGGCATCAAAGAAACATTAGAAGCCATCGTCAAAGAACTGCCTGCGCCAAAAGGAACGCGCGATGCCCCGCTCAAGGCGATGCTGGTGGACAGTTGGTATGACGCCTATCTCGGCGTCATTGTCTTGGTTCGGATCATGGACGGAGTGCTCAAAAAGGGCGAACGGATCAAAATGCTGTCCAACGGTTCAGTGCATCACGTCGACAGGATCGGTGTATTCCGCCCCGAGATGCAAATGATCGACGAATTGGGTCCTGGCGAGATCGGCTTTCTGACCGCCTCAATCAAACAGGTACGCGATACAAGCGTTGGCGACACAATCACCCATGAAAAAAAGGGCACCGATCAGGCGCTGCCAGGGTTCAAACCAAGTCAGCCAGTGGTGTTCTGCGGGCTGTTCCCAGTGGATAATTCCGAGTTTGAAGACCTGCGGGAAGCCATAGACAAACTGTCGTTGAATGATGCATCTTTTAGCTCTGAGATGGAGACGTCAGCGGCACTTGGGTTTGGGTTTCGCTGCGGGTTTTTGGGATTGTTACACCTTGAGGTGATCCGTGATCGCATCGAAAGAGAATATAATATTGAGCTGATAACCACTGCACCCTCGGTCATTTATCATGTTTTCCTGCGCGACGGGACGATGATTCCACTACATAATCCGGCCGATATGCCCGACCTGACCCATGTGGACCATCTCGAAGAGCCGCGCATCAAGGCCACAATTCTGGTACCTGACGAATATCTCGGTGATGTTTTGAAACTGTGTCAGGATCGACGCGGCATTCAATTAGACCTGACTTATGCAGGCAGCCGAGCCATGGTGGTATATGATTTGCCACTCAACGAAGTGGTCTTTGATTTCTACGACCGCTTGAAGTCGGTCACCAAAGGCTATGCCTCGTTTGATTATCAAATGACAGAGTACCGGCAAGACAATCTGGTAAAAATGTCTGTGCTGGTCAATGATGAGGCGGTAGATGCGCTGTCGACCATGGTACATCGCGATCGGGCCGAAACCCGGGGCCGGGCCATGGTAGAAAAACTCAAAGATCTCATTCCACGCCATATGTTCAAAATTCCGATACAAGCGGCGATTGGCGGTAAAGTGATTGCCCGCGAAACACTGTCGGCCATGCGCAAAGACGTCACTGCCAAATGCTATGGCGGAGATGTCAGTCGTAAGAAAAAATTGTTGGAAAAACAAAAAGCCGGTAAGAAAAAGATGCGGCAGTTCGGCAAGGTCGACATCCCTCAGGAAGCCTTTATTTCGGCATTGAAAATGGACGGATAATTATAAGTCTTTCCCCTTGGGACGGCCAAGACTATCTTGCCAGACGAGAATTTTACGCTCTGGCAATCGCTTACTATAGGAGGCCTTGGCTCGGCTTTTGAGCCCACGTTAAAAACATATTTTAAAACAATTTTTTAGCCTGCTGCAGTGAGCAATAAAATAATTTCATTTAATCTGGAGTTTATTTTGAGACATTTTTGGCTTTTCATTACAATCTGGTTTGGTCTGGCCTCGGCACTCAACGCACAGGGCCATTGCAGCGCCCCAAGCGTATCGCTAACGTTTTCCCCCGCCATGCTGAATTTTGACAATAAAGGGCAAAGTTTCGTCTCGGCGCACCACGGTGAAAACATCACGTCGTTGACAGAAATAACCCGCAAACTGACGGCCTGTACAACACGAAATAGCACACCAACACTGCGCAGGCTGGCGCTGTTTGCACAGGTCTTAACCAGTTTTCGCCTGCAATACGCCAATGCCTATGTGTTGCATGAATACGCCCATGCCGAAATGGGACACAGGTTCGGGACAAGCGGGATTATGATCGGCCGCTCGCCAAACAATGACGGTCTTGACCCAACCCAAAACGACGCCTATCTCCAGAACTTGCTGCGCATGGCCTTTGGGGCAAAGCATCCGTTTGACTTTGCTTATCGGGGTGTCGGCATCAATAGCACTGGCGCTACCCCAGAGGCCTTTAGTGGCCCCAAAGCACAGGCGCTGGGGCACGCGGCAGGCATCAATCTCAATAGCTTTTTGGCGCAACAGGATTTTGAGGCTATGATGGACGGTGAAGTCAGCCCAAGCCGGGGATTAAATTATATCATTAACAAAACTTTTGCCCCGGGATATTTTATGCTTGATGCCAATATTGGTGGCGATCCATCCAATTATGTAGCGCAACTGACAGCACAGGGAATAACCACCTCGGTCAACAAAATCAGAAAATACCAATGGGCCGCGCTTTTGCTGTCCAACGGGTATTGGAGCAGCCTCAGGTCCCTGCGGCACTATAGTCAAGAGGTTGTTGATATCGCGCCCATTGTGGGGCGCCTTGCAGTGATGACCCGAAGCCCAAACACTGTATTATACTGGCCTGAGTTTTCCACTTTTCTGAACAAAAGCGGGGTTTCGATGGCAGGTGAACTGCCGTTTACGCTTGGACCAAAGGGGCGCTGGAACCTTGGCGTTGAACGCAATATCATCGGTATGAACGAGGGCACAGATATCACTTTGGGATTGAAACAGACCTTCAACAACGTCAAAATATCTGGAAAATTCACACAAAACACCCAAAGCGGCAGTTTCGCAGAGGCCCGTATCCAGCGCGAGGTCACAAAAAATATCTCTATGATCGCCCAAATTTTTTGGACAAAAGGCACCAGCCTAATTGGTGAAAGGCTTAGCTTTGGCGCCAGTCAGGGTGGTCATTTCGGGTTCAAATTCACTTTTTAGAGCGCAGATGATACCTGAGCGCGGCCAGCGAAAATTGCGCGCTCCCAAGAATGTCTGGGAGCGCCAAACATAGGTATTTTAATGCTTCATTTTGTGCTTTTTCGGGGCCCGCTTCAAATCGACAGGCACAGTTATTGAAACTGCGCCAGC
The DNA here is from genome assembly GCA_002684375.1 of Marinovum sp. GTDB lineage: Bacteria > Pseudomonadota > Alphaproteobacteria > Rhodobacterales > Rhodobacteraceae > CPC320. The sequence goes on from NYVC01000092.1 coordinate 10,383, forward strand.
ATTTTCGAACATCAGCGTCACCGAAATCTCATCACCCTGCGTCATGGGGGCAGAAAGTCCCATAAACATCACGTGATCGCCACCACGTTCCAACGCGTGCATCCCGCCTGCCGGGATCACAGCGCCCTCTACCAGATGGCGCATTTTCATCACACCGTTGGCATCTTCGGAATGCGTGTGCAACTCGACCTTCTTGGCCGCGTCGGACGTCACCCCCACCAAACGGTCATCGACCGCACCATGGTTCATCAACATCATAAACGCCGCACCGCTGGTGGCAGACTTTCCCGACGCGCGGGCATAGGGGTCTTGCACCATAATCGCACCCGCAGATGCAGGAAGGTTAAAGCAAACAGTCAGGGCGGTTGCCAAGCAAAGAGTTTTGAAGGACATCATGTCTCTCCTGTAGAAGATAATTATTGGAATTAGAACTCAGAACACGCTCAAGCGACCGGTGGTCCGCGCGCCAGAGGCACCATCACATCGCGCGCAGAATGGGGTTGCCCGCTGTCAGTTCTGAATGCGCGGTAACCATGATAGTGGTGGTGCAACTGCGCCGTGACCTGTGGAAGCACAGCAGTCAATGCTAGCGCGCATTCCACGCAGTGCTCAGGTGGCGACGTCGGCTGGCCGCTGGCATCAATATAGATCGTAACAGGTCCGTTTGCGACACATAAAACTGCCTCGCCTACCGCAGGCGCCATTGCGCGCACCTGCGCCAAACCAACGCCGGAGACCGCAATGGCCAGAACCATAATTAGGGTAGAGATTATTCTAGACTGGACGCGCATGCCCGCAGTAAAAACCGCTCGATAAGAAACTACAAGTCAATCTCAAAGAAAAAGACCCGACCTCATGGACGGATCTCGCAACTTTCAATACTAGATCAAAGACCTCAGGCCAGTTCGGCCTGCGCCTTGGCGATTTCTTTTTTAATTTTAAGAGCCGTATCGGACAGCTCCGTGTCTTTTGCTTTGGCCATGAACATGTCCAAACCACCCCGGTGATCGACCGTCCGCAGAGCCGCAGCACAAATGCGTAATTTCACACCACGTTTCAGAATTTCAGACTGCAAAGTCACATCGTTCAGGTTGGGCAAAAACCGCCGACGGGTTCTATTTTTTGCGTGGCTGACATTGTTGCCAGTCATTGGGCCTTTTCCGGTCAATTCACAACGGCGCGCCATATCGAGTTCCTCACTTAATTCCTGTCGCCTTGCGCTTTATCATACACGGACCACACCGCATAGGCGCCAAGCTTAGAAGCCGTCGTGTATTGCCTTAGGCGATGGGCGTCAAGCGTTTCTGCACAGCTTTACCGAGATATGTTCCGCTTGGGTCACATTATCACTGGATAGCACATCCGTTCACTGCGGGATACCTGTGCCCTTGGGCGATCAATGCGCGCNACAATNATTTGAGGATCTATAAAAGGGTCTATAAACAGAACCAAAAGCAAAGGCCCGAATCAACAACCCACAGTCCCGATCTGACAGTGCCNTNNGAAGTGGACGCGCAGACACCTGTCCACAGTGACACACAACNGGGACGGATTTCCGGCGCCATNCCAACCGTTAANCCTGCGCATCAACACGATCCANAAGCGTTTTGAGAATCCCTTGCGCGGCGCTTTCGGGCGTAAGATCGCCCCGTTCCACGGCAGAGCCCGCCTGCACCATCGCAGCGCGCACCGCGTTGTTTTGCAANCCCTCAAGNAATCCCTGACGAACCTCTTGTTCAAACCAATAGCGCGCCTGAGCCGCGCGGTGATGCGCAAAATGCCCCGCCTTGCGGCGCCAATCACTCAGCGCTGTCATCTCGTCCCAAGCCGCTGCAAGCCCNTCTTGGGTCAAGGCCGACACGAGCATTGCCTTGGGAAACCCTTCGGGNTCTTGTTCGCGTTTGCGCATCAGACGCAAAGCGCCGGCGTAATCGGCGCAGGCCCGCGTCGCAGACGCAACCAGATCGCCATCAGCCTTGTTGATCAGCACCAGATCAGCAATTTCCATAATACCGCGCTTCACACCTTGCAACTCGTCCCCACCGGCCGGCGCCAGAAGCAAGACAAACAAATCCGAAATTTGCGCCACCACGGTTTCCGATTGCCCGACGCCAACAGTTTCGATCAGCACAATGTCAAACCCTGCCGCCTCACACAGGCCGACCGCCTCGCGGGTCCGTCGCGCAACGCCGCCAAGATGGGTCTGGCTGGGCGAGGGCCGGATAAACGCATTCGGATCACGCGACAACAAATCCATGCGGGTCTTATCGCCCAAAATTGACCCCCCGGATCGGGTCGAACTGGGATCGACCGCCAACACGGCAACCCGCAAACCCGCAGCGGTCAGCATGCAGCCAAATGCCTCAATGAAGGTGGATTTTCCAACCCCGGGTGTGCCCGACAAGCCAATGCGCAGCGCCTGGCGCTGCAGTGGTCGCAATCCGTCGAGCAAATCCCTTGACATCACCCGATGATCTGGCCGGCTGCTCTCGACCAAAGTGATTGCCTGAGCCAAAGCACGCCGATCACCTGCGGACACACCTTGCATCAGTTTTTCGATATTCATATCATTGCTCCAGAATTCTTTCGTTTATTAGCAATCAGGGGTACGACAAAATCTGCTCAGCCTTGATTTGTGATGACTAACAATCTTCATATCGCAGTGGACCTGCGACGCAAAGGGTACTTTATGAGATTAAACCGGATGGCCGTTCTGCTGGCTTTGTGCAGCTGGGCAAGCGGCACCTTCGCAAACAACACATCAGAGGAATTCGATGTATATATAAAGGGTCTCCAAGCGGGACGCCTGAGCTTGGTCACCCAGACCAAAGGCAGCGACTATGCCGCCCGCATCCTACTNCGCACCACTGGGCTTGCGGCAAAATTGTTGCGCTACAGGTTCGAGGCCACCGCACTTGGACGATCCCATAACGGCCACTACCGTCCGGATTATTACAGTGAAAAATCCGATACCGGAAAACGCCAGACCGATAAAACCATAACCTATGTGAACGGGCTTGCAAAGGTCACGCAGAGCAAAGCACGCAAGCCTCATTGGTTAACGCCAAGAGGTCAGAGAAACCGCATTGACCCGCTGACCGCAACCTATGAATTGCTGCGCGACCGCCCCAAAAACACACTTTGCCAGCAGAANTTGAAACTGTTCGATGGCGCGCGCGCTGTCGATATCACCCTAACTGACCCAAAATCCGACCGTAAAGGCATCACCTGCCGTGGACTATACAAACGAATTGGAGGATTTTCTGAGGCCGAAATGCGCAAAGGGGTCAGCTTTCCGTTTAAACTGACCTATATGCCCGCACCCAATGGCGCCTATCAGGTGCAATCTCTGAAGATAGAAACCCTGCGTGGACGCGCCAGCTTTCTTCGGCGATAACGGCTCTATGAACGCTCTGTTACCAATCGAGGACGCACTGCCCGCGCTTATCGACGCGCTGCGCCGCCGCAATCGCGCTGTTCTTCAAGCCCCGCCGGGGGCTGGAAAAACCACCCGCGTACCTCTGGCGCTGCTGGAAGCCGATCTGTGCAAAGGGCGGATCCTGATGCTTGAGCCACGCCGCCTAGCGGCGCGCGCCGCCGCCGAACGCATGGCCGAAACACTGGGNGAGGTTCCNGGGGAACGTGTCGGCTACCGTATGCGCGCGGCGGTCAAAAGNGGCCCCGAAACCCGCATTGAGGTGGTNACCGAAGGTATCCTGACGCGGATGATACAATCGGACCCCGAATTGTCCGGAATAGATGCGGTGATTTTTGACGAGTTTCACGAGCGCTCACTCAACGCCGATCTGGGATTGGCGCTCTGTCTCGAAATCGCCGGCGCTCTGCGCGAGGATTTGATGTTGCTGGTAATGTCGGCCACGCTTGACGCAGCCCCCGTTGCCGCACTTATGGGAGATGTGCCGGTCATCACATCACAGGGTCGCAGCTTTCCAGTTGCATTTAAATGGCTCGAAAAACCGCTTGCCAAAACCATCCGCTATGAAGCCGCGCTTGCGGACCTTGTNGTGAGGGCCGCTGCAGAAACCGAGGGCGGTTTATTGGTCTTCCTGCCCGGTGAANGCGAAATCCGCCGCGTTGAGACGTTGCTAAAACCGAGATTGGGGCCGGCATACAGNATCCGGCCACTATATGGCGCAATGCCGTTTTCTGATCAACGAACCGCCATTCAACCCAATCATAATCTCCGCAAAGTGGTACTCGCAACCGCAATTGCTGAAACCTCTCTAACCATCGAAGACATCCGCGTCGTGGTAGATGGAGGTCGTGCCAGACGCGCCAGATTTGACGCAGGCTCGGGCATGTCGCGACTGGTCACAGAAAAGGTCACCCGCGCCGAAGCCACCCAGCGCGCAGGACGTGCTGGACGGGTCAGCGACGGCACCGCCTACCGGCTTTGGACCCGCGGAGAAGAAGGCGGCTTGCAAGCCTATCCCCCCGCCGAGATTGAAGCAGCCGACCTGGCTCCACTGGCGCTTGANTTGGCGCTTTGGGGCACAACGGCCACCAAATTGCCATTTTTAACCCAGCCCAATGCCGCTAGCCTGTCTGAGGCACANTCACTGTTGCAGCTGCTTGGAGCATTGGACGGCACNNGCCAGATGACCCCGCACGGCCGAAANATCGCAGCGCTGCCGCTGCATCCCAGACTGGCGCATATGCTGGAATTGGCGGGCCCACAAGGCGCACTTCTGGCCGCACTTCTGGCTGATCGCGACCCCTTGGCCCGCAGCGCACCTGTGGATCTGAGCCTGAGGATGGAGGCACTGCGCGACCTGCGCCATTATTCTGCCACTCGCGCCGATGCTGCAAACCGAGGCGCTGTTGAGCGTATCCGACACGAAGCCCGTCGGCTTGAGCGAAGAGTGAAAGACGTTAAAACAATCCCGATGAGCCTGCCGGAAATGGCGGCGCTGGCCTATCCAGACCGGATCGGCTGCCGCCGCCCGGGCGATGCGGCGCGATTNATCCTGTCAGGNGGCAAGGGNGCCNTNCTTAACGACCATGANCCGCTGGCCAGCCAGCGCCTGATTGTTGCCACCGATTTGGACGGCGATCCGCGCGAAGCCCGTATCCGGCAGGCCACAGCCCTGAGCAACCGCGAGATGCGCGGGTTGTTTGCAAGCCAGATCACTTGGGTAAANCGNTGTGACTGGTCCAAGCGCGACCGGCGGGTGATCGCCCGCCAGCAGGAAATGCTTGGCGCAGCAATGCTTGATGACCGCATTTGGAAGGACGTCCCAGAGGACGCGATAGCGCACGCCATGCTGGATGGGGTGCGAGACCTCGGCCTTTCACTGTCTCCCGCCGCGCGAAGATTCGCCGCCCGCGTCGCTCTGGGGGAAAAAGACTTGCCCGAGATGACCGAGACCGCACTTATGGACAGTTTGGAAACCTGGCTGCTGCCGCACCTACAGGGCATAAAAACAGCCGATGACTGGAAGCGCTTTGATCTGCTACCCGCATTGCGGGCGCGGCTCACCTGGGCCCAGATGTCGGCACTTGATCGGGATGTCTCCGCGCATTTCGAAACCCCTTTGGGGCGCCAGATCGCCATAGACTATGGCGGTGAACATCCTGAAATCGCGCTGAGGCTGCAAGAGATGTTTGGACAGACCCGCCATCCNATGGTGGGCAAGACACCTCTGCGGGTGACGCTGCTTTCGCCAGCCGGTCGCCCATTACAAACCACAATGGACATACCGGGGTTTTGGGCCAGTTCATATTTAGATGTGCGCAAAGACATGCGTGGACGCTACCCCAAACACCCCTGGCCGGAAGACCCCACTAAGGCCGATCCAACGCTGCGGGTCAAGCGGCCCAAAACCGGACTATAAGATCTGAGCAAAGGCATCGTGGGCCGCGAATGTCATCAACAAAAGACACCCAATAGGCCCCTGCGCAATCCCTAGCGACCCAAACACCAGCGCATGATGGCTTTTTGCGCATGCAGCCGGTTTTCAGCCTCATCAAAAATCACCGAATGCGGGCCATCCATCACCTCTGAGGTGGCCTCGTCATCGCGGTGGGCCGGCAGGCAATGCATAAATAATGCATCGGGTTTGGCATGGCGCATCAAGTCGGCATTAACCTGATAGCCGCGCAGCTGGTTGTGGCGGCGTTCGCGGGCCGATTGCGGATCATGCATACTAACCCATGTGTCAGTCACTACCAGATCGGCTCCGGCTATGGCTTTGACCGGGTCGCGTTCGATCNCGACCGTCACGCCTTTGGCGCGGGCCTCATCCAGAAAAATGGCTTCGGGGTCNAGCGGCTCAGGCCCCGTGAACGTAAGGTCAAAGCCAAATTGTCCCGCCGCCTGNGCAAAACTGGAAAATACATTATTTCCATCGCCNGACCAGACCACTTTGCGGCCCTTGATCGGACCGTTGTGTTCCTCAAACGTCATAATATCAGCCATGATNTGGCACGGGTGTGACCGGTTGGTCAGCCCGTTAATCACTGGCACCGTGGCATGTTCGGCCATTTCCAGCAGCGTAGCCTCTTCAAATGTGCGTATCATTATTAGGTCGACATAGCGCGACAGCACCCGTGCGGTATCAGCGATTGTCTCCCCATGCCCAAGCTGCATGTCAGAGCCGGACAGCAACATCGTCTCGCCCCCCATCTGACGCACCCCGACATCAAACGACACNCGGGTGCGGGTCGAGGGTTTCTCAAAAATCAGCGCCACCATATGACCGGCCAGCGGAAGGTGGTCATCCGGGCTGCCTTTGGGTTGCCCAAGGCGGGCAGATTTCATNGTTTGCGCATGATCAATCATNTGCCGCAAGGCGGCNGGATCTGTGGTGTTTATATCTAAAAAATGGCTCATCTTTGGGGCTCTTTTTATTCTAAATTTTCGGNCTTTAAGCTCTGTCTAGGCCTCGTNCTATGTTAATGAGCGGTGGCACTGGCCGNCAGGTGTTCAGCGGCACGGGCAAGTCGGGATATGGCCTCGTCAATCTCGGCATCAGTGATATTCAGCGGCGGCAGGAGCCGAATGACATTGTCGGCCGCAGCCACGGTAATCACCTGCATATCATAGCCTGCTTTGACCACATCAACATTGGCAGCNCGGCATTTTAGACCCAGCATCAGCCCCACCCCGCGCAGATCTTCAAANACATCGGGATAGCCCGCAACCAGCCCCGCCAGTTTTTGANTAAAAAGGCNAGCCTTACGGTTAACCTNGGCCAAAAACTCNGGCGCTGCGACNTNCTCTAGTACGGTANATCCNACNGCACAGCCCAAAGGNTTGCCNCCATANGTNGAGCCGTGGGTTCCAGCGGTCATACCGCTAGCGGCTTTCTCAGTGGCCANAACCGCGCCNAGCGGAAAGCCGCCGCCGATACCCTTGGCCGCCAGCAGGATATCAGGCGCAATGCCAGCCCATTCATGGGCAAACAAGCGGCCGGTGCGGCCAACACCACATTGNACCTCATCGAGGATCAGCAAAACCCCGCGCGCATCGCACAGCNCTCTGAGATCTGCGAGGTCGCTGTCGGCAAGCGGCCTAATACCGCCCTCGCCCTGCACCGGCTCGACCATAATTCCTGCGGTTTTATCGGTAATTGCGGCGCTGACCTGATCAAGATCAAACCAGTCCAGATGGACAAAGCCCGGTAAAATTGGGCCAAAGCCCTTGATCATCTTTTCTGATCCCGCCGCNGCGATTCCAGCCGAGGAGCGACCGTGAAAAGAGCCCTCAAAGGTGATCAATTCAACCCGTTCACTCTGGCCTTGTTCAAACCAGTATTTACGCGCCATTTTAACCGCCAGCTCACAGCTTTCTGTGCCTGAATTAGTAAAAAATACCGTGTCGGCAAAGCTTTCAGCCACCAATTTATCAGCCAAAGCCTGCTGCTGCGGTATCTGATATAGGTTGGAGACGTGCCACAAATTTTGCGCCTGTTCACTAAGTGTTTTGACCAATGCGGGATGGGCATGACCCAAAGCGTTCACCGCGATACCTGCGCCCAAGTCAAGAAAACGGCGCCCATCAGCTTCGATGAGCCAACAGCCCTCTCCCTTTACGAAACTCATCGGCGCACGTGAATAGGTGGGCAATATAGACGGGATCATTGGCATNTATCCTTGATAACAGGTCGTTGTGGTGACGCATAGGCCACGGCAAGTCAACAATTTAGAGGGAAAACGCACATCAGCGCGCTAGAACGACAAATTAANGCTCAAACACCATCAGGTCGGAGACGCTTGGCAGGGATTTGGTATAAACGTGTCATCCCAGCATAATATCATCCAAGAGTTCGAGGTTAAAGAANAAAAATANAGGCATGGATACTTTTGAATGAAATACACTATTTAGTTTGTATTGGTTCAAAATTCGGATGTCAGGCATGATAGCTGCATGGTCGNCCTGCAGGTGAAAATTGTACAAGTGAGCCATCCCATGCCAGACCAGATAACGCTGCGCCGTAAAGTCTATGATGTTCTCGAAACGACGGAAAAGCGAAGCAAGCTAAGTTCAGTCATCGACATCGGTCTGGTCGTTCTGATCGTGGTTAATATTCTATCTGTGGTGTTGGAAAGCGTCGAGTCGATGAACTCCCGCTTTGGGGCGCTGTTCGAGTATATNGAAATTTTCTCGGTCGCCGTTTTCACAATCGAATATCTGATGCGCNTNTGGGTCTGTCCNGAAGACCCTATAGAGGGCGCAGACNAAAANCCCCGCCTCAAACACATGCGATCGCCAATGGCGGTGATCGATATCCTGGCAATCTTGCCATTTTACCTGACCTATTTGTTTGCGATTGATCTGCGGTTCCTGCGGGTTTTACGTCTGCTGCGGATCCTGAAGCTCACGCGTTATTCTTCGGCAATGACCATGCTTCTCGACGTTTTCAAAGAAGAAGCCAGCGCCTTTTTTGCCGGTTTTTTCATTCTGATGGTCCTGCTGATTCTAGCAGCCAGCGGCGCGTATCTGGCCGAGCACCAGATACAACCTGAAAAATTTGGCTCAATTCCTGCAGCCATGTGGTGGTCTATGGCGACGCTGACCACTGTGGGATACGGCGACGTCACACCGGTGACCGTTGCAGGCAAAATATTCGGTGCCTGTGTGACGATCGTCGGAATCGGCATGGCGGCGCTGCCCGCTGGTATTTTGGCAAATGGCCTGGCAACCCAATTGAACCGCAAACGCGAAGTCATGGCCGAACAATTCCGCATGGCGCTTCAGGATGGTAACATTGATGACCAAGAAGCAGACGCCATTGAAGAGTTACGTAAAGATCTTGGCGTCAGCGTTAACGTCGCCAACGGTATTTTGGAAGCTGTGCAGAAGAACAAAATCAAAACCAAACTTCACTTTTGCCCTAGCTGCGGCGAGTCCCTGTCTCAGTACGTCAAAGAAACCGTCTAAACAGCCAAAAAGTGTCCGGCCTTAATGGCATTAAAGAGTAATAGCTTTTAGGGCGACTGCGGTATTACTAAGTTGCTTGGGCGTTTAATCTGTCAGTCTGCGCTGCGTGAATTGACACGAAAACGTGACCGGAAGCAATCTTCATTTGTCAAATCTATTGTAGTAACCTTTGGTAGTAAAATAAAAATATTTAACCCGTAAAAAGGAATTTCAAAATGAAAACTATCACGAAAGCATTGATACTTGTCAGCAATATTTATCTTGTCTCCCCCGCGTTGGCCGGTGAGACTGCGGCGCCAGCAGATGCCCGCGTTTATTTTGTGAATTTGATGGATGGGGACCGAATTTCCACGCCGTTCACCATAAACTTTGGTCTGTCAGGCATGGGCGTTGCACCCGCTGGAACTGAGAAGGCAAATACGGGCCACCATCATTTATTGATCGACAGGCCTCCGTTAGGGCAGGGCGAAGACGGCGCTGACGAATTGGAATACGGGCTGCCCAGTGATGAGCAACATATTCATTTCGGCGGTGGACAAACCGAAGTTACAATTGATTTGCCCAGCGGTCAGCACAGCCTGCAACTGGTGTTGGGCGATTATATGCATACCCCGCACAACCGGCCTGTAGTGTCTGAGGTTATCAATATCACCGTAGACTAAGGCACCNACACAGGGNGCTGTAGTGCGGATTCGGGTGGCGCAAACGGGTCTACCCCATAGCGCACCCCAGCCAGATAAAGCCCATAGGGTGGGCATACAGGGCCGCAGGCAGCGCGATCTCGCGCTTCCAATGCCCGGCGCACATCGTCTGTCCCCCAGCTTCGGGCCCCGACTCGTTCCAATGTACCCACAAGGCTGCGCACTTGATTGTGCAGGAANGACCGGGCCCGAACGTCAAAGTGCACCTCTGGGCCCGAGGGTCCGTCAACAGCGTTGATCTCAATCGAGTCCAACGTTTTGACCGGGCTCTTGGACTGACAGATTGTCGACCGAAAGGTGGTGAAATCATGGGTGCCAATCAAGACCTGCACGGCATCGCGCATCGCCGCAAGATCAAGGCTGGTTTTAACTTGCCAAACCAACCCGGCAATATGTGTGGCCGGTGCTCGGCGCATCAGCAGACGAAAATGATATCGTCGCTGGGTGGCAGAGAACCGCGCGTGCCATGCATCGTCGACCCGCGCTACATCAAGGATCGCAATTGGTTTCGGTTTGAGATGAAAGTTCAACGCCTCTGACAGGCGGAATGGCTCCCAATCCCGCGACAGATCACAATGCGCCACCTGCCCGGTTGCATGTACCCCGGCATCGGTTCGGCCGGCAGCTGCGATTTGATGCGGCCCCGTCGCAATTTTAGCCAATGCGGCCTCGACCTCCCCTTGTACGGAAGGTCGATTATTTTGGCGCTGCCATCCCGAGAACGGCGCGCCATGATATTCAATTTTAAGCGCAAATCTGGGCATATTTCGGCACTTAAGGCAAAATAACCAAAAGGGAAAGACCGCAAGACCCTTCAACTGCTTAAGACCAATGAAAAGCCGCCGCTGCGGCGACAAAATTCAAACTCTATTTGCCCACATTAAGATCTTTTGTGTCTCGCGGTGATACTCAAATAAACTAAGCGAATTAAGGGTGACAAATACGTCGTCGGTCGCTAAGCAGTTCAAAACATCTTACCAAACAATCTTTCTGGAAACTCAACGAACATATGAGGCAACCGACCCGCTGTCCACTGGCCTCAGAAAACAAAGAAAATCAATGTCCCTCTTTGATAAAATGTACCAACTGTGGCCGAAATAGTTGTGACTGACCCGACCTCGTTAGACGCTGGGAAAATTGGAGCGATCCTCTCAGAACATGTTGACATGACGGAATGGCACCCCCGCGTGCACAGCCGCGCCGAGGAAATTCACTTTGCCAGCCGCATGATTGCTTTGGGTTGGGTGCGCGTGGCGCGACTTGATGGCGCCGTGATTGGCTTTCTCGCCCGCGACCGGCACGATATTGTTGCGCTGTACATCCACAGCGGCGCACAGCGTCAAGGGGTGGGCAAAACCCTTATGCTAGATGCGAAACAAAGCAAAGCGCACTTAACAGCCTGGAGCTATGCTNAAAACATCCAAGCCCAAAACTTTTATCAAAGTGAGGGCTTCACCGAAGATCACCGNACCGATGGGTGCCAAAACGATTTAAAACTGCCTGATATTAAGTATACTTGGAACCACAANANGTAATATTAAAGGAAAGGCATTAATAGTTTCCATCTAACCTAATGAACAATTAATCTATTTTATCAGTCCTTTTCCGCATTAATATTGAATTCAAAAAACCTGAGTTGTTGAAATATACTTGATTTATGTAAAGCAAGGTTGCATTTTACCTTTGCAAAGTTACCGCTATCGACCCACTGTTCCTTTCGGCCAGTCACTCGATCTTGGACTGACAGAGCCAGACTGTCGCACTTCCGCGGGCAGTATATTAAAGGAGTCACGACGATGGCAAATGGCACCGTCAAATGGTTTAATACAACCAAAGGGTACGGCTTTATTGCCCCCGATGGCGGCACAAAAGATGTGTTCGTACATATTTCAGCAGTTGANCGTTCAGGTTTGACNGGTTTGGCAGACAATCAAAAGGTTACATTTGACATCGAACCTGGCCGCGACGGTCGCGAATCTGCTGTCAACATTACACTCGCTTAAGCCAGAACCGTCATGGCTTTTTTGCGGGCGTCCGGTTGGATGCCCGCTTTTGTTTNCTGCGTGAAATCAACTCTTCGACCTTGGGTCCCAGTGCGGTTACGATCCGCGCGACCCCTGCTTCGTTCGGGTGCAATCCGTCAGNCTGCAAGAACTGCACAACAGACGCGAGCCCGTCGTTGGGGCTTTCATACAAACCCGCTAAAAAATTATCAGCCAAAAGCGCGTCATACTGTGCGGCCAAATCGGGGTATATCGACTCAAAAAGCTGCTTGTATTCTGCGCCATAATTATTCGGGACATGAATGCCCACCAGTAAGACCGGTATCTCAGATGCGGCAGCGACATCCAAAATTCCTGCGAGGTTACGACGGCTCAGATCAGGGTCGATACCGCGCAAAAGATCGTTACCTCCCAANGCGACGATTAACCCATCCACCTCAGGCGTCAAAGACCAACCGATACGTGCCAACCCCCCTGTCGTGGTATCGCCCGAAACGCCCCCGTTGATTAACGCCACCTCCTGTCCTTGCTCCTCAAGCCAGNTTTGCATCTGCGGGACAAACCCCTGCTGTGCCACCAAGCCATAACCTTGGGTCAGGCTGTCACCCAGCGCCAACACAGTGACCGGCTCTGCCACGGACAGCACCGGCATCAAAAGAACCGCCGCAACGCTCTTGCCGAAGACCCGCAAGACACCATATGAAGAAAAAATATTTTGCATTGGACCCCGTTTTATGACCGTACCTGTCGTTAGTGCCGAACTGTTGTCCCTGTCTTTGACGGGGAATGCCGGAAAAATCGATATTCTCCACGATATAACGCTAGATGTGCTGCCTGGCGAGACCCTAGCGTTGGTTGGCCCNTCTGGCTCGGGAAAATCGTCACTTCTAATGCTGATGGGCGGATTAGAACGGGCCAGTTCAGGCCGCATCAACGCCCTTGGGCATGACCTCAGTGCCATGAGCGAAGATCAACTTGCCCGCTTTCGACGTCAGCACATGGGTGTTGTGTTCCAATCCTTCCACCTGATTCCCAATATGACAGCACTGGAAAATGTGGCAACGCCACTGGAACTTGCCGGTGACAAACAGGCATTCCAGCGCGCCCGCCACGAATTGGAAGTCGTTGGCCTGTCGCACCGCATGGGGCATTACCCGTCTGAACTGTCTGGCGGCGAACAGCAGCGCGTTGCCCTCGCGCGCGCGCTGGTGACCCGCCCCGACATTCTGCTGGCGGACGAACCCACTGGCAACCTTGACGGTGCCACCGGTGCCGCCATCGTCGATCTGTTGTTCAATCTCAGCGCCAAACACGGGGCCACGCTGATCTTGGTCACCCATGCGACAGAGCTTGCCGAACGCTGCGATCGAACCATCCACTTGCGCGACGGACGCCTTGAGACCCAGCCAAGCGAGACAGCGGCGTGAGCTGGAAAATCTCTGCCAAATTCGCACGCCGGGAGCTGCGTGGCGGCATCACTGGGTTTAGAATTCTACTTGCCTGCCTGACGCTCGGGGTCGCCGCAATCACGGCCGTTAGCACCATAAAAATCNCTATCGAGACTGGTCTTACCGAACAGGGCGCAACCCTACTTGGAGGCCAAGCAGAGGCTGAGTTTACCTACCGATTTGCCACCGCCGAAGAACGGGATTGGCTGGTAGGTAACGCGCTGGCGATATCCGAAGTAACAGATTTTCGGTCCATGGCGCATGTGCAGGGGCCCGACGGACCCGAACAAGCGCTNACGCAGGTGAAATCCGTGGATGACGCCTACCCGCTGACCGGCAGTGTGACACTGTCGAACGACGTTGCACTGAAGGTTGCTCTGGGAGATCAAGACGGAACACCTGGTGCTGTGATGCAAAGGNTGCTCGCCGAGCGGCTGGGTCTGGACGTCGGCGACCGTTTTCGCCTCGGTCAACAAGACTTTGTGCTCTCAGCGCTACTCAAAGCTGAACCAGACCGCGCCAGCGACGGCTATGGTATGGGACCTCGAACACTGGTGCATACAAACGCGCTTAAAGCAGCGGGCCTGTTATCACCGGGGACCGTATTTTCGACTAAATACCGCCTGCTTTTAGCACCGGACAAAGACCTCGAGCAACTTAAGACTGCGGCAGAAGACCGGTTTTCCAACAGCGGTATGCGCTGGCGGGATGCCCGCAATGGAGCGCCGGGGATCGCCCGCTTTATCGATCGTCTCGGCGTCTTTCTGGTGCTGGTTGGACTTGCAGGTCTGGCGGTGGGCGGGGTCGGTGTATCAGCTGCAGTCAAAACCTATCTGGACAGCAAAATCAGTGTAATCGCAACATTGCGCACGCTGGGGGCAACGCGAGCAATTATTTTCCAGACCTATTTCTTGCAAATCGGGGCTCTGTCCGGCGTCGGCATCGCCCTTGGCTTGTTGCTGGGCAGCGCCATACCACTGGCACTGGCACCGTGGATTAACGCACAACTGCCGATACCCGCCAGCTTTACTATCTATGCAAAGCCACTTTTTGAGGCCGCCGTCTATGGGTTTCTAACCGCCTTGATCTTTACCCTTTGGCCGCTGGCGCGGGTGGAGGATATTCGCGCAGCAACACTGTTTCGAGATCAAATTAGCCGGCACAAGACACTGCCGGCCCTGCGTTATCTCATGGCTATCGGTGGATTACTCACTGCTTTGCTGGCTTCTGCAGTGTGGTTCAACGACACAATCAAACTTACGCTGTGGATGGCGGCAGGCATCATCGGGGCGCTGTTTGCGCTTGCTGTTGCGGCCTTTGTGATGCAGCGCACGGCTAGACTGGCGTCGCGGGCAGTTCGCCAACCCGTCTGGCGCTGGGCGCTTGCCGCGCTCAGCAATCCCAGCAATGGCAGTGCCTCGGTGGTAATGTCACTCGGATTGGGCCTGTCTGTTCTTGCCGCGGTCGGGCAGATTGATGGCAATCTGCGCGGAGCAATCGCCCGGGACCTGCCGAAGGTCGCACCTTCATATTTTTTCGTGGATATCCAAAAGGACCAGATCAGCGACTTTGTTGCGCGCGTCTCTATTAATCCGCAGGTGACGCGTATGGACACCGCGCCGATGCTGCGTGGCATTATTACCCAGATCAACGGGGTCGACGCCAACGAAGTGGCCGGCGATCACTGGGTTATTCGCGGAGACCGTGGCCTGACGTTTGCCGCTACCCTGCCTGAGCGCACCACTCTGACCGCCGGCACATGGTGGGAGGCCGATTACAGCGGACCGCCACTTTTGAGCTTTGCCGCCGAGGAAGCCGCTGAAATCGGGCTTGAGCTGGGCGACAAGGTAACCCTGAACATTTTGGGACGTAATATCACCGCCGAAATTAAAAATTTCCGTGAAGTGGATTTTTCCAACGCGGGGATCGGCTTTGTCATGACGCTAAACCCAGCGGCAATTTCCGGCGCGCCCCATAGTTTCATCTCAACGCTTTATGCGTCAGAGACCGCAGAAGCAGGCATCCTACGCGACCTCGCAAGCCGCTTTCCCAACATCACCGCGATCCGGGTGCGCGATGCCATTGCCGAAGTCAGCAAATTGCTTGGCGCGATTGCCAGCGCCACCTCTTATGGGGCGGCCACCACAATCCTCACCGGATTTCTGGTGCTGATCGGCGCCGCCGCTGCCGGCGAACGGGCGCGCAGCTATGAGGCAGCCGTTTTGAAAACCATCGGAGCCACGCGGCGTCAAATTCTGCTGAGTTTTGCCCTCAGATCTGCACTTTTGGGCGCGGCAGCGGGTATAGTTGCGCTGGCAGTCGGCATCTTGGGGGGATGGGCCGTTAACCATTTCGTCATGGAGGCGAAATTCGCTGTTGTCTGGCCATCAGCGCTTGCCATTATCTTTGGTGGTTTGCTGGCAAATCTGTTGGCAGGGCTGGGCTTTGCCCTGAAATCACTGGCAAGCAGACCAGCGCAAACGCTGCGCAGCCGAGACTAGGCCATCATCGGACATTTATCTGACCAAAAAAAACAAGGAGCTTCTGTCTTGGCCTCCCTTCCACCAAGGCCAGTTTCGCGGTAAACCAAACACCGTAAGCGTCAAGCATTTTCGCCAGACCATCACCCAGACATACAGATGGATGACAGATAGGATGAGACTGTGAAGCGACGTGATTTTCTTTTGACCGCTGGCGCAATTGCAGGGACTGCGGGTCTTGGGGCGGCGGGCTTGGGTGCAACAGGCCTTGTCTCAGGTGTTGGGCCGCGTAAAGCGCCAATGCCCTATGATTTGATCGTGCAGAAAGCCCGCTATAGGTTCACAGACCAATCAACCCTCGGCATGGTCAGCCTGTTACCACAGGCACCGCCTCCTGTACTTGTTGGCCATCAGGGCAAGCCAATGGTACTGAACGTCCGCAACACACTGCCCGACTACACCTCGATGCATTGGCATGGGGTGCGTATCGCAAACGCGATGGATGGCGTGCCGTATCTTACCCAGATGCCAATTGCCACCAACGAAACCTTTCCCTATGCCTTTACCCCTCCCGATGCAGGCACCTACTGGTATCATCCGCACTGTATGACAATGGACCAGATGGCGCATGGTCTGACCGGTGTACTGGTGATTAAAGAAGCGAAAGATCCCGGATTTGACGCCGATCAAGTGATCAACCTGAAAGATTTTCGCCTCAATGAAGAAGGTGAATTTCTGCCGTCTTTTACCGGTCGCGGCGCGGCGCGGGCCGGCACTTTTGGCAACGTTGTGACTGCAAACTGGCAAGAAAACCCGGTTTATGACCAACCCGCCGGTGCGCTGCTGCGTTTGCGGGTGGTCAATACAGACACCACCCGGATTCACAAACTCTATCTCACAACGACCGACGCACGGATCATTGCATGGGATGGCCATCCGGTACGCGACCCGATCGCCCTGCCAACCGCCTTGAAACCTGTGTTTGTCGGACCGGGACAACGGCTGGATTTCGCCCTGAGGATGCCTGACTCCGAAGGACAAAAAATCGATCTTATGGCATCACTGCCCGGCCAGCCCAAGGTCATGGCCAGCCTGCGTGCAATCGGATCAAACCTGAACCGCAATCTGAATGCGCTGTCTGCATTGTCGCCCAACCCCGTGGCCCATCCAGACCTAAGTGTGGCGCAAACCCACGAATTTGTCTTCGGCTGGTCACCGGACAGCATGATCGCAAACAACGGAGTTTGTGGGTCCACGGGCTATACGTTTTGGTCGATCAATCGCACCCCTTGGGCGGGCGATGCGGCCACTGGTATCGGACCACTGGCGCAGCTTGAACTGGGGAAAAGCTATATCTTTCGACTGCGCAACGAGTCGCCCCATGCCCACCCGATCCATCTGCACGGGCTGAGTTTTCTGCCGCTGCGCTCAAACAAGCGCAGGCTCAAGCGCAATTGGACCGATACGGCACTGTTACTAAGGGGAGAGACCGTCGACGTTGCGCTGGTCGCCGACAACCCCGGCGATTGGGCCTTTCACTGCCACGTCATCGAGCATCAAAAAACCGGATTGGCGGGCTATCTAAGGGTCAGCTGACTCACCCCCGCCGCTGCAGCAAAGCGCTTTGGAGCCAAAGTCCATATTTAAATATGGGGCTACGAAATCTCATCCCAGCGATTTTGTTGGGACCAAAGCGTTCGTAGCGTTTTGCTTTGTCCAACAAATGCCGCCTCTAAAAGTTGACAGCCATAAATCCGGTCGGTGCGAAAGTGCCGAAACGCTGCGCGCAAATCACACCACCCGACGAGTAAAATGCATTCGATACAATAGACTATTACGATGGGCCGAACCACGCGAACAGTCTCAACCTGCTGCGCATCCCGGTATGTCAGACGCAACTTACGTTCCTCACGAATGGCGGTCCGCAACGCTGCAATTGACACACACCCCTGTGCGGGATCATCAAGCGCGATCCCCCAAGGCGCAACCTGCAACCAATCGATAGGGTCATTTAGATCCGTAATTTTCTGACGAACCCGCAGGGCTGCGCGCTGAAGTGCGCTATCGCCAGTGCGTGCCAGCATCAACAAGCCAACGCGCAGGGCCTCAACTTCTTCAGCGTCAAAGTTCACTGGCGGCAGATCGTAGCTGGCGCGCAGAATATACCCCACGCCCGCCGCACCTTCGACCGGCGTCCGCATCGCCTGCAAAGCGGCGATGTCGCGGTAGATGGTTCTGACAGACACTTCAAGCGTTTCCGCCAAACGCGCAGCGCTGACCGGGCGATCGGCAGCGCGCAAAATCTGGATCAGTTCGAACAACCGGGTCGAGCGGCCCATGCCTTCCCCCTCCTGCAGGTTTATCAATATTCTGCTGACACCCTAGCAAAGGTTCCTGACACCCGATGTCAGCAGTCTGTGGCAAATTTATGTCCTCAAAGGCGCATTCATGCGTGATCGTGACCACGNAGANNTGATGGTATTTCAANTGGGCCACTGGACCCAAACCAAGGGCCATCAATTCAAGGCTGCACGGGGTAGGTAAGATTGCGCCAACCCCAATTGCGCTTGATCAATTTGGCATGAAATAGCTTGGGGAACGCCAGCGCCACGACAGTTACAAAATGCACACTTCAATAGCTGCTTTTTTTATGCGCCGCTGCGAGAAGAAGGCCACAGTGAAAGGCATGTGCTTTTGCTTTTGCTTTTGCTTTTGCTTTAGCTTGGCTCAGCCCTCACCCCAATTGGCCCAGCTTTCAGGAAACNGGTGCCCTAAGGCGCGCCAATATNGAATTAGNTGCCCATGATGCAGCGTTTCGTGAGCCAATAAACGACACAGATGTATGCAAGGGCTCACGTCTTCACCAAACCAACTTACCACTTGACCAGACCCTAAACCGGCAAATGTAGTGATGTGATATTTTTCAAGCTTTTCAAAATAGCNNTTGAGATATTTTGCTGAGGCCTTTCCCGCATATGAACCATCTGCAGGATCAAAGTTGACCTGCCCAGTTTTTAGCGCTGACAGATAATTTTCGTGNACGCGACCCATATGGCGAAATTGTTTCCATAACGGTCCACAGTGGGAATTGAGTGCAAAATCCAAGTCACCTTGTGAGCACGCATCTAACAGATCAACCGTAAGCTGCCGCGTGAATGTCCAGTCTTTCTGAAGCGCATCCATCAGTGCNGACTCCTAAGTAATACCAGTTTTTGCNCAGTTTTGGTTTCGGGTTCGATCAGCCGTTGGCCTTNAGACCGAGCATTCACTGATGAAATGCGCACCTATTGCACCNATGCTNCAGAGGGGTCTGACAGACATTTCAAGCGTGCCTGCCAAAGGCGTGGCGTTCACCCTGCGGTTGGCAGCGCGCAAAATCTGNATCNATTCCAACAACCAGATCTCGCGGCCCATGCCTTCCCCCNCGCGGGTTTACCAAAACTCTGCTGACAACCTCACAAAGGCTCCTGACACCCACTGTCAGCAATTTGTGGCTATTTTATGCCCTGAAAGGAGCGTCCAATGGGTTATTATGACCATGCCAGTATGATGAAATTGCAACTGGGCCANTGGCACCCAAATCNCGGGAGCCCAAACCAAAGACATTCACGCCAAGGCGTCACGTTGCATCAGGCCAGCTTNNATCGAGNCCGNCTACTGACAGCGCCNGCCCAGAGGACGNCAGGTTATGGGGTGTGGACGCGGATCAGACAGCGCATTTTNAGCTTCAAAACAGAACAATANGCTGATCCTTCAGGAAAGATTGGGTCGCTGAAANTAACTTGCAAACAGGACCAGCAAAAAAATTGCTTTTCATATTCCACTCTCTAAAAATAATCTGTGGCAATCGCGGCTGGGATCATNGCCNNANAAATCAGTCTTAGGCCTCGCAGGACCANCTCTCTCCGCCCTGTGCGACCCTCAAAATCCTATCTTTCACCCACGCTTGCCTGTATAATACAGGCCAACTGTGCACCAATGCCCAAAATCCTGAAATCTCTTTGTGATGGGCAGACTTTGCAAAATACACGCACCATCCATTCGGAGACCCCAATGCTCCTCAGTGACGCCGATACAACCCTGATCCTTGAGACCGTTCGCGACGCCGCAAGGCGTGAAATCATGCCGCGGTTTCGGGCGCTGTCCGAGGCCGANATCAATACGAAATCAGCCCCNGACGATCTGGTGACAGCTGCAGATCTGGCCGCCGAAGCCCTGATCACCGCACAGCTTGGACGGGCTTTTCCCGACGCGCTTATCCTNGGCGAAGAGGCGGTCGCAGCCGACCCCAATCTGCGCGACCAACTGGCAGATGCCGAGATGGCGATTATCATTGATCCGGTCGACGGTACGTGGAATTACGCCCGTGGTCTGGCGCTGTTTGGGGTAATTTTGGCGGTGACCCGCTATGGAATTCCGGTCTATGGGTTGCTTTACGATCCGGTGATAGACGACTGGATCGTCTCGCAGGAANACGCTGTCACCTGTTATACCAATGCGCGCAATAGCCGCGCGTTGAGATTGCCAGCAACCCCGCCGGAAACAAAAGCTGGCGGCTATGTGCCGTTGGGATCCTTGCCTGATCCGCACCGCCTCCGCGTGGCAGCGCTCTGGCCGGAAATTGGTCGGCTCAATTCTTTGCGCTGCGCCTGCCATGAATTTCGCATGCTGGCGCAGGGCCATGTCGATTTTATGTTGTCTACGCGGCTAACCCCGTGGGATCACGCCGCCGGGGTGCTGGTGGTGCAACAGGCCGGTGGCACTGCGAAAATGCTTGACGGCAGCGCCTACTCAGCTGTCCGGCGCGACGGTTATCTGCTCAGCGCGCGCAGCGCCGACGTATGGTCCGAAATCCAGCAGGCGTTTTCGTTCCTGCTGGACTGATGCACGCGCTTATTCGGCGGCTTCGGCATAGTCCGACATCGGCGGACAGGTGCATACCAGATGCCGGTCGCCATAAACATTGTCGACGCGGTTCACCGGTGGCCAGTATTTATCAACCCGAAATGCGCCGGGCGGGAAACAACCCTGTTCACGGCTATAGGGCCGNTCCCAGTCGCCCACCAGATCCTCAACTGTGTGCGGCGCGTGTTTGAGCGGATTATTCTCGGCGTCAATCTGACCGTTTTCTACCGCTGCAATCTCGGCCCGTATCGCCAGCATAGCGTCACAAAACCGGTCAAGTTCAGCCTTGGTTTCCGATTCCGTCGGCTCAACCATCAGAGTGCCCGCCACGGGCCAGCTCATGGTTGGTGCATGAAAACCGCAATCAATCAANCGCTTGGCAATATCATCCACAGTNATACCCGCACTGTCTACAAACGGACGCACATCCAGAATGCACTCATGTGCCACGCGGCCGGTCGGCCCTCTATAAAGCACCTCAAACGCGCCTTCCAGCCGCTTGGCGATGTAATTGGCGTTCAGAATCGCCACCCGTGTCGCTTGTGTNAGCCCCTCGCCCCCCATCATCAGGCAATAGGCCCAGCTTATCGGCAGTAATGACGGTGACCCAAACGCNGCCGCAGAAACNGCACCTGAGGCGCCAGCGCCGTCAACCGTGGTGTGATGGCCGGGCAAATGTGGCGTCAAATGCGCCTTGACACCAATTGGCCCCATGCCTGGGCCACCCCCCCCGTGTGGGATACAAAACGTCTTGTGTAAGTTGAGATGGCTGACATCGCCGCCCAAATCACCAGGGCGCGACAGCCCAACCATTGCGTTCATATTGGCACCGTCGATATAGACCTGACCACCATTGTCATGGGTGATTTGACAAACCTCATGCACNGTTTCCTCAAATACACCATGGGTCGAGGGATAAGTGATCATGCAGNCCGCCAANTGGTCAGCGTGCAGCGCTGCTTTGNCGCGNAAGTCTTCCAGATCAATATCACCCCGCGCGTCCGATTGCACCGGCACCACTTTCCAGCCCACCATCTGTGCGCTGGCCGGATTGGTGCCATGCGCCGAGGTCGGGATCAGACAGATATTGCGCTGCGACTCGCCACGTGCCAAGTGATAGGCTGCAATCGTCAGCAGCCCCGCGTATTCACCTTGAGCGCCCGAATTGGGCTGCATCGAAATCGTATCATAGCCGGTTATATCGCACAGTTTAGAGGATAGATCGTCGATCATTTCACGATATCCTAGCGCCTGATTTGCCGGCNCAAAGGGATGAAGTAATGAAAACTCCCGCCAGCTGACTGGCATCATTTCCGCCGCCGAGTTAAGTTTCATTGTGCAACTGCCCAACGGGATCATCGCCCGGTCAAGTGCCAGATCGCGATCTGCGAGACGCCGCATATAGCGCATCATTTCGGTTTCAGCNCGGTTCATGTGAAACACATGGTGTTGCAGGTANTCGCTTTTGCGGTGCAATGCCTCTGGCACCCGGTACAACGGCGCCAGATCATCGTCATCGCGCGCAATGCCAAACGCGCGCCAGACCGCTTGGGTGGTGGCGCGCCGACTGCGNTCGTCCAGGGTGATGGCGACCCTGGTTTGACCCACTGCCCGCAAATTGATCCCCTCAGCCACTGCGGAGGCCATTACCGCGTTTTGCAGCGGACCGACCTCAACGGTGATCGTGTCAAAAAAAGCTTTTGGCTCAACCTTAAAACCNGCCGCCTCAAACCCTTTGGCCANGCGCACCGTTTTGCGGTGAATGCGCTGCGCAATTGCTTTCAAACCTTCCGGNCCATGNAACACNGCATAAAACGACGCCATCACCGCCAGCAANGCCTGCGCAGTACACACATTTGAGGTGGCTTTCTCGCGACGGATATGCTGTTCGCGGGTTTGCAGCGACAAGCGGTAGGCCCGGTTGCCATTGGCATCGACCGACACCCCAACAATACGCCCCGGCATCGACCGCTTATAGGCNTCTTTGGTTGCCATATAGGCCGCATGCGGGCCNCCATACCCTACCGGCACGCCAAAGCGTTGGGTGCTGCCAACCGCAATATCGGCCTGCATGGCACCGGGTTCTTTGAGCAAGGTCAAAGACAGCGGATCGGCACAGACAATCCCNATCGCCTTAGCCAAATGCAGCGCTGCGATTGGATCGGTAAAGTCTCGAACATGGCCGTAAGTGCCTGGGTATTGAAAAATTGCACCAAACACCTGTGTGGCATCCAAAGTTTCAGGGGCGCCAATAAAAATTTCAATACCCAGTGGCGCCGCACGGGTTTGCATCACTGCGATATTTTGTGGGTGACAATTTTCATCGATGAAAAACGCCTTCATTTTCGATTTAGNCACCCGCTGCGCCATGGTCATCGCCTCGGCACAGGCCGTGGCCTCATCCAGCAGCGAGGCGTTGGCAATCTCTAACCCGGTCAAGTCGCTTACCATCGTTTGATAGTTCAACAAGGCCTCNAGACGGCCTTGGGATATCTCTGGCTGATAAGGGGTATATGCGGTGTACCAAGCCGGATTTTCCAAAATATTGCGCTGAATCACGGGTGGGGTAACAGTGCCATGATAGCCCTGTCCGATCAGGCTGGTCAGAACCTTGTTTTTAGACGCCGTGACCCGCATATGATACAATAGTTCTCGCTCGGATTTGGGTTTGCCAAAATCAAGCGGCTTTTCTTGCCGTATCGATACCGGCAGCGTGTCATCAATTAGGCCGGCGAGGTCTGGCGCTCCAACGGTTTGCAGCATCTGCGCCATCTCGTCTGGAGACGGACCGATATGGCGCCGATTGGCAAAATCGTAGGGCAAGTAATTTGTCGGTTTAAAGGGCATTACAGCCTCCCGTTCATAATCATTGAATTAGCCAACCGGCACAAACCGGGTCAGTGGGCGACCGCCGCAGACTGCGCGGTGCATAAATGCCGTCGCCACAAGACCTCAGCCGATCAGTTTTTTGTACCCGGCCTCACTGAGGTAATCATCCATCTGCCCCAGATCGGCGGCCTTTAGTTTGAAAAACCATCCCTCCCCCAAAGGATCATCATTGACCATGCTGGGGGTGGCGACCAACGCCTCATTGACCTCTACAATCTCTCCGTCCAGTGGTGACAGGATATCAGAGGCGGCCTTGACGCTTTCGATCACCACAATCTCTTCGTCTTTTGCTACAGTGGTGCCAGCCTCGGGCAGTTCGACAAAAACCACATCACCCAATTGTGCCGAGGCGTGATCGGTGATGCCCACCACCACCAAATCGTCTTCGATACGCAACCATTCATGTTCTTCAGTGTATTTCATT
>NYVC01000093.1 GCA_002684375.1 Marinovum sp.
TTATGCAAATAGACGTCTTTGTCTGCGTAATGATACTTAAAAAATCTATTGGCTATTGATTTGACTTAGGCCGCCGCGGCACGGCGTTTGGTCCCTTTGACACGCGCAATTTTCCCGCGCCCTTGCTGCCCTCTGCGCGTGGGGGTCTTGCCGAGGCTTTGCCACCGGGGGGTACAAACCGTTTTGAGGTATCATTGGCCGCCGCGCGATACCGTTTGGCTGCATCGCCTCCACCGCTTGGTGCAGCGGCCGTGCCGCTGCGCTTGTTGGATTTGCCCGTTGCACCAGACGCCGAGCGCGGCTTTGAAAACCCGCCCTCTTTGCCCTTGGGCCGCGGTTCGGATTTACCTTTCGGGCGATCCCCGCCTTNATCCTTATATCCACCNGGTTTTGGCCCGTCTTTCGGGGCCGCCTTGGGCTTGTCATTGGAATAGNCCGCTTTTTTATGTGCGGNTTGTGGNTTTNNGCCTGCGGNNNTTTTGGGTTTACGCGGCTCGACCACGCCTTCGGGACGGGTCCGTTCTGGGCGTGGATCGGGTTTGCTGNGGTCTGTTTTCACATCGCGAGGCTTGCGGTTTTCGCTAAAGTCAGGACGCGCATCGCGGAGTTTTGACTCGGGTTTTGACCCGGATTTTGACCCGGGCTTTGGCCGAGATGAGGACTGTGGCCGTGAAGACGATTGCGGCCGTGGCGATGATGCAGAGCGCGGACCGGATGANGGCTTTTTGCCCTTATAATCGGCGCGCGGTTCGCGCGGCGACTGGCTCAGATCTGGTGCTTTGTCCAATTTGCGCAAGCGAATGTTGTCTTCAAGTTTTCCGCCCGGCCCCACTGCGGCTTCNAAGGCNGCGGCGCTCTCTTGGCGAATTTCGACAAAGCTTTCGCTCTGCTGGATGCGGATCGCCCCGATATCGTCTTTGGTAATATTTCCGGCATTGCACACCATTGGCAGCAGGCGCCTTGGCTCGGCACCGTCGGCGCGGCCTTGCGAGACGGCAAACCAGACCGACGCACCGAAGGCGGCACGTGGTTTGCGCGCCTCTTCCTGTGGGGCTGGATCCAGATCTTCGGGGGCAGACGTGCGCCCTGCATAAAGCCGCATATAGGCGGCAGCGATTTGATCGGCCGAATAAAGCTCGGTTAATTTTTGGACAAAATCACGTTCATTGTCTGCAACCGGTTCTTGCCATGTTGGGTCGTCCAGCAGGCGAACTTGATCGCGTTCTGTCACCTCATCTGCCGAAGGCGGCGCGGCCCATTCTGCCGTGACTTTTGCCATTTTCAACAGGCGCTGGGCCTTGTTGCGGCTTTTGGCGGGCACAATTAATGTGCTGACGCCTTTACGACCGGCACGGCCGGTGCGCCCTGAGCGGTGTAGCAGTGTTTCAAAATTTGTTGGCAATTCTGCATGGATCACCAATTCAAGATTGGGCAGGTCGATACCCCGTGCCGCGACATCTGTGGCCACACAGACCCGCGCCCGCCCGTCCCGCATGGATTGCAGCGCATGNGTGCGCTCGTTCTGGGTCAATTCTCCCGATAGCGCCACAACCGAAAAGCCGCGGTTTGAGAACCGTGTTGTCAGCCGGTTGACCATGGCTCTGGTGTTGCAAAACACGATGGCATTCGGAGCCTCGTAATAGCGCAAGACGTTGATGATGGCGTTTTCGGTGTCGCGCATGGCCACGCNCAACGCGCGATACTCGATATCGCTGTGCTGGCTGGTTTCGCTGGCGGTGGCGATCCGAACCGCCTGTTTTTGATAATGCTGGGCCAGAGTGGCGATTGCGCGCGGTACTGTGGCCGAAAACATCAAAGTGCGGCGGTTTTCGGGGGATTCGCCCAAAATGAACTCAAGATCCTCTCGAAAGCCNAGGTCGAGCATTTCGTCTGCTTCGTCCAGCACCACGGCCCGCAATGCGGTCATGTCAAGNGATCCGCGTTGAATATGGTCGCGCAGCCGCCCCGGTGTGGCGACAACGATATGNGCGCCTCGCGCCAGTGCGCGCCGTTCATCGCGCATATCCATCCCTCCCACGCAGGAGGCCAAAACCGCGCCGGCCTTGGCNTAGAGCCAGGCCAATTCGCGTTTAACCTGCAATGCAAGTTCCCGTGTCGGGGCGATCACCAGCGCCAGCGGTGCACCTGCTGNGGTGAACTGTAGGCTGTCTGCCAAAAGATTGGGCGCGATGGCCAAGCCAAAACCGACGGTCTTGCCCGATCCGGTTTGCGCCGANACCAAAAGATCTGTGGTCTCAAGTGCAGGATCTGACACAGCCTCTTGCACGGGCGTAAGNGTGTCATAGCCCTGTTGAGCCAGGGCGTCTGATAAGGTTTGAATCAATTTATATGCTTTCGTCATTAGGGNATTAGTCGGCCGGGTCTGCTTTCCTCCCCAACTGGGGCGTCCGGTGCGCCGCTAAGATATCCCATAACAATCCGACGGCTGCCCGCTGGCCCTAAAGTCAAAAATGACCAATGTATAGCCATTTNTTTGCTGTGGGGGCTTGGGGGTCTTCCGGACCAAGCGATGCAAATCGCCTGAGAGCGTTATTTTCCGGGGTGCAATTCACTGTGCGTCGCGCGCCTGTGTCACCATGTCCTGGAGATCATCGGCCGATACCATTCCTGGCGCCAGCGCACTGCCAATAACATAGGCTGGAGTGCCTGAGAAATTAAGCGCTTGCGCAAGCTGCATCGAAGTTTCGATGTGTTGATCGATTTCAGGACCCTGCATATCGGCTTGCAGACGGGCTGTATCAAGACCGATTGCCTTTGCGATGGCCATGACATTTGCGGGCGCTAAGCGGCCTTTTGCCGCCATTAAAGCTTGATGAAATTTGGCATATTTATCTTGCTTGCGCGCTGCTAGAGACGCGCGTGTGGCATAGACCGAGGCCTCGCCCAGTATGGGCCATTCCCTCAATACAACCCGCACGTTGGCATCTTGTGCCAACAGGGTGTTGAGTTCAGCCGTGGCGCGTTTGCAATAGGGACAGTTGTAATCAAAAAATTCNACGATTGTGACGTCGCCGTCTAGATTGCCGAGCAGTGGGGCGTTGGGATCGCGTTCCAATCGGGCACGTTCGTTTTGCAGAAGCGCCTGCGATTTTACGGCGGCGGCGGCTTTGTCATTTTGCCGCAACAGATCGATGGCTTGCCGGATGATTTCGGGGTTTTCAAGGATCGCTTCCAACGCCAGTTGTTTGACCTCTGCGGNGCTNAGCTCTGCNGCACCGGGACGGGCGNNGCCAAATGTGCAGAGCAGGCTGAGGCAGGCTGTGAGTATCAGACGCATGGTCACGTATCCTTTTACGNTCATGGGGCAATTTCTTTTTACAACACACACAGATTACAACAAGCACAGAATATCGAGAAATTTCTGTACAGTTCTTTTGTTACATCGCTTATTTTCACCANACCGCGNGAGGNTCTATGCGTCGTGGTCGGGTGCAACCGCGCCGCGCCCGGCTTTGACCGCGCTCCGCACCTTTTTGGCTTTTAGACGCCGTTTCTGGCTGCCGAGGGTCGGGCGGGTTGCCACCCGGCGCTTTGGCGCCACCAGTGCCTTGCGGATCAATTCGGTTAGTCTTTGACGGATGATCTCGCGGTTGCGTGCCTGCGAGCGGGTTTCATCGCATTGCAACACCAACGCGCCATCGACGGTCCAACGACGGCCGGCAAGACGTTTGAGCCTGGTTTTAACCGCTGGGGTCAGAGCCGGTGACCGCGCCGCCTCAAAGCGCAATTCCACCGCGGATGAGACCTTGTTTACGTTTTGCCCGCCCGGTCCGCTGGCGCGCATAAACTGTTCGCTCAACTCCCAATCGGCCAGCGTGATGTCATCGGTGATGCGCATAGGATCGTCAGCCTTGCTTGTTTGAGAATAATTTTAGCTCAGCCTGACCAAAAACCAAAGTCCTTAAGACTAAAAACTTAAGACTAAAAAAGGCCGCCCGCATGGCGGACGACCTTTCGAGAATTCCGGAGGTGGGGCCGGTTAGACCTGCACCAATACAGAATTTATCAACATCAAGGGCTGCCTTAACGCTGTGCCTCCTGTACTGTTCCGACACCGTTCTCCAATACCTCTTTAGACACTGGACCACCTCCTTTCAAAAATTTCTATCTGTCACAGGATGCCACAGTTGGCGGATTTGTCAAAACATTTTCGAGCCATTGGTGCCGGCATGCAAATTTTGCTCACGCCTGAGGGCTGATGCCCAAGTTGTCGCTTGGAATAATCAAATATTCAGGGCGCTTTGAGCACCGTCGCACACTGGCGGGGTAAATCTTTCAACATATATTCCCGGCGCGGTTTTGGCTTGGGAGCATTGGGGTCCACGGGGCGGGGA
The DNA here is from genome assembly GCA_002684375.1 of Marinovum sp. Classification (GTDB taxonomy): domain Bacteria; phylum Pseudomonadota; class Alphaproteobacteria; order Rhodobacterales; family Rhodobacteraceae; genus CPC320. The sequence continues at coordinate 4,356 of NYVC01000093.1, forward strand.
TTTAAAATGTCATTGACCCAAGCCTGCGCCCCTTCGCAGCCGTCCCCGGGTGGGGGAGCGGCTTGGTTTTGGCAACTCGCCATGTTTTTGGGGCAGCGCAAGCGCACGTGAAAATGTTCGTGATGCCCCCACCAAGGCCGTATTTTGCGCAGCCAGCTGCGGTTGCCGCGGGCGGTGTTGCACATTGCGACTTTGGCGCCGGGAAACACGAAAATCCGCGCCACCTTGGGGTCTTGCGCCGCTGCCTTGAGAATGTTGTGATGGGCCGTTGTCCAGTTTTTATTGATAAAGGCACCGTTTTTGCGGCGCATCGACACCGAGGAAATTGATTCACGGGCGTCTTTGCTCAAGGCGAGGTTATGGGCGCGGCGCATCCAGATATCAACGTCCAGACCCAGTTGATGGCTGCGGTGGCCGCTGATCATTGGCCCGCCGCGTGGTTGTGAGATGTCGCCGATGTATAGCCCGTTCCAGCCCGGTTCGCTCGCGGCTTTGCGCGCAAGGGTTTTGATGAAAGCTATTGCGTCAGGATGTCCCCAGTTGCGGTTGCGCGACAATCGCATTGCCTGCCAGTGTGGCCCAGTTTCCGGCAGGCGTACCGCACCGGCCAAACAGCCTTTTGCATAACTGCCATAGGCCGCCGCTGTGCGATTTTGTGTTGGCTTGGCTGTTGCCCCGAAAAGGTGACGGGCTTCTTTTGGTGCGGCCAAAGCGATCGATGGCGTCAGGATAGTCCCGAACAGTACAGTCCCGAACAGTACAGCCCCGAACAGCACTGTTTTTGCGAGGACAGACCACGCCAGTACGGGCATGATATTCGCACAGATCAAAAGGCGGTGTCGGGATGTCGTCAGCATTATGCACATCCCTCTTGGTCGCCTTTGGGCTGCACCCATCTCAGCAGGAAAAGTCCAAGCAAGAATAATAGAATTAAAGGCGAGACACCTATTCTGGCACTGCCTGACAGCGTTGTGACCAAGGCAATCAATGCGGGGGCCATAAAGGCGGTTGCGCGCCCCGACAAGCCAAATAAGCCAAAATTTTGGGTGGCGTTTTCGGCATCTGTGTGGCGCACCATCATTGTGCGGCTGGCTGATTGAAGGATGCCCCCCATGCCACCGATCATGATGCCACAGCACAAAAAGATAATGTCCGGCAGATTTGATCCCTCGGGCAGTGCGAAGCCGAATATCTGTTCCCTAGTCATGCAAACCACGGTGAGACACACTGCGATCAAACTCCAGATGGTGATGATAATCAGAGGTTTTGGGCCAGTATAGGCGTCAATCTTGCCACCGACCCAGCAAAATAGTGCGGCCGCAATAATGCTAATGATGCCAAAAACCCCAAGATAGGTGAGTTCCCAGTTCAGGACCAAGACCGCATAGGTGCCCCCAAAACCGTACAGACCGTTGAGCGCATCACGATAGAACATTGAAGATCCTAAATAGGCCGAGAGGCTGATTTTGTGACGCAAGCCTTTCAGGGTCTCAACCAGCGTACCTAAAGCCTGATAAACACGATCTGGGCTCGGGTCTTTTGGGGTGTCACGCACTGAACGGAAATATGGGATCATAAAAATTAAAAACCAAGCCGCAGTCAGAGGGCCGACAAAGCGCGTGCCTTCGCGTTGCGCTGCATCCAATCCAAATGCCGGATCGATGCCGAAAAGCGTTTTGCCTGAGGGTTGTTCTAGAAAGAAAAGCAACATGATGACCAAAGACACCAGACCGCCGATATAGCCAAAGGCGAAACCGGTACCGGAAATTTTTCCAATAAGCTTTGTGGGCCCAAGACTAGGTAATTGGGCGTTGGTAAAAATTAGTGCAAATTCGGCCCCGATAAAGCCGACCCCAAAAGCACAAAGCATCCACAGCATGTTTGATCCATCGGGTTGGGTCCACCAAAGTGACATGGATCCCGCGATGTAAAGGATGGAAAAGCCGACAATCCAGGGCAACCTGCGCCCGGTGACATCTGCCACGGCGCCCATAAATGGCGCGCCAAATCCGACGATCAGCCCGACTATTGTCAGGCACAGCGACCAAAGGCTTTGTGCTTTGGCGTCTGCGGCCTGCTCGGCCAAACCAGACCCCATGTAAACTTCTGAGGCAATGGTGGCGAAAAACGGACCAAATACGAATGTGAGCATGAGTGTTGAATAAGGCTGCGTCGCCCAGTCAAAAAAGTACCAGCCCCATAGTTTTTTCCGTGCAGCTTTCATGGCCAATCCGTTTTGCTTAAGTTTGGAAAAGATAGTGGTTTAAAGGGTAACACAAGCAAAATTTTTGCGCCCCTATGGAATATGGGTTCTACCCAAGTGGANTGTGAANTCAAACCAAGCGAAAGCGGGCCAANGCCCAACCTAATNCCTAAAAGCCTTGAATGNTTGCCCAGAGGNCAGAATTACCACTGGCCGCGCCTGAGGNNCGCTACGATTTTTGATCAAATGTCCGCCAAGGCAGCCGGGAGGTACCTGTGTTTTCTAAAATGTGCCAGCGGATGGAATGATGGGATATCTTTAGAGGGTATTTTTCACCTGTTTACTAAAATTACTGCGCCTCACTAGACGTGCTGTAAGGTCGCGGCTATGGCCCTGACATCCGGCTATTTTGCAAGAGTTGATCCGCCTCTTGATAGCTCTGCATAAATAAAAATTTGCGGTGAGTTGTCCCTTTTGGTTGTTGTCAAGATTGACCGAATGCACCGCCACCACAAGGCAGCCTTGCAGTTTTTATAGTTCCTTACTATTTGAGACGTAACACTTCACGAAAGGGCCGATAAATATGCTGTCGCTGATGCAAATCCTAATGGTGATTTTAGACGTGATGTGGTTTTTCGTCATCGCGCATGTGATTATGAGCTGGCTGATTAATTTCCAGGTCTTAAACCTACATCAACAGTTTGTCGCCCAAATCTGGTATGGCCTCAATCGTATTTTAGAGCCGGCCTACAGCCGTATTCGGGATTTTCTACCGCAGATGGGCGGACTGGACCTTGCGCCATTGGTGGCCTTGCTGGGGCTCTATGCGGCGCGGATTATCATCCAGAATAATATGGCGTCTTTCTATTAATTTGCTTGTTCCCCGATTCGGTCTGTGAGACACCTCTTCCAGCAGTAAAAATAAAGCCTGGAAAAGGTGTCTAATGTCAGGCGCAGCCGCCCTTTTAAACACGGTCTTCGGGTTCGACAGCTTTCGTCCCGGACAGGAAGAAATCGTTGATGCCGTGACCGACGGCCATAACGTGTTGGCAATTATGCCCACGGGGGGGGGGAAATCCTTATGCTTTCAATTGCCGGCGCTGGTGCGTGACGGGTTGACTGTGGTGATTTCGCCGTTGATTGCCCTGATGCGCGATCAGGTGCGCGGATTAAAAGAGGCGGGCGTCGCCGCCGGCGCGTTGACCTCTGGCAACACCCAAGACGAGACCGATGAAGTATTTGCAAGTCTTGATGCTGGGTCGCTGAAGTTACTTTATATGGCCCCCGAGCGATTGGCAGCCGGGGGGGTCATCAACCTGTTGCGCCGGGCAAACGTGCAGATGATCGCTGTTGACGAAGCCCATTGTGTTAGCCAGTGGGGGCATGATTTCCGCCCTGATTATTTGCGTATTGGTGAGTTGCGGCGCGCTTTGGATGTGCCGCTTGCGGCCTTTACCGCCACGGCGGATGCCGAGACACAACAAGAGATTGTCACCCGGCTGTTTGACGGGGCTCCGCCCGCGACCTTTTTGCGCGGCTTTGACCGCCCCAACATTCATCTTGCCTTTGTGGCCAAAGACGGTCCGAGGGGACAGATTTTAGATTTTGCAGCCACTCGCAAAGGTCAGTCTGGCATTGTTTATTGTGGTACGCGGGCCAAAACCGAAACGCTGTCACAGGCCTTGTTGGCGGCGGGGCATACCGCGTGTTTTTATCATGGTGGCATGGCCGCCGATGACCGTCGGCATATCGAGGGCCGCTTTGCGGTCGAGGACGGGTTGATCGTGGTGGCAACGGTTGCCTTTGGTATGGGCGTCGACAAACCTGATATTCGCTGGGTTGCCCACGCAGATTTGCCAAAATCGATCGAGGCTTATTATCAAGAGATCGGGCGCGCCGGTCGTGACGGTGGGCCTGCGGAAACGCTGACGCTATATGGCGCTGATGACATTCGCCTGCGCCGCACACAGATCGACGAAGGCTTGGCGCCACCTGAGCGACGGGCCGCTGATCACGGTCGCCTGAATGCATTGCTGGGTCTGGCCGAAGCGCTTGAGTGTCGGCGCAAAAACCTATTGGGATATTTTGGCGAAACCGAGGTGCGCTGCGGGTCATGTGATTTATGCGATACGCCCCCCGAGATTTTTGACGGCACCGAGGCGGTGCGCAAGGCGCTGTCGGCAATTTTGCGCACGGGCGAGTATTTCGGTGCCGGTCATCTTATTGATATCCTGACCGGTAATGCCACAGACAAAGTCCGCGCGCGCGGCCACGAGGGTCTGCCGACCTTCGGCGTGGGGCGGGATCTGGGTCGGTCGCAATGGCAGGCGGTGTTTCGACAAATGATGGGACATGACCTGATCCGTCCGGACCCCGAACGCCACGGTGCCTTGCGCATGACCGAAGCGGCCCGTCCGATTTTGCGCGATGAGGCCCGAATTTCCCTGCGTCGTGACAGCCTGCGCAAGGCGACCCGACGGCCTGCAGTGAAGGCGATGGTCAATGACGAGGATGCGCCGTTATTGTCAGCCCTCAAGGCCAAGCGGCGGGCGCTGGCCGAGGCCGCTCGGGTGCCCGCCTATATTATTTTCACCGATCGCACCTTGATTGAAATGGCCGAGACCCGACCCGAGAGCTTGGATCAAATGGCGGGCATTGGTGGTATCGGTGCAAAAAAACTAGAGAGTTACGGTGCCGCCTTTTTGCAGATTATCACTGGAGATGCCGCACAGATGCATCCCAAGAGGCGCAAACTGGCGGGAAGTGAAGCAGGTAACGTCTATGACCGCTTGATGCAGGCGCAGGCCAGATTGATGCAGGGGGCGTGTGGCACGGAAAAACCACTGAGTTGCTCGGCGGCCCTCGTGGCAAAAATTGCCGCGCTGCACGCGCCCGACCTGAGCAATGTGACGGCGATCTTGGGAGACCGGCGCGCGGAACGCTTTGGCGATGCGTTTCTGGACGTTTTGCAACAGGCGCGCTAAATACCATGCATTGATCAAGGAGATAGATATGCTGGTCGTTGTGTCACCTGCCAAAAAACTAAATATGGAACCCGCACAAGGTATAAGCGTGACCGAACCGGCATTCGCGCGCCACGCCGAAGAATTGGCAGGGGTTGCGCGCGCGTTGAGCATTACCGATTTGCAAAAACTGATGGGTTTGAGCGTTAATTTGGCGCAGCTTAATGCCGAACGGTTTGCCGCCTTTGGATCACAGGAGACCAAAGCCGCTGCATTGGCGTTTGCCGGCGATACCTATCAGGGGCTTGAGGCGGGGTCATTGGATGCCGATGAAATGGCTTGGGCGCAGCAGCATCTGCGAATTCTTTCGGGTTTATACGGGGTTTTGCGTCCTCTGGATGCGATCGAACCCTACCGTCTGGAAATGGGCAGCCGGTTGAAAACTGGTAAAGGCGGGACGCTGTATGCCTATTGGGGCGATCAGCTGTCGCAGGCCCTGAATGCACAGGCTGCTGAAACCGGTACAGACGTTTTGGTCAATTGTGCGTCGCAAGAGTATTTCGGGGCGGTCGATCTGGCTGCCCTGTCACCGAAAGTCATCACGCCTGTGTTTAAGGAGCGCCGCGCCGGACAGGCAAAGATCGTCAGCTTTTATGCCAAAAAGGCCCGCGGGGCGATGGCGCGTTACATCGTCCAGCGCCGGTTGACCGATCCTGAAGGACTGAAAGATTTCGACAGCGGTGGGTACGCCTATGTGCCAGATCAGTCAGATGCGCAGAAGTGGGTGTTTTTGCGCGACTATCCCGAAGCCTAAAATCTCGAAATATNTTTGTCAGACGCGGTTGTGGCACGGGGGGTGTCAGCCCGCGGTCAACCAGCTTGAGTGGTGCCAAACGTGACGCGCATTCTGACGCCAAGCAGTTGACCCGAGTTGACCGGTTGTTTGCACAACAAATGCACTGCTACCGGATTGGGTGCACCCTGTGGGGGCGGATGCACCGGGGTTTCACAGCCGCTCCAATGCGATCGCGATGCCCTGACCGCCACCGATACACATGGTGACAAGCGCGGTTTTGCTGCCTGTCCGTTCCAGTTCATACAGCGCTTTAACCGCCAGAATACAACCCGTTGCCCCGACCGGATGGCCCAGCGCAATTGCGCCGCCGTTAGGGTTTACCTTTTCGGGGTCGAGACCAAGCGCTTTGTTGACGGCCAAGGCTTGAGCGGCAAAGGCTTCGTTTGATTCGATCACATCGAAATCAGCAATACTCAGGCCGGTGCGTTCCATAAGAATTTTAACAGCGGGGATCGGACCGATGCCCATCACCTCGGGCCGCACGCCGGCATGGGCATACCCAAGGATGCGGGCGCGCGGTTTCAGCCCGGCTTTTTCTGCGGCATCGGCCCGTGCAAGAACAATGGCTGCACCGCCATCGTTGATGCCCGAGGCATTGCCCGCCGTCACTGAACCATCCTTTTGAAACACCGCCCGCAGGCTGCCCAGAGCGTCGACTGAGGTCGCCTTGGGGTGTTCGTCGGTGTCAAACGCCACCATCTGCCGTTTGACCTTTACCTCGACCGGTACGATTTGTTCGGCAAAACGTCCCGCCTCGATCGCGGCGGCCGCGCGGGTCTGGCTGGCCATGGCAAAAGTGTCCTGCGCGGCGCGGCTGATGTCATTCTCTGCGGCCACATTCTCGGCTGTGACCCCCATATGGCCGGTGCCAAATGGACAGTTTAGCGCCCCGAGCATCATATCCAATGTGCGGATATCGCCCATTTTTGCGCCCCAGCGCTGATCTTGCACAACATAAGGCGAGAGGCTCATATTTTCCGCGCCTCCGGCAAGGCCGAAATCGGCGTCTCCCAGCATCAGCGACTGGACCACTGAAACAATCGCCTGTGCGCCTGAACCGCACAGGCGGTTGACGTTCATCGCGGGGGCTACATCCGGCACTCCGGCCTGCATGGCGGCAACCCGAGACAGATACATATCGCGCGGTTCGGTATTGATGACATGCCCAAAGGCCACATGGCCGATCTGTCCGCCCTCAACCCCTGCACGCGCGAGCGCGGCCTTGCTGGCAATGGTTCCCAGCTCAATCGGTGGTACGCCTGCCAGAGATCCGCCAAAAGTACCGATGGCGGTGCGAGCGCCGCCCAGAATTACGATGTCTGTCATTGTCTGTCTCCTGAAATCTCTGCGTCACTATGCGCAAACTCATTGCTTTGTCAGTCGGAACGTTCCGTCACGTCGCCTTATCGATCATTCGCCATAGGGCACCCAGATGGTTTTCACTTCGGTAGCGGCCGCCAAGAAATGGCGTCCTTCGTTGGTGGGGTCAAACCAGTCGCAGGCCTGTCGGTTGTTGACCCAGGTGCGTTTCAGGTTTCCGGCACTGGCGGCTTCGATTTTTGCCGACAAGTCCGAGGAGGAAAAGCTCCAAACCGCATCCAGATTGAGATGGCCAGCGATCGGCCCGACCAGATCATTGTGTGGGCCGGTTAAGACATTCACCACCCCAGCGGGCAGATCCGACGTCTCTAGTATCTGGTAAAAATCGGTGGCAATCAGGGGAAACGGCTCTGAGGCGACAAGAACGCATCGGTTGCCCATCGCAATGGCCGGCGCCATAACTGAGATCAATCCCAGCAGTGGGCAGTCATCGGCGCAAAATGCGGCCAGTACGCCCACCGGTTCATGCAGTGCCAACGCCAGTCCCCGCATCGGTACACCCTTGGCCTGCCCGTCGTATTTATCGGCCCAGGCGGCATAGCTGAACAGACGGCTAAGGCTGGCCTCGACCTCTTGTTGGCCGGTGTTTCCCCCTGTCGTCCGATCGATATTAGCGGCAAACTCAGCGTGGCGTGCCGAGAGGTTTTCAGCGATGAAATACAAAATTTGGGCTCGGTTATGGCCGGTCGTTTTGGCCCAACCTGCGGCGGCCTGTGCCGCCTCAACAGCGTTGCGTATATCTTTGCGGTTTGCAATCGGGGCCTGCCCCAGCGATGCGCCATCGGCGTCGTACATGATGCGGCTATACCCGCCATCGGGACGCGACTGTTTGCCAGCGATATATAGTTTTGCGGTGCGATCCATCCCGACACCCATAGAAGTATCCGGTTTGGGAGACGGGTCAGTTTTCGCTAAAAATGCAGGAATTTTCTCAAGTGGTGAACTGGCACCAGCGGGTTTGGTATAAGCAGTCAAACCCTCCCAACCCCCTTCGCGACCAAATCCGCTTTCGCGGACCCCGCCAAAGCCTGCGGCGGCGTCAAACATGTTGGTGCCATTGATCCAGACCACGCCGGCCACGAGTTTGGGCGCGATATCCAAGGCCAGATTGATGTTTTCGCTCCACAGTGTTGCGGCCAGTCCATAGCGGGTGTTATTGGCCAGTTGCACGGCCTCGGCGGGGGTGCGGAAAGTGGTGCTCACCAGCACNGGGCCGAAAATCTCTTCCTGCATAAGTGTGGCTGAAGGTGACAGGCCGGTGATCAGGGTCGGGGGATAAAAACAACCTGTTGCGGGGATTTCGGCCGCGGTGACATAGGTCTCGCCATCTGTGTTGGCATTGACCATGCGGGTGATTGCGGCATGCTGGATTGGGTCGACAATTGCGCCGACATCGATTGATTTATCCATTGGGTCGCCGATCCTAAGCCTGTCCATCCGGGCTTTGACCTTGGTATGAAACGCTGCCGCGACCGGTTCATGCACCAGCAACCGCGANCCGGCGCAGCACACTTGTCCCTGATTGAGCCAGATCGCATCGACCAGCCCTTCCACGGCCGAATCCAGATCGGCGTCATCGAATACGATATAGGGCGATTTGCCNCCAAGTTCCAANGTCAGGGCCTTGCCAGATCCGGCTGTGGCGTGGCGAATGTGGCGCCCCACCTCTGTCGATCCGGTAAAGGCAATTTTATCAACACCCGCGTGNGTGACGATCTTTTCGCCGACACCGCCATCGCCGGTGACAATATTCACCACGCCGTCCGGTACTGCGGCTTGGCGGCAGATATCGGCAAAAAGCAGAGCGGTTAGAGAGGTGTATTCGGCCGGTTTCAACACCACCGTATTGCCCATGGCGAGGGCTGGNGCGATTTTCCACGCCAGCATCAACAACGGGAAATTCCACGGGATAATCTGTCCACAGACCCCCAATGCGACCCGACCGGGACATTCGGACGCCATAAGCTGCGCCATGCCGGCATGGTAATAAAAATGGCGCTGCGCCAGCGCGGTGTCGATATCNCGGGATTCGCGGATCGGCTTGCCATTATCGAGCGTTTCTAACACGGCAAACAGGCGTGCGTGTTTTTGCAACAGTCGCGCCAGCCCATAGAGCACTTTGGCGCGGGCGTGTCCGCCCTGAGCTTCCCATTTTGGCTGGGCGCGGCGTGCGGCGTTNACGGCGCGGTCCACATCCGCCTGAGTGGCAGTGCTCAAACGNGCCAGAATCGCGCCGGATGCGGGATTGCGGCTGTCAAAATCTGGTGCTGGTTCGGTAAACGCCCCATCTATGAAATGGCCAAAACGCCCGTCTCTTTCGGCCAGCCACCCCAAAGCCTCGGCGGGAGATTCGGGGGCAGTGCCATACTCCATTGTTTCAAAGATCGTTTTTACAGTCATATTTTNATTCCCAAAGGGCATCTTTTTGATCAGCTGATGGCGGGTTGATCAGCCGAGGGCGTGGCGATATCCGGCTGAATAGTCTCCGGTGACGTGATGTTCTAATTGCCGCTCGATATCTAACAGCAGGGACGAGGCACCGATCCGGAACAGATCGGGCTGCAGCCAGCGCAGGCCGAGCTCTTCTTTCATCAATGACAAATAGACCAGCGCGTCTTTGGCCTTGGACAGGCCACCGGCGGGTTTATACCCAATGCGGTATCCGGTGCGCTCAAAATAGGTCCGGATGGCGCGCAGCATCACCAAAGAGACTGGCAATGTGGCGTTGACACTTTCCTTGCCAGTTGAGGTTTTGATAAAATCNGCTCCGGCCATCATGCACACCATCGAGGCGCGGGCAACGTTGCGCAACGTGCCCAATTCACCGGTGGCAAGAATGGTTTTGAGATGTGCGTGACCGGCGGCGGCGCGAAACGAACGCACCTCGTCATAAAGCGCATGCCAATCGCCGCTCAGTGCGTGGCGGCGCGAGATCACGATATCAATCTCGTCTGCCCCTGCGGCGACACTTTGTTCGATCTCGGCCACGCGCAAGTGAAACGGCGATAGTCCGGCGGGAAANCCGGTCGAGACTGCGGCCACTGGAATGCCCGAACCAGACAGCGCGGNAANGGCGGGATTGATCATCTCGTGGTAGACGCAAATTGCCCCTGTGGTGATCTGAGGCATGTCAAGCGCGGTCAACAGATCGGCGCGCAGTGGNNGGCGGGCTTTGGCACAGAGCCGCTGNACCCGTTCGGCAGTATCATCCCCCGATANTGTGGTTAGATCAATGCAGGTNATCGCCTTTAACAACCAAGCGGCTTGATGGTCTTTTTTCACCGAACGGCGNCCCGGCAGAGTTTTGGCGCGGCGTTCGATCGCCGAGGTNTTGGCCTGCAGATTGCGCAGCCAGTCGGCGTTAAAATCCTGCCCTGGGTTGCGCGGCTCGACGGTCTGGGGCANCTGAAGGCTCACCGGGTCGATCACTGTTTGCATTGCCGCCTCATGTCTGGTTTCTGCGCCAAACTGCCATGGGCTTTGGTGGTTTACAAGTCGAGGTGTTCTGGGCCGTTCGGGGTTGTAGGGANCCCAGAACGTGCCTAGCGGCGCAACCGCTCGAGTAACTGCAGAGAGGCATACCCATCAGCGGGCAGGCCNACGCGGCGTTGAAACGCGCGCACTGCTGCGATGGTTAACGGCCCGATCTTGCCATCGATGCCCTGGGTATTGAAACCGGCTGACGTGAGACGGCGCTGCATTTCCTGTCGCTCGGCAAAGCTTAATGCCCGGTCTTCACGGGGCCATTTTGCCTTGATTTTTGAGCCGCCCGCGATCCGGTCCGCCAAATGGCCAACACCGATGACATAGGCGTCTGCGCTGTTGTAATTTTCTAAAACCTCAAAGTTCTTAAACACTAAAAATGCGGCTCCCTTGGCACCAGCCGGCAGCAAGACTGCCGCTTTGCCGTAATCGGGGATTGGCTTTCCAGTCACCGAGACCACCCCGGCGCGGGCCCAGTCCGAGGGGCGTTTTTTTATGCGCCGCTGCGCCAGCCCATAGTTAAAGTCTGCAGGCAGCCGAACCTCAACGCCCCAGGGCATGCCCTTGGTCCAGCCAAATTCAGCAAGATACGCGGCGGTTGAGGCCAACGCGTCACTTGGATTATCAGACCAGATATCGCGCTTGCCGTCGCCGGTAAAATCTACGGCATAGTCGCGATAAGAAGTTGGCATAAACTGGGTGTGGCCCATGGCGCCGGCCCAACTGCCGACCATGCCGGGCACGGTCGTATCACCGTTGTTTAAAATCTTCAGGGCTGTAATTAACTGTTCTTCGAAAAATGCGCCGCGACGCCCGTCATAGGCTAGTGTCGCGAGCGCGGAAATCACCGGGATATCGCCGCGTTTTTCGCCATAGGCGCTTTCCAATCCCCATATGGCGACAAGGATCGCTTTTTCCACCTGATAGCGGTCCTCGATTTCACGCAATGTCCTGTGCCATTTATCCAGGGCCGTTTTGCCGTTTGTGACGCGCTTTGTGGCCACTGCGATGTCGAGATAGTCCCAGATCGTTTTGGTGAATTCCGACTGATTGCGGTCCAGTTCAATGACTTTTTCCAAATATTGAACATCGCGCATTGCTGCTTCAAAGGTAATGGCAGGTATGCCCGAGGTCAGTGCTCTGTACCGAAAGCTGCGGACCCAGCGTGCTAGGCGTGCATCTTTGTGGTTGATGTTTTTTTCCGTCTTAGATGTGAACAGAGCCGGTTCTGGTGGGCTTGAGGTCGCCAATTGTACAGGCGCCGCTTGTGACACCGGTGCAAGGGTCAAAGCTGTAATCAAAAAGGCGGATAAAACCCTGAATGACATTCTGCAAATCTCGTTTTTGAATACACGTTTGTTTCTTCTGTGCTTAGCGGATAATTCACGTCTCGCAAAGAGCGCAAATACGAGATTTGCGTTCAACAGGAATTTACTGCGGTTGCGCGGGGCGGTAAGGAGGTATTCAGGTCTGTTGTCCCGGCGCGATAGTCGCGTGGTGTGTCTGGGGTTCGGTGATGTGATGGAACCCGTGATACAAAAGAAAGAGTATGCTTATGAGCGAACTAAAACCTGTTGTGTTGTGCATCCTAGATGGTTGGGGCGTGCGCTCGGACAGGGCTGGTAATGCCCCTGCATTGGCCAAGACGCCGAATTTTGATCGGCTAATGGCGCAATGTCCAAATGCGCAGCTGATCACCCATGGCCCACAGGTGGGTTTGCCCAGCGGTCAGATGGGCAATTCTGAAGTCGGCCATACCAATATTGGCGCCGGACGGGTTGTGTCGATGGATCTTGGACAAATTGATCTGGCGATAGAAGATGGATCTTTTTTTCAGAATCAGCCCCTGATGGCGTTCGCTGCTGAAGTGGGCGCGAACACCGGCACCGCCCATGTGTTCAGTCTTGTATCGGATGGCGGTGTTCATGGGCATATAACCCATCTAAAGGCGGCGGTTCAGGCGTTGGTGGCGAACGGCATTCAGGTGGTTGTGCATGCGATTACTGACGGGCGCGACGTGGCGCCGCGATCTGCGGATGGTTTCATCCAACACCTGTGCGACAGCCTGCCAGAGGGGGCACGTATCGGCACTGTAATCGGACGTTATTTTGCCATGGATCGCGACACCCGCTGGGAGCGGGTTCAATCAGCCTATGACGCGATTGTACACGCAAAATCGGACGTTTTCGCCGCCTCTGGCACTGCGGCAGTTGCGCAGGCTCATGCGCAGGATATCAGTGACGAGTTCATACCCGCAACGGTGATTGCGGGCTATGATGGGATTGCCAAGGGAGACGGTTTGTTTTGTTTGAACTTCCGCGCTGATCGGGCGCGGGAAATTCTCAGTGCGTTGGCTGACCCCGCGTTCAATGCATTTGATGTCGGTACGCGACCAAAGCTGTCGGGATGTCTTGGCATGGTCGGTTATTCCAGCCACCACGATAGTTTTATGACTGTCTGCTATCCCAAACAAAAAATTGTGAATACCTTGGGCGCTTGGGTGGCCCAGCACGGCAAACGGCAATTCCGTTTGGCCGAGACCGAAAAATATCCGCATGTGACCTTTTTCCTGAATGGTGGGGTCGAACTTGCCGAAGGGGGCGAGGACCGGCTCATGCCCGCTTCGCCAAAAGTTGCAACCTATGACCTGCAGCCCGAAATGTCCTCGGTTGAGGTGACAGATGCTTTGGTGGCGGCCATTGCAAAGGGCTATGATCTGATTGTGGCAAATTACGCCAATCCCGACATGGTGGGCCACACTGGCGATCTGGACGCCGCAATCAAGGCCTGTGAGGCCGTTGATCGGGGTTTGGGCCGTGTTGTCGAGGCGATTGAAAAGGGGCAAGGCAGCTTGATTGTGACCGCAGACCACGGCAATTGCGAGGTTATGGTGGATCCCCAAACTGGGGGTGCCCACACCGCTCATACGCTTAACCCTGTGCCGGTGATCTTGGTAGGAGGCCCGCAGGGCGCGACGCTGAATGATGGCTGTTTGGCCGATCTGGCACCCAGCCTGCTCGAGTTGATGGATTTGCCCAAACCACCCGAAATGACAGGAAAGACATTGATCGCGAGATGAAACCCTTATGCGCGCCCTGACTTTTATTGTGCTTTTGCTGCTTAGCCCGACGGCCCGCGCTGACACGGACCCTCGGCAAGCGGCTGCAGCCGCGGTGGCGGTGCTTGAGGATGCGGCGGTTGCGCTTGTCTATGCCGAGACTGCGCGCGACCGGGTCAAGGCGTTGAGCGCTGCGGTAAAAGGCTATGAGGCCGGTCTGGCTGCCATGCGGGTGGGATTGCGCCAAGTCGCGCTCCGTGAGGCGCGGATGACGCAGGAAATAAACCGTCGTGAGGATGGTATTTCTCGGTTGCTTGGCGTGTTGCAAACAATCGTGCGCTCGCCCGCACCGACGGTTTTGCTGCATCCTTCCGGTCCGGTTAAAACCGCCCGTTCGGCAATGTTGTTGGCGGATGTTACACCGGGCTTGCAGGCGCAGGCGCAGGCATTGCGCCGAGATCTGGACGAGGTAACTGCGTTGCGCCAGTTACAACAGCAGGCCTCAAACCATATGCAGAAAGGCTTGGTTGGTGCACAATTGGCACGGACCAAATTGAGCCAGGCGATGTCTGGACGCCGGGATTTGCCGCAGCGCTTTGTCGAGGATCCGCTGAAGACCGCTGTGTTGATTGCCGCAACCGAGACCTTGGCGGCCTTTGCCAACAGTGTCGGGTTGATTGCCACTGAGGAGATGACAACGGCGCTGCCGGATATTGCCGGACAAAAGGGTCGGCTTGCGATGCCGGTTCGGGGCCAGCTGTTGCGGCTCAAAGACGAGGCTGATGCCGCGGGCGTGGTGCGTCCGGGCATTGTTTTGGCAACCCGGCCCCGAGCGCTGGTTACCGCACCCACGGCAGCGACGATCCGCTATCGGGGGCCTTTGCTTGACTATGGACAAGTGCTTATTTTAGAACCACAGAAAGATACGCTGTTCGTTTTGGCTGGGCTGGCGCAGGTTTATGGCAAGATTGGACAGGTTGTGCCAGCGGGTAGCCCGTTGGGTTTGATGGGAGGGCAAACCCCACAATTAGATGCCATATTATCACAATCGCGCGATGGAACTGGAATTGATCGCACAGAAACACTCTATATAGAGGTACGGCAGGGGGATACTCCGGTGGACCCGCTAGACTGGTTCACATCACAGAAGGATTGAACATATGAACAAAATCGTCATGGCCATTGCTGGCGGTGTTTTGGCTGGAACGCTTGTTACAACGCAGGTCGCTGGGCCGCTTTTAGCCCAAGAAAATAGCCAGAAAGCCAATATCTATCAGCAACTGGACTTGTTTGGCGATATTTTTGAACGAATTCGGGGGCAATATGTCGAAGAGGTTGATGCTGCAGATCTGATTGAGGCGGCCATTGACGGTATGCTCAGTTCGCTTGATCCACATTCCAGTTATCTTTCACCAGAAGACGCCGCCGATATGCGGGTTCAGACCCGGGGCGAATTTGGTGGTCTTGGCATCGAAGTCACCCAAGAAGAGGGTTTTGTTAAAGTCGTCTCGCCGATCGACGACACCCCGGCTGATGAGGCCGGTATTGAGGCGGGGGATTTCATCACCCATGTTGACGGTGACAGCGTTCTGGGTCTCAGCCTTGATGAAGCGGTCGGCATGATGCGCGGTGTGGTCGGCTCTGAGATTGTCATCACCGTGGTACGGGAAGGCGAGGATGAGCCGTTTGATGTCACCATTATTCGCGACACCATCAAACTCACCGCTGTGCGCACCCGTGTCGAGGGTGAGAGCGTGGTCCTGCGCGTCACCACTTTTAACGACCAGACCTATAGCAACCTTGAAGCTGGTATCGAAAAGCAGATCGAGGCCGCCGGCGGCATTGATCTGGTCAATGGCTTTATTCTGGACCTGCGCAACAATCCCGGCGGGTTGCTGACACAGGCAATTCGGGTCTCGGACGCGTTTCTCGACAAGGGTGAAATCGTCAGCACCCGGGGTCGTGACCCCGAAAATGGCGACCGCCACAACGCCACGGTCGGTGATCTGGCCCAGCAAAAACCGTTGGTTGTGTTGATCAATGGGGGCTCGGCCTCAGCCTCTGAAATTGTCGCTGGGGCGCTGCAGGATCACCGCCGTGCCATCGTCGTGGGCACCAAGAGCTTTGGTAAGGGCTCGGTTCAGACGGTGATGCCGATGCGGGGCAGTGGTGCGATGAAGTTGACCACGGCGCGCTATTACACCCCGTCGGGCCGCTCGATTCAAGCGCTTGGCATCTCGCCTGATATTATTGTTGAACAGCCGCGACGGGTGGCTGAAGACGACGAAGAGGCGACAGACACCCCCCGTCGCAGCCGGTCTGAAGCTGATTTGCGTGGCAGTCTCAACAATGACAGTCTGACCGAGGATGAAATTCTGCAGATCGAGGCTGATCGCGAAAAGGCCGAAGCCGCCGCAAAACTGCGTAAGGATGATTATCAGATGGCCTATGCGATTGATATTCTCAAAGGTCTGTCGGCCTTGGCGCCAAAATGACCGCAGGTGATTTGACCGCTGGCGGTCTGACAGCTGACGCTATCGCCGCATTGCCCTATCGTGAAAACGTTGGGGTGATGCTGCTTAATGCGGCAGGCAAAGTTTTTGTTGGCCAGCGTTTGGACAACCGCACACCGGCGTGGCAAATGCCACAGGGCGGTATTGACCCGGGCGAGGATCCGCGCACCGCGGCCTTGCGCGAGTTGCACGAAGAAACCGGCGTGCGTCCGGATCTGGTTGAGATCGTGGCGGTCTCCGACGATTGGATCACCTATGACCTGCCCGCCGATCTGGTGGCAAAACTATGGCAGGGGCGCTATCGGGGCCAGAGCCAGAAATGGTTTCTGATGCGGTTCAAAGGCACCGATAACGACGTTGATATTGCCACCGAACATCAAGAGTTTTCAAACTGGCAATGGCTGGCGGTGGATCAACTGGCCGACAATATCGTGCCGTTCAAACGGCCGGTGTATGAACAGGTGCTGGCGGTGTTTGCGGCGCATCTTTAGGGGTCTTGTGGCGGCACTGATGCGAACAGCTGGGTTATGTCGTCTACTTTTACGGTCTCACCATGCACCGGCATTGGACCGTGATAGCATCTCTTGACGCTTTCCTTGGCCAAAGCGACATCCGCCAGTTTCTGCACCTTAAAACTACTGTCGGTGATATTGAACAAATCCAAACCCGCTTTTGAGAG
>NYVC01000010.1 GCA_002684375.1 Marinovum sp.
GCGCGTGCCATTAAGAGATCTGGTCAAGCATCTGATACTGCGACAGAGGGCGTTTTCCGCTGGGAATTTAAAAATCTTTATCAGTCAAATTTTGACTTTGCCAGTTGCACCTTTTTTGGAGAAATCAATCTTGCTGTTCATCGTTTTATTTTGGATTTGCCACAAGCTCGGATTTGCACATGTTAGAAAGCTGCGGGTCATCAGCCTTGGATTGTGAAGATAAAAAACGTCTTAGATGAGCAAATATAAAACATGCTATATCGGTTTTCACAAAGTCGAAAATCGGAAATGTTGCCGGCACATAGCTGCTGAAAGAAAGCAAGCAGGATCGGGCCCAATGCGTATAATTGAAGGTTTCAAGATAGGNCGAGCGGTGCCGAATCAATCGCAAGGCCCGGAGGGTNGGTCCGCCAGATAATTGCATTNGGATCCAAATTTTTATCGTTAGAGATGAAATTTGCGCGTTGTATTCGCGCAAATAAGGGCGCAAACCACACTAAGATCCGGGATCACCGCTGACTTGGCTGAANAAATACAGCTTTGGTAAACGTGAGATTCGTCGGTTGCCACCGGAAAAGTGGTCGGGCTAGCAGGACTCGAACCTGCGACCTTCCGTCCCCCAGACGGACGCGCTACCAGGCTGCGCTATAGCCCGACGATGCACGGGTTGTACTGCTTTTGAGGCAGGTGGCAAGCGCTAAATCAAAAACCTTANGCCCGGGTACCATTATTCGGCATTGGGAAAAATATCGTTCAACCGGTCGCGCAGTTTTGGCAGGGCTTCTTCCTGCCCCGGCCGCAAATCGCTGATGTCAGCCAGATAGTGTAAGGGGCCGGCCCCGGCATATGTGGGTTCTGTGCCCGTGGCTCCTGTGGCATCTGGCTTGGGTGTTTCTGCCGCTTCGCCACTATTTTCACNGGGTGTGTTCCGGACCANTTGTGCTGCGATTTCAGGCACCAGTTCGTTGTCATTCAAAGGTTTGGTGTCCGGTCCGCTTGATGTCATTACAACCGGCTCGGCAGGTTTTCTGTGGCTGCTCTTTTCCCCCTTCGCAGACGGGTTTGGGGACAGCGGCAAATCATCAAACAATGAAATTTGACTGCCAATCTCAGTTACGGGCTCGGTGTTGCGAGGTGCTGATCCGGTGCCCGTGTTACGACCCGCGTCAGTGCCGGAATCCGGGATGATTTGAGTGCTGGTTTCAACAGTTTCAGGGATGTTTTTTTGTTTATTTTTGTTGATATCATTGGATTTAATCGCATCGTGTTCGACGATGAGACGCTGGGCAATTTTTGTTACCTTTTCGGATGGTACCGTCGGCACATCGGTTTCTTGGTCAAGCCCACNTTGCAGGGCNGCAACGTGTTTTACACCCTGTTCNCGCAGGATTTTCTGCACGCCACGAATCGTAACCCCATCGTCATGCAGTAGTTTCTTAATACCTGATATCAGCTCTATATCAGCACGGCGATAATAACGTCGCCCGCCGGCCCGCTTGAGTGGCTTGATTTGGGAAAACTTACTTTCCCAAAATCGCAGCACGTGTGCCGGTGTTTTTAGGACATCAGACACTTCACGGATCGTTCGAAAGGCGTCTGCAGATTTCACCATAGCGGCGCTGTCTCCTTAGCGCTTGTTTCCTGTCTCAATCCGATCTTTCATCAGATGAGAGGGACGGAACGTCAGGACACGCCGCGGCTCTATCGTTACTTCCTCGCCGGTCTTCGGGTTGCGGCCAACACGTTCTGTCTTGTTGCGGACACTAAAAGTACCAAAGGAGGAGATTTTAACTTGTTCCCCGTCAACAAGTGCATCTGCCATGTGTTTCAGAACATTTTCCACCAAATCGGCGCTTTCGTTCTTTGACAGCCCAACGGCGTTAAAGACCGCTTCACTGAGATCCATTCGGGTCAAAGTTTTTTCTACCATCATTCTCACCTTAGTTTGCTCCAGTGTAGGTCCACAGGAATTTCGGAGTCAATAACAACCCGTTTGTTTCATGAAATAAAGTTAGCTTAGCAGCTTGAACGAAATCGCACAACATTTGATTGAAATTCGTACCATTGTTACCATCTAAGAACGACTGAACCCCAGGCGAGGCCGCCGCCTATCGCCTCGGTAACAATCAAATCACCGGTTTTAATTTTACCGCTTTTCTTGCCAACTGACATTGCAAGCGGAATTGAGGCCGCTGAAGTATTCCCATGATCCTGTACAGTGATAATCACTTGATCCAGTGGCACGCCCATTTTGCGCGCAATGCCTTGGATTATCCGAATATTGGCCTGATGGGGCACAATCCAGTCGATATCGCTGTTGGTGATACCTGCGCGTTCCATTGAACGTTGTGCCGTTGAAGAAAGTTTTTCAACCGCGTGGCGGAAGACTTCTTTGCCTTCCATGCGCAGATGNCCGACGGTCTGGTTAGAGACCCCGCCATCGACGTATAGGATATCACGGTACCTGCCGTCAGAGTTTAGATCTGTCGCCAGTATGCCACGATCTGCAGTGTTGCCGCTGCCCTCTTCAGCCTCGAGAATCAGGGCACCAGCCCCATCGCCGAACAGGACGCATGTGGACCGGTCCGTCCAATCCATCAACTGAGAGAATGTTTCGGCACCTATGACCATGATGCGTTTGGCTTGACCCGACGCAATCAGAGCGTTGGCATTGCACAAAGCAAACACAAATCCGGCACAGACTGCCTGAATGTCAAAGCCAAAGCCTCGGGTCATGCCGATCGATCCCTGAACCATTGTGGCAACCGAAGGAAAAGTCAGATCAGGCGTTGAGGTGGCCACAATAATTGTGTCCAGATCGTTGGCCTTGAACCCTGCGTCCTGCAGGGCTGCGATGGCGGCACGCGAGGCCAAGTCGGACGTTCCCTGACCCTCTGCGGCGAAATGGCGGCGCTCTATGCCGGATCTGGATTTAATCCAGGCGTCGGAGGTATCCAATGTAGCGGCAAATTCAGAGTTAGGGACTATCCGGTCCGGCAGATANTGCCCAACCCCTTTAATTACGGCACGCGTTGTCATGTTTTCATATCGATCTTNAGCTCAGTTTCTATCGCTGTGGCACTTTGCGANGCGTCAGCNGATGATGCAAGCCGTGTTGCCAGTTCATTATTGAAATCAGATTTTGACAGTTGAAATGCTAAATTGACGGCGGCTGCTACCCCGGTTGCATCGGCCGATCCATGNGACTTTACCACGGTGCCGTTTAGCCCGAGAAANACACCGCCATTGACGTAGCGTGGGTCAATACGGTTGCTAAGGCGCCGCAGGGACGAGCGTGCCAACAGCGCGGCGATNCGTGAAAAGAATGAATATCTAAAGGCCTGTTTGAGAAANTCGCCAATCAAGCTGGCTGTGCCCTCTCCAGTTTTTAAGGCGATGTTGCCGGTAAACCCGTCGGTTACAATAACGTCCACCGACGCGTCGGGTATGTCTCCGCCTTCAACAAAGCCAAGAAAGTCATAGTTCCCGCTCTTGGTTCCGCTGGCGATCANCTTGTGCGCGGCATGTAATTCAGCGCGCCCCTTATGGTCTTCGACGCCAACATTTAGCAAGCCAATCCTTGGCCGGTCTATATCCAACCCGTTGCGGGCATAGCAGGCCCCCATAACCGCATAATGCATCAAATCCTCGGCGTCTGCACGGATATCAGCCCCGACGTCCAGCATGACATTATAACCTTGCGGGTTCCTCGAGGGCCATAACACCGCAATTGCCGGACGGTTCACGCCTGGTAACCTGCGCAGNCGAATCATTCCAAGCGCCATCAATGCACCTGTATTGCCGCATGANATACAACCCGAGGCCTCGCCGCTGCGCACTGTTTCGAGTGCGGACCACATCGANGTGTTTTTACCTGTGCGGATGACTTGGCTGGGTTTGTCGGTCATGCTGACAACGTCCTTGGCGTCGCGAATGTCGCAACGCCCGTCCAAGGACTTGTTCTGGGAGATTAGTTTCAAAAGCTCGGCGCGGTCACCATGCACAATAAAGCCAAGATCCGGATTCTGTGATGCCGCATTTGAAAGGCCCGCAACAACAGCAGAAGGCCCAAGATCCCCACCCATTGCATCTACGCTCAGGATAGTGGTCTTTTTACCCGCTTCTGTCTGGTTTGTCAGCGCTGTCATGCGGGGCAATCTAAGGTGCTACGCTGCGTCTTCGTCCAGATCAATCTCGTCAACCATTGCAACCACTTCGCGGTCTGCATAATGGCCACATGATCCGCAGACGTGATGCGGGCGTTTCAATTCGCCACAGTTCGGACATTCGTTTGGATTTGCAGCAACCAGAGCGTCATGTGCTCTGCGGTTGTTGCGGCGTGACTTGGAGACTTTATTTTGCTGGACGGCCATGTCTCAACCTCAAATTCGTTTTTGGCGCCAGTGGCGCGGGTGATTGGTGTTGCCGCGGTCATATTCTCGAACGCCGCTTGCTGACAACCCCATAAGTGAACAAGGAGCCCTAAATATAAGATTTTTTATCAGAAGCAAGCTTTATATCTCTCGGCTTCAGTCGGGATTTTCCAAAGCGGCCTTCAAAGCCGACAGACCGGCAAAGGGTTTGATGTCCTCATCNGTAAGNGGCGTCTTGCCAGGTTCGGTCACCCGTGTATCACCAAGTGTGGCATTAGGCGATTTTGGATAGGTTGGTAAGGCCAATGAAATAGANTCGCTGATGAGCTCGATCAAGTCGATATCACGGCCCAGAGGATCAACGTTTACGTCCTCGGGCATTTCGGTTTCGATGTTTTCGCCGGGTTCTTCGGACAGCGGTACATAAACCCTGATCACGCTCTCCTCCAGTCGGGTGGTGACTGGGTCCANAGTGATTACGCAACTTTGTTGGACGGTTGCGCCAAGCCGGGCTGACAAGCGCCAACCTCTCTGTCCATCTGGCTGTACACCGCCCTTTATGGATAGTTTGCGCAGCGATAACAGCCTCAGATCGCTGGCGATTCGGTTGCAAGTCTCGGCATCGGGTCTGAGATCGAACGCGTTGTCTGCATGATCTTTTAAATTTGCGATCTGCAGTGTATGTGTCTGGTAATCAGAGGGCATCAGCGGTGGGTGTCCTTTCTTGAACTGATCGCAAAGCTTCTGTAACCCAGATAGTTGGCGACATGAACCAACGCAAGGGGACGACTGTGTCAGCAGGATCATTCGGATTNAAATCGGCACTCACTGGCTTGGCTTTGCTCGCGNTGGGCAGTTGTAGTCCTCAGTTTCGCAATCATGGTTATGTGCCGGACGAAACTGAGTTGGCAACGTTGGTCGTCGGAGTGAATACTCGGGATGAGGTTAGCGAGGCCTTTGGGGTCCCGGTGATGTCGGGGATGCAAGATGCTGGCGGATATTACTATATCCACACCCGTGTCCGACATATGACGTATAAAGAGCCGGTGGTGATTGAACGTGATGTCGTGGCAATCAGCTTTGATGACGAAGATATACTGACAAATATCGGGCGCTATAGTCTGAAAGATGGTAAAGTGATTACATTGAGTCGGCGGNTTACCAAAAGTGGTGATGTCAACAAAGGCGTATTACGCCAGCTGTTTGCCAATATTGGCAATATTTCAGCAGGCAGCCTTCTAGAATAAAAAGCGGGTNGCCNACGATGCGATTTTGACCGGGGCACCCCGGGTTTGTCAGGATCGGGTGTTGGGTAATTGCCTATGAAAGCTTTTTCAAAAGGCCGCTATAGTGCGCGGGTTACAACGAACAGTCGTGATATTGAAGCGGCCCAANNGCTGCGCTATCGGGCCTTCNCGCAAGTCGGGCGGCCGACGGATGCGCAGGCGCTGGATCGGGATCGCTATGATCTNGTCTGTACGCACATACTGATTGAAGATCGGGTAAGNGGCGGGCTGGTGTGNTGTTTTAGGATACTGCCTATCTGTGATTCTACGCCCTTGTCCGACAGCTATTCGGGCCAGTTCTATCACCTCTCAGCATTAGAAAAATTCCACGGTCGAATGGTTGAGATAGGGCGTTTTTGTGTCTCCCCTGCGGTCAAGGATCCAGATATTCTGCGCCTAGCATGGGCGATTATGAGCCGATATGTCGACCAAAATAACATTCGATTTCTGTTTGGCTGCAGCTCTTTTGCCGGTCTGGATGCCGCGCGTTACCTCGACGTTTTTGCGNTGTTGAAAACCCGTTATCTCGCGCCGGAGCGCTGGCGTCCGCGCAAAAAGGCATCTGATGTTTTTCATTTCGCCAACCGACTTGATCGCCTCGATATCAAATTGGCAATGGCCCGGCTGCCGCCGTTGTTAAAAACCTACCTCATGATGGGAGGCTGGGTCAGTGATCACGCTGTGGTAGATCACCAGATGGGCACATTGCACGTCTTTACCGGGGTGGAAATCGGGAAGATTCCGGCCGCGCGCAAGCGGTTATTGCGCGCAATGGTGCCATGAAGACGCCGCATTGACCTTTGTTGTCCAGCGCGGTAGCGGAAGCTATGGCACGCACTCCTTTGTTACAACTCAATGACATTTCTCTGACCTTTGGCGGTGATCCGGTGTTCGATGCGCTGGATCTTGTGGTCCAACCGGGAGACAGGCTGGCGTTGGTTGGGCGCAATGGCAGTGGAAAATCAACCTTAATGAAGGTTATGGCTGGCCTGGTTGAGGCCGATCGTGGCGCGCGTTTCGTCGCGCCTGGTTGCAGTGTTGGGTATATGCAGCAAGATCCTGACATGACNGGCTTTGCCACCTTGGGTGATTTCGCCATAAGTGCGCTTGAANCCGGCGAGATGTACCGTGTCGAACGGGCGGGTGAGAAATTGAAATTTGATCCCGACCGTCCGGTCAGTACTGCGTCGGGGGGCGAGCGACGGCGTGCAGCACTGGCCAAACTGATGGCTGAGGCNCCCGGTCTGATGCTGTTGGACGAACCGACCAACCATCTTGATATCGACGCCATCGGNTGGCTCGAACAAGAGCTGCGCTCGACGCGGGCCGGCTTTGTGATGATCAGCCATGACCGAGCGCTTCTTAACGAGTTGACCCGTGCAACGCTGTGGATTGATCGCGGTCAGACGCGCCGGCAAGAAATTGGCTTTGGTGGTTTTGAGGCCTGGCGCGACAAGGTCTGGGAAGATGAAGATCAACAGCGCCACAAGCTCAATCGCAAAATTAAATCCGAGGCCCGCTGGGCGGTTGAGGGCATCAGCGCCAGACGCAAACGCAATCAGGGCCGGGTACGCGCATTGCAAAACTTGCGCAGCGAACGCGCGTCGATGATCCGGCGTCAGGGTGCAGCAGGCATGGTGCTGGAGGCTGGTCAAAAATCTGGCAAGAAAGTGTCGGAGGTCACGTCGATCTCAAAANCATATGACGGCAAAGTGATTCTAAACAACTTTTCTATCAAAATTCAAAGAGGCGACCGCGTGGCTTTTGTCGGCCCTAACGGTGTAGGTAAAACCACCTTGCTGAAATTATTGTTGGGCGAGATTGCGCCAGATCAGGGCACGGTCAAACTTGGCACCGGGTTGGTACCTGCGGTTTTTGATCAAGCCCGTTCGCGGCTCGATCCGGAGCGGACACTTTGGGAAAACCTAACCGGTGATCCTGAAATGCGGGTATCGGGCAAGGCAGACCAGATATTGGTGCGTGGCCAACCGCGCCATGTTGTGGGATATCTCAAAGAGTTTTTGTTTGATGACAGTCAGGCGCGTGCGCCGGTACGCTCGCTGTCGGGTGGTGAAAAAGCCCGCCTTTTACTGGCACGGCTTATGGCGCGTGAAAGCAATCTTTTGGTACTAGACGAGCCGACCAATGATCTCGATGTTGAGACGTTGGATCTGTTGCAGGAACTGCTGGATGATTATGATGGTACCGTGCTTTTGGTCAGCCACGACCGCGATTTTCTGGATCGTGTGGCAAAGACGACTGTGGCGATGGAGGGGACTGGNACCGCGACGGTTTATGCCGGGGGGTGGTCTGACTATCAGGCGCAAAAAAGGGAGATTGAGACTGCTGGAGCGNNAGTCAAACCTGTGACAGTTAAATCAAAGTCGAGTAAAAGTCCGGCNGGCAAAACCGGCTTGTCATTCACCGAACAGCACCGCCTGGAAGGCTTGCCGGATGTGATGGAACGGCTAGAGGCAGAAATTGCTAAGCTTGAGACGTTACTGTCGGACCCCGACCTGTATCGCGCTGCGCCAGTCAAGTTTCAAAAAGCCACCGAGGCATTGACCGCACGGCAGATCGCCCTTGCCGCCGCCGAAGAAGACTGGATCAATCTGGAAGAAAAATTAGCTACTTGAGCTGTCTTGCGTCAAATATTTAGCCCCAAACCCCATTAGAATCACCGTCAGAAAAATACGGTAGATATGATGCAGCGTCACATAGGCCGGGTTGGCCGCCAAGCTCAGGGCAATTAATGACATTTCTGTCACCCCGCCCGGCGAAAAGCAGATCAGCAATACATCCAATGGCTGGCCAGTGACCCATCCGAGGCTTAGCGCACAGAGCATGCCAAGACCAAGCATGGCGCTGACCGACAGCGCGCTCAACCCGATACCCCGCATAATCAGCGCCGCACCCATGTTCAGAAAGCGCATTCCCAGACTAACCCCAATGACAATCTGAGCCGCCACGACCAACCAGACCGGCAGCGACAAGCTGACCAGGCCGCTAATGTTGACCAAAGCGGCAGCGATCAAAGGTCCGGTTAAATGCCCCGCGGGCAGTTTGATTCTCTGCCCGACCATCGCCCCCACCACGCCAGTGATCACCAGCAGAGGCAGCATCTGCCAAAGCGGCAGGCTCATTGTGGGCAGCTGCTGGGCAAGACCGGCCGCACTGCCAACCGGTGATCCGATCCAGAGTGAGATTGCCACAGGCACCACCGTTATCACCAAAATGACCCGCAGGAATTGCTGTAACGCCAGTAATATTGGATCGGCACCATGCTTTTCGCCAATAACCAAGCTCTCCATCAGCCCACCCGGTGCGGCGGCAAAATACGCAGTTTCTGGGGAATAGCCCCCGGCGCGGCGGTAAATCAGATAATTGATGGTATGCGCCACCGGAACGTAGAGCGTCATCAGCGTTAGACTGAGCGCGATCAGTGGCAGGTCCTGCAGAAATGCGGGATGTACCTGTACGCCAATCATAATCCCAATGACGGCAATGAAAATCTCGCGTATTTTGTTGGGAAACTGAAAATTTTGCGGTAATTTATGTCTGGAAAAGCGTACGACCACAGCCGAAAGCGCCAGACTTCCGGTGAGCCAGGGCATCGGGATATGCAGCAGGCTGGCAATAAATCCACCGATAGCGCCACAGACCAACAAAAGCGCTGTTACGTCCGTCCGGGCAGAGCGCAAAAAATCAATCATCTTTGGCATCGTAGCTCCAGAGTTTTTATAAGGGGCGCTTTAGGCGCAGATTAAACCCGCAGTTGAGTGGTCTTGCCGGACCCACAAGTGTGCGCTAGCTCATCCCTATGTTATTTTCCGTTGTCCATGCAATGGCCGCTGTTTGATGGCCGCTGATGCTGCGCCGTTATTTATCGGCTCTGCGATCTATCGCGGGTCAAGTTACGGGCCCCGCCACCCGTTGGCGATCCCCCGGGTCAGCACAGTGATGGATCTTTGTCACGCCCTTAATTGGCTGCCGCCGGCGCAATATCGCAACAGCCCGCGTGCCAAGCCTGCGGCGTTGCATGCGTTTCATTGCCCACAGTATATTGCAGCTTTGCAAGCGGCCGAACAGGCGGGGCAGGTGTCGGACGCAACGCGCTTGCGTTATCATATTGGTACGGTCACAAACCCGGTTTTTGCGGAAATGTACCGCCGTCCGGCCACTGCGGCAGGCGGTAGCCTATTGGCGGCAGAGTTATTGCGGCAGGGTGGGTGTGTGTTCAATCCGGGCGGAGGCACCCATCATGGCATGCCAGATCGCGCCAACGGCTTTTGTTATCTCAATGATCCAGTTCTGGCGATGTTGGCAATGCGGCGGCAGGGGCTTGAGCGGATCGCCTATGTTGATATTGATGCCCATCACTGCGATGGTGTTGAGGCGGCGTTTTCCGGCCAGGAGGGCATNTTACTCATTTCGACCCATGAGGAACGCCGCTGGCCCTTTACCGGGGCATTGACTGATNGTGCGGGCGGTNTGTCGCTGAATATCCCGCTGCCGAAAGGTACGAATGACAGCGANTTTGAAGCNATTCTTACCCGGATAATTTTGCCTGCGGTGGCGCGCCACCGGCCAGAGGCGATTGTCTTGCAATGCGGTGCAGACGCCGTTCTAGAAGACCCGCTGTCGCGGCTTGCTCTGTCCAACATGGCGCATTGGTCTGTTGTTTCGGCATTGAAAACGATGACGCCAAGGCTGTTGGTGCTGGGTGGAGGCGGCTATAACCCTTGGGCCACAGGCCGTTTGTGGAGCGGTGTCTGGGCGGTTCTCAACGGGTTTCCGATTCCAGAAGTTTTGCCGGAAGCCGCGCGTTCGGTACTTGCGGCGCTGACTTGGCCGCGTCGCGCCGCGCCAGAGCAAACGCTGCTCACAACTTTGCGCGACCCGCCACGCGGTGGCGAGGTGCGGGATGTTATTTTGGACCGCATTCGGGCCTTGACCCCGCGCTTGAATGTAGACTTTCAATAAGAAGCTAAGAATTAACTTTAGAAATGTCCGATAATAAATTGATATACAATAAATTTTTTATAATTTATACGATGTTTAGTGGCCGGTGACACCCTCAGGCATTAAACTCTGGTTTGGCACAATCTTTAGGCATACATTATTGTTTTTTCGCAGGTGCAGTTCCTTGATATTTTTATGGCTTTGCGGGTTTTGTTATACTTATTCTTTGGCAGGTCGCCTGAATGTTCATAAATTTACTCCAAACCGGTCCGTTACTTATTGGAATAATTCAATAAAAGTAATTTTTCTATGAGGCATTTTAGGCGTATGAAGGCCCTGCCACTTAAACACCTCAGTGTATCAAAATCATCTAATGAAAATCAATTATATGTTTTAAATCAATTTATTGTGTTCTTATCTTCCAGTTCATTCATCCAGCGATCCATGGATGGCAAACTGCTCGATTCCAGCGGCCTGGGCTTCGATTGTGCGAAAGGCTTCGGCGACACCATTGGGCGTCAATTCGCGCGAAACGGTCAAAAGAGTGTTGGCGGTGTGATCTGCGCAAAGNTCTGCCATCTGTGATAATTCTTCGGCGGCAACGGGGCGGGCGGCCTCAAGATCGGGTGCCCCGTATAGTGTGACGAAATGCTGTGCCAGCGCCTCTATCTGATCATTGTATTCGGTCTCTTCGATCTGAGTGACTGCAACAAAGGTCACCCGCCCAAAGGTTTCAAGCCCGAGCCAGCCATTGGCAAAGGCTTGGCGGGCCTTGCCGGTTAGGTCCCCTTCGCTCCAGTTTGAAAACTCAAAGCCGCCTGACAAACACCATTCGCCGGTGCGTGCCGGGCAGTGAAAAACGTTTAAGTCGCTTTCGTCAAAATGTATCGCACGAGCAAGTTGCATGGGTCAGGTCTCCAGCAGAGTGGATAGGGGAATTAAATGGGTGGTCTCTGCGCTGCGTAACAACATGCCAAAGCGTTCGTCCGTGCCAAGAAATTTTCCGTTCTGGCCGTTCTGTTTGGTCGTCTCGCCGACGCCATGCGCCAGACCCCGCCATTCTGTATGCAGCGGGGACGCGCCCTCGTCCTGCCAGCGGTTTATCCAGACCAAGCTGTGGCGTACCCAGCTTTCGAGCAGGTGCACAGCATCCACGTCGGCACAGCCTTCAGCATAAAGCGCAGTATCGTTGGGTGTCTCACCGGGGTTGTCTGAAGCCGGCCAAAGTGGCAATTCCAGTCCGACAACTAGCCATTCCGCCACCGCCCCCGGTTTTTGGTGGCTGGCCGCGACCCGCAAGCGCCCACAGCGGGCGCCGTTAATCAAGATCAGACCATCCCANGTCAAATGCACCGCAACTTCCGGNGGCGCCAAGGCACCCAGCGCGTTCTGAAAACCAATGCCGCAGGTCGGCAGCATCACCATCGCCTCTTCCAGCGTGACTTCTGGGGCAAAGACGATCGCGGCGCGCAGCGTATCGGGCGATATATTATGCACCACCAGACCAGCGTCGCAGCCCAGCATCGCCTGGGAACAGGCCTTGTCGAACGGATTTAGCGCGCCAGTGACGGCCTGCCCGATAAACAGCGGAGGAAAGCTCGCTTGGGTCATGCCACGCCCTGAGCGACCAAGGCGCGCGCAGTTTTGCGGAACACCTGAGCTTGGGGGCTTTCCGGNTCGGACACAACGATTGGTGCCCCGCCATCCGAGGCGATTCGGATGTTGAGATCCAGCGGAATTTCAGCCAAAACCGGCACCCCGAGTTTGGCTGCTTCGGCAACCACACCTCCGTGGCCGAACAGATGCTCTTCATGGCCGCACTTCGTGCAGATGTGGGTCGACATATTCTCAATCATACCAAGAATTGGCGTTTTCAGTTGGTTGAACATGTCGATGCCTTTACGTGCATCGATCAGTGCCACATCTTGGGGCGTGCTTACGATAATGGCACCGTCTACTTCGGTTTTTTGNGCCAGCGTCATCTGGACATCGCCGGTGCCAGGCGGCAAATCCACGATCAAAATATCAAGCGCGCCCCATTGCACTTGCATCAGCATTTGTTGCAGCGCGCCCATAAGCATGGGCCCGCGCCAAACCACGGCCTGCCCTTCATTGGTCATCAGCCCGAGCGACATCATTGTCACCCCGTGGTTGCGCAGTGGCAGAATGGTTTTGCCGTCAGGAGAGGCCGGCCGGCCAGACACGCCCAGCATTCTGGGTTGTGACGGGCCATAGATATCCGCATCCAGCAAACCAACCCGTCGACCTTCGGCCGCTAGTGCACAGGCAAGGTTCGAGGCCACAGTTGATTTTCCGACCCCGCCTTTGCCCGAGGCAATCGCGATGATGTGCTCAACGCCAGGGATCCGCTCGGGCCCCTTACTTTCTGACTTGCGCTTGGTCTTCAGGTCGGGTGGGGGCTTGGGGGCTGAATGTCCGGTCATTACGACCGATACGGTCTCCACCCCATCCAGCCCTTTNACAGCGGCTTCGGCCAGAGCCTGCACTGCTTCATATTCTTTGGCCCGATCGGGATTGATTTCGAGCACAAAGCGTATGGTGCCGNCCTCGATGCTCAGGGCGCGCATGACACCTGCGGTGACGATATCTGATCCGCTTGCGGGATCCGTGATCTGCTTTAGTGCTTCTAGGACGCTGTCTCTTTCTAGGGTCACGTTAATTATGCCCCTTGATGGTTCCGGTCACCACATGTTCCATATCTACCCCATCGAGCGTTAGTACCATCTTTGCCTCAAAAGCTTGCCCCTGTGTGTTGCCGGCATCGCGCAGCGCATCCTCGATGGCCTTTTGCGACGTCACGCCAACTTGTTTNAGGAACTTGCGCATCGACATATTAAATTCTTCGGTCATGATTCTCTTTCCTCAGGTCTGCGTTGACGTAACAGTGAAACTGGTCTTTACTAAGAGTATGGCGGGTTGGGGACAACAGTTCAAACGGAATGCGCAGCGCATATTTTCGGCGGGCTTGCGATCGGTTGCTGTTNTTTCTGTCATAACCGCTGCGATCAGTCTCACAGCCAATCCCGCAANATCCGACANCAAAGCGTTTGTCTTGCAAGTGCCGCCCGCGCTGCAACAGAGCGGTTTTCTGAAACATCTCTTGCCGCGGTTTTCGCTGAAGACTGGCGTGCGCATTACCGTTGTCACATCTGATGAGGCGGCGGATTTGTCGATGACCGAAACGCCACAGGGTCCGGCGCTTTTCGAGGGCCTGCAGAGGGTTTGGTATTTGAGTAATACCGAGACCGCCCATCCCGGTGTGGAGCGGTTTACAACTTGGCTGCGGTCCGAGGTTGGGCTGCGTACCATCGTTAGCTTTAAGGTTGACGGGGTGTCGCTGTTTCAGGTGGCAACGCCAAAAGACGTGGTGGAGCAAGCCGCCAGTTTCAGCGGAGATGCAATCGCGGGTGCGCAGCTGTCCAAGCAGCATTGCAGTCGCTGCCACGCGGTGTCCGAAGCCACGCGCATGACCACTATCGGGTCTACGCCGTCGTTTTTTATCCTGCGCAGTTTTTCCGATTGGGACGGCCGGTTTCTGAGTTTCTACGCGCTCAACCCGCACCCCGCCTTCACGCAGGTCGCTGACGTCACCGAGCCTTTTGACCCGTCTCGGCCGTCGCCGATCGTTCCCATGGAGCTGACGCTCGATGATCTTGAGGCCATTGTCGCCTATGTCGACGGGTTGCCCCCCGCCGATCTTGGCTCTGCTTTGGTNCATCAGTGATCCTTGCGNTCTGAATAGTANTCTTCNGTGGTCCGCACTCTGGGACGTTCAGCGCCTGCGAAAGGGTTGTTTTGGCCGTGAAACTGAGCGTTGACGCGACAATCGTCACACATACGGATCATTCGGGCGGCGTCGCTGGTCGCAAACATTGAGTGTTTTCCGGCCAGCTTTTCGACGATTTTATCGACGGTGGACTGGACCCCGAATAATGCACCACATTCGATGCAGGCACAGGGCTCTTCTTCGTGCAGCACAACTTGTGACAGGGCTTCATCAGCGAGGTTCATGCGGGGGGCTAGGGAAATTGCTTTTTCCGGGCACAGATTGGCGCAGAGCCCGCATTGTAGACAGGCATCTTCCTGAAACAGCAGCTGTGGCTTGTCCGGATTTTCACCCAATGCGCCTGAAGGGCATAGCGACACGCAGGACAGGCACAGGGTGCAGCTATCGGTATTGACCAAAACCGCTCCATAGGGCGCAGCTTCAGGAAGCGGCAGTTCGCCGCCCTCGGGGTGTAGCGATTTCGCCGCCAATCGGGTGGCTTGTCGCCGCGTCCCCATCGGCAAAACCGGCGTACCAACCACCGGTTGGATTTCTTGAGCCGACAACAGGGCGCAGAGCTCGTCAGGGTCATTGATATCGAGAAGATGCAAGCTGTTCGCCGGTGCGATGGCTTGCGCCAGGGCCTGTTCGCTGTGCAGCACGTCATGATCCGAGCGCGGCGCCATCAGGACTGAGACCTGTGCGAAACCACAGGCCAGTGCAGACAGCATTTCTGTATGTCCAAATCCAGATAAAGCACTGACTTCCAATGGGATAACATCAGAAGGTAATCCTGTGCTGTACCGGGCTGCAAGCGCAATCATCTCGCGGCCATGATCCGTGTCATGTACCAAAAGGCGCGGGGCGATGCCGCCGGCCTTGCGATAGGCTTGGCCGAGTGTTTGCAGCCGCTGGAAGATCAGGTCAACAGGCGGCATGTCATAGGTAATCGACCCTGACGGGCAGACTGCCGAACAGGCTCCGCAGCCGGCACAAATCAGTGGATCGATGCTGATGTGATCGCCATCCGGCACGATCGCTCCGGTTGGGCAGACGTTCAGGCATTTTGAGCAACCTGATTGTTCTGCGCGGCTGTGGGCGCACAGAAGAGGCTCTGTCTGCACATAGAGCGGTTTTTCAAACGTACCGACCATTTGCGATGCCTCTAAAACAGCTTTCGTTACAGCGGCCGGGTTGCCCGGATCTGCGCGCAGATAGCCGTCACGTTTTTCGTGGGCGGCAAACAGCGGCGCGGCTCCTGTNAGGTCCANTAAAATATCACATTGAGACTGTCCGCCGTCGCGCGGTTCGGTCAATCCGGGTTGGCCACGCCCTCCTGGTTGTCTTTGCTGTAATTGGTCAATTTTGACAGTGAAATGTCCGAATGATCCCTGCGCAGTTTTCAGGTTACCGTGGATCACATCATAGCCGCGTTCGTCGGGCTGAGCTTCGGGGTCATCAGTCAATAAAACTGTCACGCTGAGCAGCTCTGCAAGATCCCGCGCGGCTGCCAGCGCGACATCCGCTGAACCGAGGATAAGACACAGGCCTTCAGACGTAATATCCAGCGATTTATATGATGGGGCGGCGAGGGTCGCCTCTGCGACCAAAGCGGCCATTTTGGGTAGTTTTGGAGCCGTGTCCGCGGACCATCCAGCGCGATCGCGCAGATCCAAAAAGCCGGGTTGCTCAGCGTCGATTTCGGCCGCAAGCGCCTCAAAAATCCGTTGTTCCTGACCGCAACAAATGATTGCATCTCCCTGTGTCAAAGCGGCTGATGCCTGTTTGATTTGGGTCGTGCAAAGACTGTTGAAGACCGGCGAACAGCTCAAATTGGTAGCGGTCTCCAGTCCGGTTCGGTCAATCTCTTGACTGCCGAGACAGTCACATAAAACCAAGTTCTTAGCCATTGTATTCCTATCACAAACATGGGTATCATTAGCTGTTTTTGGGATCGATCTGTGCTCCAACTAGACATAGATTGTAGGCCGCGTAAATATAAATTCGAATTATTTTATTCTGAATTCCTATCAGAATCGTAAGGTAATCTCCGTTGAATTTGAACGTTTTTTTTAGACGTTTCGAACGGGACAGAGTCGCTCTGGGTGTGGACAAAAAGTCCGTCATTGAGTGAATTAGGCTAGTTTTCGGTTCGTTTTGTCCGCTGAGCTGGCAATATCGCGAAACTGCAGGTTTTTCCCTTTGCACAGTCGCAAATTTTGCTCAAACTACTCCTGTGCTAATTTGACGATCCACTGGGAGGGGTTTTTGATTCATAATCCGCACATGTATCAGTCGATGCCGCTTGGGGTCGTGATCCGACGCCGACCGGGCCTGACGCGTTGGGCTCTGTGGTCTTGGCAGGCGGTGGCGGTGCTGCCGCATGCGGCGCAAGCAGATTGGCTGGTCTTGTCCGACGGTCCCGAAGGAACGGAATATCACGCCTCGTCGCCGATGCTTGAATTGCACGGTGCCGACACCGAGGCCTATCTCCATGGCCTGACGGCGCAGGAGCCGTCGATTTACGTTGTGCTACGAGAAAATCTAGACAGCGAGACGCGCCCGCTTGACGTGTTGTTGGTCACTGCGTCGCCCTATGAGGCGCAGGATTACACCGACAGCGGCGAGGAACTGGTAGAGAAGGTTCGGATGCCGCGGGTAATAACAGGTTGGGTTGAGGCCTTTGTCAGCCTGCACCACGAACACGAAGCTTTCAAGAAACGTCGGCGGGACAAGGCAGATACTGGGTTGAAGGAAGACGGCATCGGCGATTCCCGTATTGCGCAGATGGCGGATGTTTATCGCGCCCCAACGCTGGCCAAAAAAGCGAGGCTGAACTGATGGGCGGCACGGATTTCTGGTCACGGCGCAAAGCCGGCGTGGAGACGGAAGAAAAGATTGCCCTGCAGATCAAGGATGCAGAAGAGACAGCCGCATTGCAGGCGGAGCAAGCTGAAAAAACCGACGAAGAATTACTGTTGGAACTGGACTTGCCGAACCCCGACGACATGAAGATGGGCGATGATTTTTCAGCGTTTATGTCAAAAGCCGTGCCAGACAGGCTGCGCCGTCGCGCGCTGCGCCGCTTGTGGCTGGCAAATCCGGCGCTGGCCAATCTGGATGGCTTGCTGGATTACGGCGAGGATTTTACCGATAGTGCCACGGTCATCGAAAATTTGCAGACGGCCTATCAGGTGGGCAAAGGTATGACAGAACACGTGCTTGAAATGGTGCGTCAGGCCGAAGCAAAGGCTGCTGAGCAGCGGGCGGCAGCGGAGGCCGACGAATTGATTTCNGGGGAGGCGACCGATGACTTGGAAGCTGCNCAGGCTGTTGGATGCACCGACCAGAAACGGCAGCACGAAAGGGCTGAGCGGTCCGATGGGGCTGAGCCGTCAAAATCCGAGCAGATGGANCCCGCGCCAGAAACCCACGACGCCAGTCAAACTGCCGAAATTTTACTTGCTTATGATGATATAGAGACGGAGAACTTAGATCCTGCCATTCTGCCCAAACGGCGCATGACTTTCCATTTCGATAACATGAAAGAACCACAATTATGACCCCAGAGGGACAGACGACAGCCACGTCGGAAACTGCGCCGGAAATTGGATCGACATCCACCGCTCAGGTTGCGGTGGAAGACCGGCTGCGGGCTGATCTGTATAACTTTCTTGGATTAATTTTGTCAGGGCCGGCCAGTCAAATGATTCTGGACCAGACCACAGATCTCACCGGAGACGATACCGATTTGGGGCAGGCGATCTCGTCGCTTGCGCGGGTCGCAAAGGTCAGCAAACCCGCCTCGGTTGAAAGTGAGTTTAACGCTCTGTTTATCGGCCTGGGCCGCGGAGAGCTGTTGCCCTATGCGAGTTACTATCTGACGGGATTTTTGAACGAAAAGCCTTTGGCGACGTTGCGCCGCGATATGGCAGTGCGCGGCATCACGCGGGCGCAAAACGTTTATGAGCCAGAAGATAATATTGCTTCGCTACTCGAAATGATGGGGGGGCTTGTGGTTGGACGGTTCGGCGCGCCTGCCACATTGAGCGACCAAAGGGAGTTCTTCAATAAACACATCAGCCCTTGGGCTGCACATTTTTTCAGTGATTTGGAAGCGGCCAAAAACTCGGTGCTCTACGCCTCTGTCGGCGCAGTCGGCAAGGCATTTATGGCAATCGAGGCTGAAAGCTTCCGGATGAGCGCGGAATGATCCGCATTAAGGGTGGCGCAAGCTGCCGTAACCAACAGGGAGGAGACCCCCGATGACACAGAAGACCGAGGAGGCGACCAGCCGCCGCGATTTTCTAAAGCTGGCGGGTACCGCTGCCCCAGCTGCGGCCGTTGCCGTAGCTGTAAGCGGGACGCAAGTGCAAGCTGCTGTAACGGCCGACGATGGCCAGATGCAAGACACAGCGCACACCCGCGCATACTTTGACAGCGCCCGGTTCTAATCCGGACGATGTTTTCGACGGCCAAAGGTTGCGTGACGCCCTGAGGCTGATTTTATGAAACCAAGCAAGCCCGAAAGATAAACGGAGCCAGCTAGGGAGAGATAATATGTTAAGGAAAAAGACCAACGGGGTTGCGCGACGCCCCCAGCGATCTGGTATCCTGTCAGAGGTTGCCGAAAAATCGGTGGACCGCCGTGCCTTTTTACGGGGTTCAGGACTAGCCATTGGCGGTCTGGCCGCGATAAGCGCGACAGGGGGGACTGTTACTAAGGCAAGCGCAGCAACAGCTGCAAGTGCCGCAGTAGAAACTATTAAGACAATTTGTACACATTGCTCAGTCGGATGCACGGTTGTGGCAGAAGTTCAAAATGGCGTTTGGACTGGTCAGGAGCCCGGATGGGATAGCCCATTCAACCTTGGTGCACATTGCGCGAAAGGTGCCGCAGTTCGTGAAACAGCACATGGTGAGCGCAGACTGAAATACCCGATGAAAAAAGAGGGTGGTGAATGGAAGCGCATCAGCTGGGATCAGGCGATTAATGAAATCGGCGACGGCATGATGAACATCCGCGAAGAAAGCGGACCTGACAGCGTTTATTGGCTGGGCAGTGCGAAACATAGCAACGAACAAGCATATTTGTTCCGCAAATTTGCGGCCTATTGGGGAACCAATAACGTTGATCATCAGGCGCGGATTTGTCATTCGACAACCGTGGCCGGTGTGGCCAACACATGGGGCTATGGCGCCATGACCAACAGCTATAATGACATCCATAACTCAAAGGCGATCTTCTT
>NYVC01000094.1 GCA_002684375.1 Marinovum sp.
GCCTTTTGTACGCTGCGAGCTGTGCTTACGGCGCCGTTTGACAAAGTTGATAACCTTGTCACCTTTAACTTGATCGATCACTTCGGCCTGCACTGCGGCGTCTGCCACGAAGGGCGCGCCAATCACCGGTGCGTCACCGCCAAGCATTAAAATCTCATTGAACTGGATTGTTTCACCAGCATCAGCAGCCAATTTTTCGACCCGGAGCATATCGCCGGATTGAACTTTATACTGCTTGCCACCAGTCTTCAGGACCGCAAACATCGTCATTTCCTTCATCAATCTCGCGTCTTTTGGTCCCCAACAAGGTGTTTCGGCCTAAGCCACCACGGACAGCGCGCAGTTTTCTGCGTATTTTCTCTAAAAAGGTCGACCACAGCCAACCCTAAGTGGAGCATGCTTCATAAGCGTCTCGTCCGCCCTGTCAAGTGTCTTTCCACCGCCTAGAGATTTTGGGTCTGCAAAGCTTGGCCCGTTGTCAGCCCAAGAGCATAAAAGATCTCGGCAAACATTTGGTCAAAACTGGCGAACAATGCCTTGTTCATTTGTTGGCCTGCCCCGGTCGCAGACAGCGCCGAATATTCCGCTAGCACTGAATTATCTAGCGGGGCATAGGCCATCCATAGGAAGGCATGCAGCCATTCACTGGTATCGGAACGTGTCTCTGCTTCGGTAGCCCAAACCTCTTCTATAATCTCCCGGTCCGACATCTCTAGCGCGCCACTTTCCCGCAAACCCCGATAATATGAAAAGCTGGCGTGCAAAGCACTTTCGACATTTGCCGCCACCATATCATTCCTGCTGATAAAGGTCGCGACCAAATCCCGACGCGCATCGGACGCGTCACCACTGGCACGATAGACCGACCGTGCCGCATCTTCTATGCTGGCATCGCTCATTGCTTGGCGCGCTGACACCTCAAGGGCCACAAGACGCTTGCCGTCCGTACTGGTCAGAAATGCCAGAACATCTGACATATCCGCGTCGCCCAATTCGCGCGCAAAATGCGCCGCCACCGTGGCTTTCATCCAATTGACATCGTAGATGGCATCCAGATCACGTCGCCACGCCACCGCTGCTGTGGATGGCAAGAATCCACCCGTCACATCGACTGCTTGGGCCAGCCCCTCTAGGCGCATCACTTCAATAATATCCGATAGTGCCAGCGCGGCTAACACAGCTTGCGCTGTTTCAGCCTGCACTATTTCGATCTGTGTTTTTTCAGTTTGGCCAGACTCGGCCAGAACCAATGGCCCGGCAAACAGCATGCTGCAAATTAATAGCGCTCTTAGTAAGATATTCATGATCATTCACTCTTCAAAACTATGTCCCGGCATCTTAGCTCCAGTCTGTTTAAACCGGAGGATAATCTTAAAGAATGGTTAAGATCTTCGGTTTCGAGCCTAGAAGATCAA
The DNA here is from genome assembly GCA_002684375.1 of Marinovum sp. Taxonomy (GTDB): domain Bacteria; phylum Pseudomonadota; class Alphaproteobacteria; order Rhodobacterales; family Rhodobacteraceae; genus CPC320. Next base: position 1,416 of record NYVC01000094.1, read on the forward strand.
GAGCCAAGGATGGTAGGTTTCTAGTTGAACTGCGCGGCATTCAACGCCCAATAAGCCGGCGTACCCCTGATCCAAGGATTGGTTTTGGCAACGTCAAACGCGACCCTGCCGTCACCTGTTCGAACCCGACCATCTGCCCCCGCCTCGAGTAAAATCATCACCTCTTTATACCGTCCATGCGCCGCCGAGACATGCAGCAGAGGCACGCCCAAACCGTCTGTGACGTTCACATTCACCCCGGCAGAGACCAAGCTGGAAAACGCCTCGACATTGCCAGACTTTAAGGCCCAGAATATCGGTGTCTCACCGAAAAATCGGTTGGGCGTATCAGCCTCGGCACCGGCTTCAATCAAGCCTTCGATATGTTCAGACCGACCATAGGCCGCTGCCCAGTGCATCACACCATTGCCGTATACGTCCTTTTGTATACCGATATGGGCCTGAGCCGCCAATTCGGTGTTCACGTCTTCAATGGTGGCCAATGTCCAAAAGTCTTTGCTGCATAGACGTTCGCAAGCAGAGGCCATAGTCACAGAAGACAACAACAAACTTACCAGTAAGATCAATCGCATGATACTTCCCTTCGAATCTCATCGCACCACTAAATCATAGCAAATTGACACGATATGCCAACTGTTGCCGATATCGAAGCATTTGGCAGACGTACACCACATCGCAAAATATAGCGGGCAATACCGCAACAAAGCCGCATCAGTCGGCAATCTGGCCCGTCAATTCTATGGCAAACGGTCAGTTGGCTGGTATTTGCCGCTCTATCTAAACTTATAAGTCTTTCATACCGTCGGCTATATGGATCGCGACCGTCAACCAACGCAAAATTCAAATTGGCCCGACAAAAATGCTTAACCTTAGCAAATCCAGTCTTCGAAACGAAACCTTTCCAGCAGGTACCGCGCGTAAGTTTCGAGACCAATCATAACCTCTGAAGCAACGATGTAGTCTTCGTGCACAGGGCGCTTGAATTTTCAGATTGCCCGGCAGCTTTACTGACGAGGCAACGTGTTGCAAAGGCCAGAGTGGACCGCTCGTGTCTGCCATATAAGCAGATGATTTGTACAAAAATTCAAAAAATGCATAAGAAAGGACCAGAAAAATTCAGATGCAAAATCCGAGTTTGATTGCCAGCACAANATTTACACCGAACAAAAACCCCCGCCCGAACATGCATGGTGACCCTTTGATATGGCGCTCAAGCAAACCTTTAGAACATCTCAGTTTGACCTCACGTCATCTTGTGNTAANTGTNNTTGGATTCGATGTANCAGCTCTTTTTTGCTTGGCGTCCGTGGGTGAGCAAAGTACACGTGAACCTCATAGNTTGATCATCTGACCCGTANAACGGTTGGGCGCCATGCAAAAAAGAGCCCGTTGCGACGGGGCCCTGCGACGAAAGCACTGAGGCTCTGCAACAAAAGCACTGAGATTTTTCTCGACGTCGAAGCGTCTTCCCACTTAGCCAAATTCTGAAATTTTTTCTGCAAAGCGGGCATCGAGAACAGTGGTTACCGCATAGGACATCTGTCATGGAAGGTGGTTTAAGACCGTCATATCGCCTAAGATGTTTGACGAATGGTCACACCTCTGAGGCCGAAGTGACGGCACTTATCAAAACGGTGCATGGGGCGACACTTGGAACCGTGGACCACCGCCGANCTATNANCTGACTGNATAGTGNNTCGCATAAGATTTCGTNCCTAATCACAGACNATATTTGACGCAAGGCAACAACGTCAAAAAAAGGGGCGCATAACACTGATGCGCCCCGTCTCGTTTACTGCGTTTATNAGATCANCCGCCCAAAACGCGNTTGCGCTGCTCGACGTAGTAACCGTCGGATTTGTTGATCCAAGACGATGAAGTGGCCATCGAGGCCTCAAAGCTGGCGCGGATTTTCGCAAATATCTCATCGCCCATGTTCTCGTCCATGACCTCTGCCGAAGCGCGTCCGAATGCATCCCAGACATCATCCGAGAATTGCAACGTTTTGACGCCCTGTGACTGCAGACGGGTCAGCGCGGCACCGTTGTTGGACAGTGTTTCCGACAGCTGGTAATGCGTGGTGGCCATCGCTGCATTCGTAACGATCGCCTGATGCTGTGGGGACAGCTCGTTCCAGACATCAAGGTTCATAGATCCGGCAAGGGCCGAACCCGGCTCGTGGAAACCCGCAGTATAGTAGATTTTCGCGACTTCCTGAAAGCCGGCGCGTTCGTCGGCGAAAGGACCAACCCACTCGAGTCCGTCCAGAGCGCCCGAAGACAGGGCCTGATACAGTTCACCGCCCGGAATGTTTTGAACAGAAGCACCCAATTTGCCGAGCACTTTACCACCCAGACCGGGCATCCGGAATTTCAGGCCGTTGAAATCGTCGGCCGACTTGATTTCCTTGCGGAACCAACCGCCTGATTGCGAGCCAGAGTTCCCCGCAATGAGCCCCTTGAGATTGAAAATCTCACCCAGTTCGTCATGCAGACCTTGACCGCCGCCGTGATGGTACCAATTGGTGAATTCCTGCGCTGTGCCGCCAAACGGTACAGAGGTAAAATAAGCATAGCCCGGGTGCTGGCCGATAAAATAGTAATCCGCCGAATGGTACATATCCGCTTGACCCGAAGACACGGCGTCAAAAACTTCAAGCGCGCCCACCAGCTCGCCCGGCGCTTTTTTGTCGACACTCAGAGCCCCATCAGACATCTCGGCAATCATTGTAGAGTAATATGTCGAGGCGTCATCCAGCACGGCAAAGCCGCGTGGCCACGATTGTACCATGGTCAGCACCCGCTTGCCTGCGGCATAGGCCGGCGCTGCCAACGTGGACGCAGCAGCAGCTGTCCCACCCAGTGCCGATGTTTTTAAAAAAGAACGACGATCCATAAGACTNTCTCCCAAAAGTTTTTAAGTTCAANGCCGNGGTCCNTGTGAACCTCGGCTATAGTGGCGCGACCATTACTGAAAGTTATCGCTAGAGGAAAGGTTTTTTTGGCCATCCCCCTGCGGATCGGATAATAATTANTACCAATCTACATCTATTTCTCACCTATAAAAAAAATCATTATGAAAACGGGCTGTTGTAGCCAAAACACGGCACGATTCGCCCCTTACTGCTTTTCAGACTGCCCAAAAGGCCGAGAAAGCCCATCTTCTAGAACGATATTGCCACGTGTCAGGCAAGACGGGCCCAACGCGTGGATATTCTGGAGCGACAACTGAAATTTCACCTCNAAAAGATTAAAAGGACTTTNATGNCGCAAATTACGCAATATTCGTAAACTTTTTCCGCATTCAGAGACACTTTCACTAAAATTAAACGGTTGACGTCGCTTTTTGGCGTGCTTACACCGAGGATTAAGTTAATGGTACACACAGAGAACACCCGTCGGCTTGACCAGTTAAGCCAACCTTTGCTAGGCCTAGGCGACAGTCTAGAAATCACATAGGCCTCCGAACTCTGTCTCGGGGGCTTTTTTATGCGGCAGATTTGCTGCAATAATTCGGAGCAAAAAGATGACCCGCCAGATGACCGGAGCGAAAATGGTAGTCCAAGCCCTTAAAGATCAGGGCGTAGAAGTGGTGTTTGGCTATCCCGGCGGAGCCGTCTTNCCGATTTATGACGAAATTTTCCAACAAAACGATATGGAACATATTCTGGTGCGCCATGAGCAAGGCGCAGTCCATGCCGCAGAGGGCTATGCCCGCTCGACCGGCAAACCCGGCGTGGTGCTTGTAACGTCAGGGCCCGGCGCGACCAATGCGGTGACCGGCCTGACAGATGCGCTTATGGATTCGATCCCGATTGTTGTTCTGACTGGGCAGGTTCCAACCTTCATGATTGGCTCTGACGCNTTCCAAGAGGCCGATACAGTTGGCATCACCCGCCCCTGCACCAAGCATAATTGGCTGGTCCGCGAAACCTCAGCCCTGTCTGGGGTNATACATGAAGCGTTNCACGTGGCCACATCGGGCCGGCCCGGGCCAGTATTGGTGGATATTCCCAAGGACGTTCAGTTCGCCACCGATGAATACACCCCGTTGAAGAAGGCAAAAGTCAGCCATTACCAACCGCAGTTGAATGGCGATCTGGATATGATTACCGAATTGGTCGCTGCGATAGAGACCGCCGAGAGACCGGTGTTCTATACCGGTGGCGGCGTGATTAATTCCGGCCCCCGTGCCAGCCAATTGTTGCGCGAACTGGTGGCAGCAACCGATTTTCCCATCACCTCTACGCTGATGGGGCTTGGCTCTTATCCAGCCTCAGGCGAAAACTGGTTGGGTATGCTGGGTATGCACGGGTTGTACGAAGCAAATATGGCGATGCATGACTGCGATCTGATGATCAACATAGGTGCACGATTCGACGATCGCATCACCGGGCGCATCGACGCCTTCAGCCCCGGNTCTAAAAAGGCCCATGTCGACATCGATCCATCGTCAATTAACAAAGTCATNCCGATGGACATCGCCATNGTNGGCGATATTGCGCATGTTTTGGAAGACCTGCTGAAGGTCTGGAANTCGCGCGGAAGTAAGGTCAACAGNGGGGCGATTAAAAACTGGTGGGGGCAAATCAANGACTGGAAAAAGATCAATTGCCTGTCTTATGAGCAAAGTGGCAAAATCATCAAACCGCAGTATGCCCTGTCTCGATTGGAGGCGCTNACCAAGAACCGNAANGANCGNTTTATTTGNACCGAGGTCGGCCAGCATCAGATGTGGGCTGCTCAATACATCGGGTTTGATGCGCCCAACCAATGGATGACATCAGGCGGATTGGGCACCATGGGATATGGAACGCCTGCCTCGATTGGAGTTCAAGTGGCGCACCGCGACGCGCTGGTGATCAACATTGCCGGCGAAGCGAGTTGGCTCATGAATATGCAAGAGATGGGCACCGCAGTCCAATTCCGTCTGCCGGTGAAACAGTTTATTCTAAACAATGAACGCCTCGGCATGGTCCGTCAGTGGCAGGAGTTGCTACACGGCGAGCGCTATTCACACAGTTGGTCCGAGGCGTTACCAGATTTCGTAAAACTGGCTGAAGCTTTTGGGGCCAAAGGTATCCTGTGCAAGGACCCCGATGATCTCGACGAGGCAATCCTTGAAATGCTGGCCTATGATGGACCGGTTATTTTTGATTGTCTGGTGGAAAAACACGAGAACTGTTTTCCGATGATCCCGTCTGGACAACCTCATAATAAAATGCTGCTGGGCGAGGCCAATACCAAAGATGCCATTGGTGCAACAGGTGCCGTGCTCGTATAAACCGTCAGCAAGGGGCACAGCCCATATCCTTTTTGCGGAAAGATCTAAAAGATGTCAGCTCTAAAAATTAAAAAAGGCACGTCACAGCATTCGGCCTATAATTTGCGGCCAAACTTCAGTGATGTGCAGGAAACGCACACGCTCGCGGTTTTGGTCGATAATGAAGCTGGCGTGTTGGCGCGGGTAATCGGGCTTTTTGCAGGCCGGGGCTACAATATCGATAGCCTGACGGTCGCCGAGGTCGACCATACCGAAAACCTCAGCCGGATTACCATCGTGACCACCGGAACCCCGCAAGTGATCGAGCAGATCAAAGCGCAATTGGGGCGGATCGTTCCAGTTCATGAAGTGCATGACCTGACAGTCGATGGGCCTTCGGTTGAACGCGAACTGGCCCTGTTGCGGGTCAACGGTAAAGGCGAGACACGCGTTGAAGCCCTGCGTATAGCTGATATTTTTCGCGCCAGCGTTGTCGACAGCACCTTGGAAAGTTTTGTCTTTCAAATCACTGGTGCCCCTGAAAAAATTGAAGCTTTTGCAGAATTACTTGGGCCACTTGGGTTGTGCGAAGTTGCCCGAACCGGCGTTGCCGCCCTGTCACGGGGAAGTTAAAAACGCCACTTTTTTCATTATCCTGTGCCTGTCAGGTCTTGGAATAAATCAAAATGATTGAGAGCGAGCGCNATCAATATCGCGTTTTTTAAAGTGGACAACAGCCATAAGTTGCAGCAACAGGTGGCAACCCCAAAAAAAATAACGGTAGGGTCAACAGACCTACGCCTTACGAATATAGCTTTTGAGACTATGCGCAGACCGCTGAGCGCCCAGAACCGGCATGAATTCAGAACTTAGCATTGCAAATTCATGCGCCATTATACATCATACACCTAATTCCATTTCAAGAAGGGCAGAAATTATCCACCGCATAACATTAAAAATTCTTTATTATTTTCAAAATTAAATTAAAAGTAAAAGGTCTTTAGGAAATTGAAACCGCCCATCAAGTGGCGCCGGCACGCGTCCGACCCTGCGCAATTGCGCCAAATTTTTGGTANNAACCTCAAGCAGCTTTGCCAAAATAAGCCCTCTNTTTCAGCNGTNACCCGAGACCTCGGCATCAATCGNACNCAATTTAACCGGTNTATGTNNGGTGAGANTTTCCCACGACCGGATANCCTANATTTAATTTGCGANTATTTTGACACTGACGCCAGAATTTTGCTTGAGCCCATTGAAAAAGTTGAAAACAGCGATTGTCAGCTTCTTGCTCATCCGGAAATTCAAGAGTTTTTAACGCCGGCACAGACCTGTGATCAAAGCGATACGCTACCGCTGGGGCTTTATTGCTTCGCGCGTCAATGCTTTACCGACAGGGAACGATACATCCAAGGTCTATCGCTGGTCTATCAGAAACAAGGCACAACTTTTGTACGTGGGCTGAGAGCTTCATCGACAAAGTCTTTAAATTCCACCGCCAACACCCAGCGCAGCCGTGAATGGCGTGGATTTATGATGCAACAAAGCAAAGGCATCTCGGCATTGGTCTCTTGGCCACGCTCGACCTCTTGCTCCTATATGTTTTTGGCCAACCCTTCTAATTTAAGTAACACTATCTGGTCGGGCTATTGCACACGCAGCAACTCAGAAGCCACGGCACAATCCCGCGTCACCCGTTTAATTTTTNAATTTATCGGAAAAAATCTTAGCGAGGCTCTCAAAATAAGACGCAATTCCGGNTGCTGCAAAGCNGAATNTCTGGCCCCGCAACACCGAAAATTATTANTGCCACAGCAAACATTTTACTGAGTTAACATANGCGAGACCCNGNAGAACGAATTATTCTTGCGNGAAAAAGCGCNAAATTNGTTNTAGANAAAGCCNANATCAGGTGGGCGGACATTGGGCCAATTGGTCNCTCTGTGCCACNCCTGCCCCAGTTCGAGCAAGGCTTTATCAGCCCCAAGAGGGCCAAAAATCTGTAAGCCCATTGGCAGACCGCCAGAANTGAAACCAACCGGGATATTCAAAGCCGGCAAACCGATCAAACTGACCGGAATAACCACTTCCATCCAGCGGTGATAAGTGTCCATCGCAACACCGTTGATCTGTTGAGGATGCACCCAGTCAGCCGGAAACGGCCAAACCTGTGTTGAGGGAAGAATCAGCGCGTCATACANNGCAAACAGCGCCGCCGCTTTACGAAACCACTCTGATCGGATCACNCTCGCCGCATGNACCTGTAACGCACTCAGTGACAGGCCGTGCTCTATCTCCCAGATAATCGCAGGTTTAAGGGCATTGCGGGTCTCAAGATCGTCATAAACNCCCGCGCTATCGCCCAGCAGCGCCCAAGACCGCANCTGTGTCCAACTCTCCCAAAGCTGCGCAGCTTCAAACGGCGGGGCAAGTTCTTCCACCTCTGCNCCAAGGTCGGATAACGTGTTCAAAGCNTCTTGGGACAACTCCAAAATACCCGGTTCCATCGGATAGGCGCCCCCCCAATCACCGAGCCAGCCAATCCGTTTACCGGTCAGATCACTGTCAAGATCAGGCATAAAACCGCTTTCACAACGGCCATGCGGCACCCGNGGATCAGACCCGGCCTGCACTTCAAGCAGGGCCGCAATATCACGCGGGCTGCGCGCCATTGGACCCAGCGTCGAGAGCTGATGGAGAAAGCTTTCCCCAGTGGTTGAAGACGGCACCAACCCCCAACTGGGGCGCAGGCCATAAATATTATTCCACGCCGCAGGGTTGCGCAGGCTGCCCATCATATCAGANCCATCCGCCAGCGCCAGCATCCGTGTNGACAGCGCCACAGCAGCGCCACCAGATGACCCCCCCGCCGAGCGTGACAGATCATAGGGATTGCGGGTAACGCCGTGCACTGGATTAAACGTATGGCTGCCGAGGCCGAATTCGGGCGTATTGGTTTTGCCAATGATAATCGCTCCAGCTGCTCGCAATCGAGCNACCATCAACGCATCGGATGTTGCAACCTGTCCGGCATAGATCGGAGACCCCATTGAGGTCGGCAGGCCTTTCGCATCCGCCAGATCCTTAATCGCCATCGGCAAACCGTGCAAAGGCCCCCGGCGCGGCGNGGCGTCCGCCTGTGCAGCCTCGGCCATCAGCGCATCGTGGTCGCGCAGCGACACAACCGNATTNACCGAACCGTTGACGGCATCGATCCGTGCCAAGGTCGCTTGCATCACCTCCACTGCGCTGATTTGCTTGCGATCAAGCATCGCCTTTAACGCAAGTGCGCTCTGCTCTAACGGTTCCATCGGCGAGACCCTTTTCATCTGAGTATAAACCTTACACCTTTCTCTCTTTGCGATTGCAAGACAAATTTTGTACCGATAACCACCCCTCTCCACCCAAATCCGCGACGGAACAAAATCAAACGCAGGCGCATATGATCGACCCCCGTCCAATTTACCGACAGCGGGGTTTGGTACGTACAAAAAAACAACTTAAAACTGCACGCTTTAGCAAACACCACAGGTATAAAACCCGCGATAGCCGGTCGACTTTATGCCTCAACCACGCCTGCCCTCAATCAAACTGCTAAGTGGGGGCGCATCCAAGCACCTTGAGGTCAGAGACAGGCGCGTC
>NYVC01000011.1 GCA_002684375.1 Marinovum sp.
CCCCTAGCTGCACTTAAATTGGCACAGTTGGCCCAAGAATCTGGGGGGCCCAACGGTGTTTTGAGCGTTGTGGTTGGTGTGAAGGAAACCACTGGTCAGGCCCAGTGGCGTCATCATGATATCAATATCGTCTGTTTTAACAGATCGACTAAAGTCGGCGGATACTTCCTGCGGTATGCTGAGGAAAGTAATCCTAAGAGTGTCGTTTTGGAAATAGGTGACAAGAGCCAGTTCATCATACTGGATGACGCAGACCTGACAGATGATCTCAATGAACATGAGACAACAGCTGCATTTTGGACCAGTGGGCAGACTTGCTCTGCAAATATACGTCAGATTGTCGATGCTAAAATCGCTGACAGTTTTCTAGACAAGGTCATTGTGCGGGCCAAAGCATACAGGGCCGGTGACCGATTTGACCCTTCTTGTGATACTGGTGCGATTGTACCTCAGGAACATATGGCAGCGTGATGGGGTACATTGACAAAGGTAGTGCCGAACGTGGCCAAAAACTATCCGGTGGTGCGCGAGATGGCTTAGGCAACTTAATCGAACCTACAGTCTTTGGCGGACTGTCCGCAGATATGACCATAGTCAGGGAAGACACATTTGGCCCGGTGCTTGGGATTTCCCCAATCTCTGACAAAGACAAAGCGCGTCGTATCGTGACAGATACTGTGTATGGACTACACGCCATAGTATTCACCAAAGACATTGACCGTGCCCATCATATGGCCCGACGGCTGCCCTGTGGCACTGTGGCAGTCAACGGATTTTCAAAGGGTGATATCAAAACTCCATTCTGCGGCTACAAACGTTCAGGGCCGCTGTCCCGCGACGATGGAACCGAAGCATTGGACCAATACCTTCAAACCAAAACAATCTGGATTTCCACAAGGAAAAACAAGTGATCCGAGTTGCACTTTGCGTAGATTTATCACCGGCTCAAACCTCACGCCTTCGGGTGGGTCTTGAAGGCGCTGAACTGGTAGAAAGTAATGAGCTGGCAGGTTGTGATGTCGCCTTTGGTAACCCCGAAGCAGACGCCTTAATTGGTGCCACATCCCTGAGATGGGTCCAATTGGAATCCGTTGGGTTTAGCGAATATCTGAATTTGGATTGGGATAAGTTGGGGCAGCGTCTTACCCTGACAAATCTGGCTGGGTTCTTTGCCGACCCAGTGGCAGAAACTGCGCTGGCTGGTTTGCTGGCAATGGCGCGTGGAATTGATGAACTGCTGCATCTCCAGGCCACCAGCACTTGGAAAGGTGATCCGGTTAGAACAAGGCTCCGATCACTGTCAGGCAATCACGTTGTGATGGTTGGCTTCGGCGCGATCAACCAAAGGTTGGCGACTTTATTGGCGCCATTCAACTGCCAGATCACGCCTATTCGTACGACCACCCCTGTTGAAAAAATGGATCGCGCGCTTGCAACAGCCGATATTGTCGTCTGCTGCGTCCCTGACACATTAGCCACCCGGGGCATGTTTGATGCAGCCCGATTGGCGCTGTTGCCCAAGCACGCAGTCTTTGCAAACTTTGGGCGCGGCTCTATTGTGAACGAAGCTTCACTCGCTGACGCCCTGAACAATGGCCAGATTGGTGGGGCTTTACTGGACGTCACCGAAGATGAACCACTGCCCACCAGTCATCCATTCTGGAAATGCCGAAACACAATTCTGACACAGCATTCCGGTGGTGGTACTGCGGATGAACTGGATAAGAAAATTGATGTCTTTCTGTCCAATTTTACTCGCTTCAGAAATGGCGAACCGTTGGTAGGTATTGTCGATATGAAAAGAGGTTATTAATGTCTAGGATTGTGAATATTCGCTGTGTTTTGCTCAGTTCGCCCTACGCCGATGCTGATGATCCAGAAATCAAAGAGTGCTTTCCTAACGGCCCAAAGCGCACTATTGGCATGGTCGAGGTGACGTTGGAGGATGGCACGACTGGGCTGGGAGAGGGATATCTGGCGGTTTTTGCACCTTTGGTTTTTAAATCTATTGTTGACCTTTGCACGCCACAGGTGATGTTTAAAAACGGCTTTGACATAGCGCGACGTGTCCAAGACTTGCGTTCGCTTTGTGATTACTGGTCACTGCAAGGGGCGGCTCGACATGTGATTGCCGCCTTTGAAATTGCATTACAGGATGCCAAAGGGAAATCACTAGGACAACCAGTCTATGATTTACTGGGGGGGGGCTAAAAGCGACCAGATTGCCATTTATGGATCGGGTGGTTGTTGTGATGCAAAGGAACAGTTTCAACGCGAATTGGGTGAACTCAACACTCTGGGGATCAAAAGCTATAAAATTCGATCGATTAAAACTGACATTCTGCGCACCGTCTGGGTGCTGGAGGAAGCCGCCAAACACGGCATTTCTGTAGGCGTGGACATGTGTCAAAATTTAGCTGATCCGCCACAGGCAGTTGACGATGTTGTTTCATTTGTTGAGGCCGTGCATGCCCTCACCAATCATAGGATGATTTTTGTGGAAGAGGCACTTGGTCCTGATTGCCCAGATGAGTTCCGCAATTTACGTGGAAGGATTGATGTGGCTGTCTGCGGCGGCGAAATCATCACGACACCAAAAGAAATGATCGAACGCATCAACGCAGATGTTTATGATTTCGTACAGCCAGATGCCTCAGTGATGGGAGGGATTTCAGCCGTTATGGATGTTTTTGAAGCTGCAAAGTCAAAAGGGACCGACGTAGTTGTTCATGCTTGGGGTGGTGCTGCAGCAATTATGGCGAGCTATCATGCTGCATTTGCTGCTGGTGGAAAACTTGTAGAGTATCCGATGCTGGCTTTTCCGCTCGGGGTGGAGATGATCGGTGATCAAGGTAAAATAATTAACGGAGAGCTTTTGCGGCCCACCGCACCGGGGTTAGGGGTGACACTGACCAAGGAAATGGAAGCGCGTTATCCATTTGATGAAACAGCAGTTTATTCTTGTGCGTTGATTGATTTTGGTCCACCACCTGACATTTACTGGGCATCCCCATAAAAAGCGTGAACTTGGTCGCACCAGACAGAACCAATGAGATTAGCAGCCTGACATGAAACTAGGGTCTACCTTAACAAGGCTGCAAAATGGTCGAAAAACTGGGACCACTTCTGAACCACTACAGCTAAAGCCAAAGATTATCGTTTTCAACGTCGCATTAATTGATGAGATGAATCATAGGGTGACGCTTGAATCACTTTTGCGCTCACTAGCAGTCCGCACATGTCAACTTCGAGCATCACATCTGGTTTAGCAACATCCAAATTTACAAACGCATAGGCAAGATTCTTGCCCACGCGGTGCCCCCATTCCCCGGATGTGATCGTTCCAACAACCTTATCATCCACCATGACAGACGCACCGCCGTGAGCGGGCGCGTCTGTCGTTGCAATTTCAAGCGTGACTAACCGCTTTGAGGATCCTTTAGCCTGACGTCTTATTAGGGCGTCGCGACCGACGAAATCACCCTTCTCCAATTTCACAAATCGATCCAGACCGGTTTCAAAGGGATCAAACTCGGTGAGCAGATCGGCCTTCCAGTGCAGAAAGCCCTTTTCTATACGCATCGCATTAACCGCCCGTGCGCCGAACAGTTGCATTCCATGGGCTTTGCCAGCCTCCCTGAGCCCAAGATAAGCCGCGTACAGCGACGCGTTGGGGACGTGGATTTCATAAGCGAGCTCTCCGGAAAAGCTGACGGCCAAGACAGTGGAAGGTGCAAATCCGACAAATGCCTCGCGGACAGACAACCACGGGAACGCTTTTTGCGACCAGTCGCCGCGCGCGCAGGCAGAGAGCACGTCACGGGCCTTTGGACCGGCGAGCACAAGGATCGTCTGGTCGTTGGTCAGACTTTTGATGTGGACGTCTTCATCGTCACGGACATGCGTGGTTAACCACTCTAAATCGTGCGTTTCAGACGCCGCGGCAGACCCGTACCAGACCCGTGCGGGCCCCCGATCTGACGCAGGAAGATTGGCGACCGTGGCTTCGCTTTTGATCATGCCATAGTGGTTTAACAGATACCCAAGCCCCACTCGGCCATCGCGCTTTGTAACATTGCCGCAAATCATCCGATCCAGAAATGCATGGCAGTCGGCTCCTGTGATCTCCAAGCGATTGAACCCATTTACTTCACATAGGCCGACATTCTGCTGCACGTTTTTGACCTCGGCCGCGACGACGTCAAAGGTTTCATCAAAATTGAAGCCAAGGGTCGGGTGAAAGTCAGGCGCAGGCTTGATGTAATCCACCCGCTCCCAGCCGTTGACCACAGTGAACTCTGCCCCGGCAGCCGCAAGGATTGGTGTCAGTGGCGTCGTCTTGGCAGGCCGTCCTGCGGGGCGGTGTTCATGGGGGAAATGAAAGCGGAATTCGTTCTGATAATCCTCAATCGCTTTCAGCGCTGTCATTTCCATATTCGCATGCCCAGTAAATCTGCGCGGATCAAGGCACCATGTGTCATAGCAGGCCTCTCCATGGACAATCTGCTGGGCCAACAGCCAACCATGTCCGCCGCCTTCGCCCAGTCCTGCGCGCAGGCCGATAATGCAAAATGCATTGCGTTTGTGCGGGATGGGGCCAACCAAAGGGGCGCCATCAATCGTATAGGTGATCGGGCCGTTCACCACACGTTTGATCCCCACTTTGGTCAATGCAGGCATGCGGGCAAAAGCGCCCTCAAGCACGTCCATCACACGGTCAAGATCATCGGGGCACAAGTCATTGCTAAAGTTGGGATTGATCCCGTCCATGCCCCATGTCCTGCAATCTTGTTCATAAAAACCGACCAACAGGCCGTTTTTTTCTTGCCGTGCATAATAGTCTGAGATCGGACAGCGCAGCAGCGGCATGCGGTGGTCCGCCTCGGCAATTTCCGGGATGTCTTCGGTGACGAAATATTGATGCTCCATCGAGGCGACAGGATGATGAACACCCATCATCACGCCCACCTCGTTGACGCGATAGCCACAGGCGTTCACCACAATATCGGCGTCAATGCTGCCTTTGTTCGTTTCGACGGTCCATGTATCATCGCTACGCTGGCGCAAGCCGGTGACCAAGGTTTGGCGGTAGACCTTGGCCCCCGCTTTACGCGCATGAAACGCAAGCGCCTGACAAAGCTGGGCGGGATCAATGTCGCCGTCTTCCCCATCCCATAAACCGCCCAAGAGGTTCTCTGTTGTAATCAGCGGGTGACGCCGAGCACATTCCTCGGCGTCGAGCACCTCATAGGTCACGCCCATCCCGCGCGCCATTGAAGCAAAATGCCGGTAGCCTTGCATCTGCGCTTTGGTGTTCGCTAGCCTGATGCCGCCGTCGCCGTGGTGGTACCCAACGGGGTATTCGGGATCATCACGCAGTTTTTTATACAGGTTGATTGAATGCGCCTTCAGCCCGACCATTGTTTGGTTCATGCCAAAGTTGGTAACCTGTGCCGCCGAGTGCCATGTCGTACCCGAAGTCAGCTCGTCACGTTCGATCAACACAACGTCCGACCAGCCTTCCTGTGTAAGATGGTAGAGCGTTGAGCACCCAGCGATACCACCGCCAATGACGACAACTTTCGTACGCGACTTCATGATNTATCTCCTGCATTTATCGCCGATCACAGGGCTGCATTTTGGCATTTGTCGCAACGACTAATTCACAAATTTCAAATATTCGCAATTACATCCCTATTTTCAGAAATTGCGTCTCCGTGTTTGCATCTGCATGGGAATCGAGACTGTTCTGGAGATACAGGCAACGCGAATGGACAAGGACCCNATGGTTGAGACAGCAAAGCGCGGNGGGCGCAAGGAGCGCTTAGCAAAGCGTGCGGGAAAACCTGCGGTTGATGCCGGTCCNCCGGATCAAATCGGTGGGACCTATNAACCGCTGAGCGCGGCGGAGCTTGCCGCGATTTACCACACCGCGCTAAAGCTGTTGGAAAACCTTGGGCTGGGCAAAGTGGCCGATAGACTGCGCGCCGCGGAAAAGCTGGTATGNCCCCATTCGGTGGTCCATGATAAATGTAAATGCATAGTGGGATTTTGGTCTACAGTANTGACATAGAACGCTAGTGCGCCAAGACCAAGANCACGCTCATCAACCGCGCGATAAAGGGGTGTCAGCGGAANAAGCAACGGCTTAAGCTAGCCTTGATTGGCGACGTCGTCGGCGCAGCCATATATTCATGCCAATAACCAAAATNGGGCCACAGGCAAAATTAAAAATCACAATATTGCGAAACAGGACATTTACATTCTTGCGCATCCTTTGTCTGAGCGCCCTTAAATTTCGTTTGATCGGATATGCAAGAGCCTGCAATTGCATAACCTGTTGCTGTAGATCGTCTGGAAGCTGGTCCCGAGACGCCGCACCTGTCAGCCGCATGACCTCTGCAATACTGGATTCAGCTTTTGAAATCTGAGCAAGGTAATCTGCTTCACGCTCTCTATAAGTCCGGCGCGCCTTATTTAGCATCTCCTCCACCCGCTCGAATGACCGGACAGGATTTCCATTTGAGCGGATCGCCAGCAGACGTTCATCTCCCGCCAAATATTCGACAATATTTAAAAATAATGAAAAATTGTCATTGATTGGCCGCGGCATCGTGGCACCGCCAACCTGAGCCTCGCTCATGCTGTAGCCATTATAAATCCAATCTGCATCAGCCACTGCGAAAAGAGACGCGTTACGACTGTTAACCTCTACACCGCCATCACCGAAGGCTGGCTCGACAGGCCCATCAATGTAAACAACTANATTTCGCGGCGGGTGGGATTCTGGCACAAAATGAGCAGCCAGCTGCTCGGCTGCCTGCTTTTTGATCTCATGCTTGGCCAACTCGGCGGTCTGTGTACTCGTATAAACAATGGAATGCACAGCTTTATTTTCAGCGGCGATTTCAAAATGGCCTGCGTCAGCAAATAGGAGTTTGTTCAGCAGCAATGAAGCTGGATGGTCCTTGGAAATATTGTNTGGCCCAAGTTCCATCCAATAGGGAAAAGGATAAGCCTTTCCGGAACTGGAGCGAACAAGCGACGGATTAAGATCATCGCCCACAATTTTGTCACCAGCCATTTCCACGCCATAGAAAGACAACAAATCAATCAATGTGTTAATCTCACCGTCTTTCGACGCTTGGATTGCTAGCGAAGCATTTGCCTCATTCATGCGTTGATAGGGGTCAACCAGCAATAATGTACCTGACCCACCGGCAATATGTTTGTCGATTGCCACGAGCATGCCACGCCGCAGTATTGGCGTATCTATAACGACCAGCACATCTATATCTTTTGGCAGGGCCTCTGCAAAATGGGGAATGACTGTGACATCATATTGGTTCTTCAATTCTTCGAGAATTGAAAAGGAACTATGCGGCTCGGTTGCATTTTTTGGTTTGAGAAATGATGANAGCACCCCAATCCGCGGTGTCGCCTCACGCGACAGATTACTGATTTGCAAAGCAACATCATATTCAAGCAACGCGGCCCGTTTGTAGTCAAAATAATTTATCGCAAGCTTTTTGTCGCCCACCTTAAAGACCGCGCCTAAATACAACGTATCACCTGAACTCATCGGCACTGCAGCGACACCATCCATCTGTGCCAGNTCTGCCTCCTCGGTATCATCACTCAGAGCAATGAAATCAACTTCAATCCTGCCNTTGCCAACTCTTTGCATACGTTTCAACAGCCGCTCNACCCGCTCGCGATGCTGCCTGATCATTTGTGGGACTTCGCTCAGGCTCTTGTTAAAAAAGAACTGGATTTTAGTTTTTTGTGGAGCATCGCGGACAATGTTGGCTGTCTGCTCATTCAAAGTGAATTGGCGCTGCGCACTGGNATCAATACCAATATCTATCCTNGAGACCNATGCCGTAACCGACGCCACCGTACCTACAACTACAATGAATATGGCAAGGCTGCCAAGGACGGCGCTGGCATTACCACCAGTTGGTTGGCGAAGGACTGCAAATTGACGTGATGCAATCCCAAGCGACCCAACAGATAAAAACAGAAAATACATTATAGACGCCAGCGTAACATCACCGGAAACAATTTCCCGGAACCAATATCTTGGGCTGAGAACATATGAGTAGCTGATTAACTCTTCCATTTGATCGGGCAGAAATATCAACAGTGATCTCTCGATATCACAAACCAGCAATCCCAACACCAGCGCAATACCCAGAAGAAAGGCAGAAACCTTCTCCTTGCAAATTGCCGCAGCGAGTATGGCAACTGCATAGAGCGATAACAGCAATAATGCGGCCCCAAAATAACCAGAGCAAACCACCCCCCAATCCGGTTGGCCCAGAAAAGCAATCGTCACAACCATTGGAAATGTTAGGAGAAGCATGGCGAGCAGTACAACCGCGCCCGACATCCATTTGCCAATAATGAAGACTACAGGTGGCAACGGCAACGATAACAAAAGATCAACGCTACCCGATCGTTTATAGCCGTCGAATGACCGCATCGCTAATGCCGGTACAAGCAAAATGCTGATCCAAACTAGGAACTGCCATTGCAGATCAAGGGTGGCCAGATTTGAATCCAAAAAATTGCCAATAAAGAAAATGCCGCCAATTAAAAACAGCAGGAAGCCGCAGATAAACACTGGCATGGTCGAAGAATAGGCATGCTGCCTTAGTTCGTGCAGCAGAACCGCCCAGATCATCCCTTTTAATGTGCGGCGGTGCCCATGTGGTGTAACCAAGCTAGCCATCGGCAGGACTCTTTTCTTCTGACGCGCCAAGAAGCATCTTCACCTTTGGCTCCAATCGGCCGTTTTCACTCAAAAATTCATCGGTAGGCCCAGCTCCAAGTATCTGACCATGATCCATGATGATCACTTTTTTGCAAAGTAATTCGGCCTCCTCAAGAATATGCGTAGACATCAAGATCGTTTTGCTCACAGCCATATCCATCAAGAAGGCGCGAATTGAAGATTTCTGAATAGGGTCA
Organism: Marinovum sp.; assembly: GCA_002684375.1. Taxonomy (GTDB): domain Bacteria; phylum Pseudomonadota; class Alphaproteobacteria; order Rhodobacterales; family Rhodobacteraceae; genus CPC320. The sequence continues at coordinate 8,974 of NYVC01000011.1, forward strand.
AGTCCGTCTGTCGGTTCGTCCAAAAACAACACTGGCGGGTCCGTGAGCAGTGTTTGTGCCACCCACGCACGCTGTCGCCAACCCTTGGACAGCTGCCCAAGCTGAGTGGTCAGCACCTCCGCAAGGGACAAAGCTTCCACAATCCTATCAATTGCCTTTTCAGCCTCAAGGGAAAACAGTCCCTTCGCATTTGCCACAAAACGAAGAAATTCCAACACATGGAGGTCATCGAAACCACCAGTCGACTCAGGGAGATAGCCGATTTGTGTCTGGGCGCGAATTCTATCAGTTACAATCGAATAACCGTTCACCTCAGCATCGCCTGAATCGGGAGCCAAAGCACCGGTCAACATCTTGATAAGAGTAGATTTTCCTGCCCCGTTAGCTCCCAAAAGCCCGACAATTTCACCGCGGTTCACTGTCAGAGACAAATCGACTACCGCTTTATTCAAACCAAAGGTTTTGCTGAGGAGCCTAGCGTTAATTGTCATCACGTTACCTGCAAGATAATAGTGCCGTTGTCTTTGATCACAAATCTACAACAAATCCCGCAACAATGAATAAAAAAACACTAACACCCATTAGCCCGTAACCAAATTTATTGACTAACTTTACCCATGGAGGGGTGTTACCAGTCGGCGCCTCATGACCATCGCGAGAAAACTTCTCTTCATCTAATGCCGTCTTAGAAAACGCATAAGGCAAGCATGTAAACAGAGCGCCAACCACAGCAAAGCCAACAACGATAGGCTTGGCAGATAGTAACTTGAGAACTTCGATGGGGTCCAATTTAATTCCAGCACTCTTATTTTTAGGCCTGATAGGCCTATCATTCGTCCCAGTAGACTATTTCAAAACCGCAAAGCTTTTCATGGCTTCGTCGTGCAATAATTCCAAGGCTTCCCGTTTATATTCAAATGCCTCTGTAGACGTAAGCATTTTGTAATCTCGCGGCCTAGGTAGTTTAATCTTCAAAACTTTTTGCACAGACGTAGGTTTGTTAGAAAGGACAACCAAATTATCAGCCAGAAATATTGCTTCATCAACTTCTGATGTTACAAAAATATTTGTTTTCTTATTTTCTTCGAACAAATCGAGAAAGAACTCTTGCATCAGACTTCGCGACATAGCGTCCAAACCTCGAAAAGGTTCATCCATGATCATCACTGTCGGCTCGTTAATCAAGGCACGAGCAAGCTCGGCCCTGCGCTGCATACCCCCGGATAACTGGATAGGATACTTGTGGATGAACTCTCCTAAGCCAACCTTGACCAGCAACGCTTCTGCCTCGTCTTTAAGAGCCTTTCCAGACTTCTCACCACGCATCTTGGGTCCGAAGATTACATTTTCAAATGTTGTCTGCCATGGAATTAATGCAGTCTCTTGAAACACGACCATTCGGTCCTTTGCCGGCCCGTGAATAACCTCTCCATCAACTAANACCTGGCCTTTGTCAGGTTGTTCAAAGCCAGCCATGATGTTTACAAGCGTAGACTTTCCACATCCAGAGGGCCCTACAATGACGGTGAGTTCACCAGCTGGGAAGTCAATGGAAACGTCTTTTAACACGTCATCAGAGAGCCATTCCTCCCCNTATGACTTGGAGACGTCACGAAGAGTAACGCTGGAAGCATTATTTAAACCGCTATTATTTTTATTTTCTTTAGATGTTGCGGAATCTCGCGGACTCATCTCAAGCTCCTACTGCTATTACACTTCAGTTATTAGATAAATTTCACAGCCCTTTTCATTTAAAAAAGCCGTTTCCATGGCATCAGCAAGTAACCAATTTTTCTGATTGCACTNGAGGANAGGTAACCGGCAATGCCAATAGAGATCATGCCGACAACAATCTGCTCTAAAGAACCNCCCATGTACGAACTCCAAATAAAGAACCCTAGTCCTCCACCGCCTTGAGTGCCTCCTCCTGAGATCATTTCAGCGGCCAGAACCACTTCCCAAGTAATTCCCATGCCGACAGCAGCTCCAGTGAAGATCGAAGGCAACGTCCCNGGCAAAATAATTTTCCAGAAAAGGTCAAACTGAGAGGCGCCCATAGATTGAGCAGCGCGTAAGTAGCTAATATTAATTGCCCTTGCCCCGCCAAGAACATTAATGACAATTGTGAAAAATGCTCCGAGGAAGGTTACAAATGCGATCGACATCTCATTCGTTGGCCAAAAAATTAGTGATGCTGGCACCCAAGCAAGGGGGGGAATGGGCCGCAAGATTTCAAAAGGTGGAAAAAAAACCCCTCTGAAATAACGATTTACCGCTAACAGCAAGCCAAACGGAATGCCAATGATCATNGCTACTATAAAGCCTGTCAAAACGCGGCNGAAGCTAGCNACCCAACTTTGCCAGTACCCTACTTTTGGGATNACGTCCAAAAACGCAATAAAAACGTCAGTTGGTGGTGGAACCAATCCAATGCCAAGGATATCAACACCGAACCAATCATCACAGAGAGCGCCTATTTGCCAGATCACCAGAAAGATCAGTATNGAACTAATACCCCTAACTAACGTTGTTTCACCCAACAGAGATGCAAGAACAGTTTTTTTTGTATTAGCCATGTTTTCCTCAGTTAATCCAATTTTCGGNCGATGTTCTTTTNCTTTATCCTAAGCCAATTCTCGTTCACCAGCTTGGAATGCTTTTACAGCTTCTTCGTGAACTGCTTCGTTGACCTCGACTAATAGTTTTCTAAAGTCTTCAGATGATTGCGTCTCGTACGACCTAGGCCTCGGAATTTTCACCTCTACAGTTTTTTTGAGCTGGCAAGGTCTGGTGGTCACAATGTGCACCTTATCCCCCANGAAAATTGCCTCCTCCAGATCATGTGTAATGAAAAATATTGTTACGCCTGTCCGGTCATAAGTTTCCAGCAGAGCTTCATGCATGATCTGTTTCGTCAAAGCGTCCATTGCCCGATAAGGCTCATCCAGCAGNAANACCTTTGGATCGTTGATCAATGCCCTGACTATTTCAGCCCTTCTGGCCATGCCTGAGGANACCTCTCCTGGATATCTCGTCACAAAATTGCCCAACCCAGCTTCAGCAAGCATATCCCCAGCTTTGTTCATGGCCTCTTTAGCCCCCAAGGTTTTCTGAACCGTTGGACCATAAGCAACATTTTCCTGCAGAGTTTTCCATGGGAATAAAGCACCGTGTTGGAANACAACCATTCGNTCTGCNCCTTGAGGAGCGATCGGCTTTTCAGGACCACACAACAGCTNGTTATCAAGNTGTATGCTGCCCTCAGTGATCGAATGGAACCCCGCTATNGCATTCAGCAGAGTTGTCTTTCCACAACCTGAGGGACCAACAATCATACAGACCTCGCCCCCCGCAATTTCCATGGANCAGTTATCAACGGCTTTAACGTTTACACCCTCTGGGTCATAAACCTTTGTGACGTTTTTGATACTAAGAGCACCCGGTCTTTCCANCATTTCCATATTTTTCAACACCAATTCTGACTTCANTTTCTACTATCGGCCTTGCTGATTAAGCTCTTTCACATGCCANGCCATCAGCCNGTTACCCAACATGCGCACGAGTGCCGAACTAAAATACCCGATNAACCCAAGAGTAATCATTGCGATAACCATTGGAACNGTAACGTTGTTCATATACGCGTCCACNATCAAATACCCNAAACCCAGATCTCCAGACACCATCTCTGCGGCAACCAGCGAGAACCAAGCCACTCCAATAGAAATTTGCAGGCCGGTGAAAATAAACGGCAAAGCTCCAGGAACCACAACGTTCTTGAAAACATCCCATTTGCTCGAACCGAGACAACCCGCTGCTCTGAAATATTCCTCATCGATCGAGTCCACTCCAAGCATCGCATTCAGCGTAGTAACAAAGAAAGATGCCAATGTTGCAAGAAATAGAACCGGCCACTCAAAGCCAGGAAGAAGCAGTATCGAGAGTGGTACCCAGGCCAAAATTGGTATTGGCCGCAAGACCTCAATAAGAGGGAAAATATAATCCCTGATCGATCTAGACCACCCCATGAAAAGCCCCAATGGGACACCCAAACCAGTGGCAAGAGCAAAGGCGATCAAAATTCTACGACAACTTACGGCGATGTGTTCGTAGTATTCCGCAGTGAAAATTGATATGCCCTGAAACGGCGTGGTTGAGAACCAATCCTNTGACACAGCTACTGGCCCGGGAAGCTTGGTGAATCTCCACAGTTGCAATCCCTCGCACAGCACCCAATACGTGAAGAGCCATAAGAATATGCCCAATAAAGTCAGATAAGGGTCCAGCCTTCCAAAATACTTCTTTANCCTGTAAACAAACAAGTCGAACCCTAGCGGTTCAGCAATNTTGTTTTGCCCATTTGTAGCTTGCGAGCTTGCACTCATTTGCTCTCTCCATTCAGAAACTGGCNGCCTTACTGTACATTTTAAAGTGATAAAAGCACTAAAGAATTGGGGTCCAGACTGCTCTGAACCCCAACTTATTTTCTTTACTTAGCTATGATACGTCCCACTGGCGTAGAAAGACCGCGCTTTTCAAGGACCCGCTCAGCAAACTGACCCATCACACCCTCAGGGCGGATTTGTGCAGAAGCAGCAGGCTTTTTCTTGAGGCTGTAAAGGAACGCTGTGGCGTCGCGCAGCAGAGATTTTGCATCGTCACTGATGACAAAATCCAACTGAAGCTTTGTTGTTCCGGCCATTGGTGAGTCATACAGGCTCGCTTTCAGCACTGACTGATCAATCTGCTCAGTCTGGGCCTCTGCCATAGCTGCAATTGCATCTGCATTAGCCGGATCAGCAACAAACTCTTGCGCATCCAACTCAGCTTCCAACCAGCCCATCACTGCGTCCGGACGCTGTGCAATTAAGTCATTGAGCATCACCATAAATGCGCCGTCTTGCGCGCCAAAGTCCTCACCTGAGGCAGCACGCCGAGCAATGCCTGCAGAAACCATTTTCGTAGCTGTTGGCTCCCATATGGCCGCCGCATCAAGNTTACCTGCGCGGAAGTTCGTAGTGATCACCTCAATGTTCTGGTTTAGATATTTAGCAGGCTTAATACCCGCCTTTTTGAAGGCTAGCTGCGCAAACCTGTCTGTACAAGCTCCATGCGGCGCAGATGTGATTTTTCCGTCCATCCACTTGACNGCCTCCACACCATTCGCGAATTCCGGCGCATCATTTTTAACCAGGAAGATGTTGCACTGCTGCTTTGATGTTCCAAGTGCGGCCACGATGCGGATGTCTGTACCACCACGCTCTGGNAGGTATTTAAAAGTAGAAGCAATCGCTGGCATATCGCCCATGTAACCGATGTGCTGCTTTTCACCAGCCATCGCGTTCACAATAACCGACCCTTGAAGACCCACCTGGAATTCAGCTGTCGATCCGGCGGGCAAGTGGTTCTTCCAAAAANCTTTGCCGTTGTTGACAACACCAGTCCATGATTCTGTGTAATAAGGCTGGTAACCGATGACGAGGTTAACGGCTTCGCCGCGCTCGCCAAAATCCACTTCCGCGGATGCAGTCAATGGTGCTAAGGCCACCGCTGCCACAATAGTCAGAGCTTTAAGATTCTTAATATTTTTCATTTTTATTTCCTCCCTAATGTTTAGATCGGCACTGTTTATATCGGAAATCCAAACGNTTAAGCTGTACAGTCTTCTGACCGATTATGCCGTGTCCAGCTTTCCAATATTTCTTTTTTGCTTTCTACTCCTTAAGTGCCCACCTTTTTTAGTTTTCCACGCCAAACGTGCTCACCTTGGATACACAGTCATCGTAGTACTTGACACTCTAGGTCTGATCTACTTACGCGATCAAGCGTCCTGCTAATACGCAACTCTTATCAAGTGATAGAGAGCTATGCTAATTGGAAACATTGTTTTAATGGAGCAGGTGGTTATTTTAAGTTTTCGAAAATTTCTGATCAAGCTTATCGATTCTAAGCAAGGAAANAACGAACTCAATATTTGTAGGGTGTGTGGAAGACAATGGAAAAAAACAATCAAACTCTTGAAAAAGGTGCTTACACAGGCTCTTCGAAAAATTCGCTGGATGCTAGTGCAGAGCGTAACAAGCNAATATTTATAGANGAACAGCAAAATATTTTCAAAAATATNTGGGTTCCAGTCTGCCACGAATCGGAGTTGCCGGAGCCATATGATTTCAGGACCAGTAGTATCGGCAATGACAACATTATCGTATGCAGGGCACCAGATGGCAAAATCAATGCTCTTCTAAACGTCTGCCCTCACAGAGCTATGTTAATCGAGCGCCGCCCGAAAGGCAGCTTTTTAGAGGGACAGGCGTCAGGTAATCCTAAGAGAATCACATGCATGTTCCATGCTTGGCAGTTTGATATGCGGGGTAACTGTGTATACGTTGCCCGTGAGAAAGAAGGTTATCAGGATCGGTTTTGTAAAGACGACGCAGGTCTTCGACGTCTAAGATGCAGCGTAAATTTCGGCGGCTTCGTTTGGGTAAATATGAACGACCAGCCGGTTGCGACGCTAGAGGAATGGGCTGGTGACGCATTTGTATCATTGGAAGGGCAAATAAATTCTACCCCCCTCGAAGTAGTTCACTACCGCAAGGAATTTATTGATACAGGGCTCAAGGCTGAGCTGCTGAACGTTTCTAAGAACGTCGGAAGTCACTCGAAACACGCCCTGTTCAACTTCGGCCATTTTATGACTGAAGACAGCGAAACGGAAGCCGACACGAACCAGAAGAACAATTCTTTTCCAACTCCCAACGCAATGCAATCAATCAGGGTAAATTTATTTCCAGGATATTCGTTCCATTTGGATGGCCCTACACTTAATGTATCGACGGTGACATCGGTGAATGAGAACCGCCTCATGGTCGAGCANAAAAGTTTGGCGCCTAAAGGCGACAGCGAAACGGAGCGAAAGACCAGATCGCGGTTCTACAACGCTAACTTTGGTCCATTCAGGGCAATGGAACAAGATCAGTCGAAAACAGACGTGCAAAATGAAGAAAAAGAGCAGGCTGTAGCCAACCATTTGCTGCACGAATGGTCGCGCTGGATGGACCAACATCCCGATGGCGAAAGCCGTCTTGCAGAATTGGCGACCCGACGGAGCAGAAATGCAATCCTCGACAAAGACGAAGATGTGACTGGTCCAAAGGTTGTGGTAATTGGAGCAAGTCACGCCGGCATTGCCTTCGCTGANAGGCTTAGAAAAAACGGATTTACTGGAAAAGTTGCAATTTTNGACCGACAAGTCGGAGGGCCAATGGAAAGGCCTCCTTTGTCAAAAGGCTTTTTGCTAGGAGGCGGCGAAACGGTGGAGTCCAAATCACTGTTGCGCCAAAAGAAGTGGTATAAAACAAACAAAGTTCGCTTGAACACTCAAACTAGCATTCAAGCTATTGATACAGAAAAGAAAACCGTAACCGTTAATAACGGAGATATGGTTAATTACGATACGCTTGTTATAGCAAGTGGGGCAGTTCCCAGGGAACTTCCTGAAACAGTTGGTATGGGAAATTCCTTTACCCTCAGACAGCCCGCGGATGCAAATGCCATACGCCAAGCGGCCAATAATGCAGACTCGGTTGTTATCATTGGAGGAGGCTATATAGGTNTGGAAGTTGCAGCGTCGCTGCGAAAAAAGGGTATGGCCGTGACTGTAATCGAGGCTGCCAGCCGTATACTTGCCAGGGTCGCTAGCCAACCTCTTGCAGACCACCTTGTGCAATTGCACAGGGATAATGGCGTGACAGTGTTGACAGACATCGGCGTGGATAAAGTAAATAAGAGGGACGGAAGTTTCGACAGCGTTACCCTCTCAAACGGAGAANAAATCAAAGCAGATATGTTGATTACTGGCATCGGAGTTTTCCCAGACAGCAAATTGGCTGCAGACGCAGGTATTGAAACACAGCGATCCGATGGCGGGGCTATTCTGGTTGACGATATGATGCAGACNAGTGATGGCGATGTCTATGCTATCGGCGATGTTGCAATTCGCCGTGATCAAGCCGTTGCGGTGGAATCCGTACACAACGCCCAAGAGACAGCCTCCATTGCTGCTGCAGCGATCACAAAAACTGTTGCGCCAACGATACAAACCCCTTGGTTTTGGTCTGACCAATACGACACTAAACTTCAATCTGTTGGCATCGTCCCTGTTCAAGACGAGGAAGTTTATCAAGTGGTGAGGCCAAGCAAAAGAGACCATGGTATTTCGTTTTGGAGCTACAAAGGCTCTGAGTTAGTTGCTGTTGAGGTCGTGAATGATCCCGCAACGTATATGGAAGCCCGGCAATGTTTAGACACAAATCAGTCTCCAGACCCCAACCAGATCTCCAGCCTTTCCTATTCGCCTATCGACAGCGGCGGAGGAAGGTCCCAATAGATTCTCAAGAAGTGACCTAACGATTTAGGTTGTTCTTTATACATGGCCAGAGCGGGGTGTTTGATGGAAACGCTTCGAAAAATTTTGAATATAGACAGAGGGTACAATCGGCATGACACACGAAAGCCAAGCAAATATGGAAAAGAGTATTGAAAAGATAATTTACCAAGCCGCGCTGGCTTTGGATGACCATAACTGGGATGGTTGGTTCGAACTCTGTGATACCGAATTTGAATACTCAATCACGTCTTTTAGTCCTGAAATAAACAAAAATATGACCTATTTCAGCGGAAATAAGAANGAGTTGAAAGGCCTGATGGACATGCTTCCAAAGCATAATACTGATCACTCACCACTTCACCGACACACATCCGTATATACAGTCGATGTTGCGGATGATGGAAAGACAGCCGATGCCGTCAGTTCTGTGACCATTTATCAAAACATGCTTGATGGGATTAATTCACACATCGACTCCGGCGAAAGCAGGCTGTTTGTGATTGGAAAATATATTGATAAATTCAAAATTACTGATGGCACTGCAAAATTCATAAGCCGCGAGACAAAACTTGATAATAGACGGCTCGATAAAGGATCACATTGGCCGCTTTAACTGCGTTAATCGCATAACTTCGGCCAACGAAACTGTGCCACGATTTCAAGATTAAAGAAGGAAGACGTCATGGCTTGGACAAAAGTCTGTGCAGAAAGTGAAATACCAGAGGGGTCGATAAAAAAAGTTTGGGCAAGGATTGGTGGCGGCATTCCTATCGCAGTCGCTCACCATAAGAATGGCTATGTGGCAATTCCCCCAGTGTGCCCACATTTAGAAGAGCCTTTGGAAGATTCAGGCCTGGTTGTTGGTTGCAAACTGACATGCACCAAGCATCTGTGGTCTTGGGACTTAGAAACGATGGCATTGAAAGACGAGGCCGAGTTACCGCTCAAAACCTATGACATAAAAGCCGAAGATGGAAACCTGATGGTGTACGTCACAGAACAGTTAGAGTACACTTTCGATGAGGATGAGGATATTGACGAGGCGACTTTTTTTGATGACGACGATGATGATGACGATATCTGGTAGCCGACGCACTAATGTTGACTGAAGGTGAAAATACATTGGAAATTGACAATAAATGGCCTGAGATCGCAATTTTTCAGACAAAAAAATACCGGAATGCTCGTGTTGAGGCACACAATGCCCTTTTTTGGATGGCGAGAGCATCGCATAGCTTCCTCGATCCAACGCTTGGAAACAGCCACTTAAGTTTGTTTTGGAATGAAGATCATGGCGATTTTCGGACAAGGCTTTTAGTTGACGGGTGTCAGATAGGTTTGCACCTGCCTGATTTGGAGCTTTATTTTTGTGATCATGGAGAAAAAGTCCCTCACAGNTTTTGGCTTGACGATAGAACACCTGCCTTTGTAGAGGCTTGGTATCTCGTTGAGCTTCTTCATAGGGGCATAGAACAGGAGAAGTTTTCAACGGCTCTGCCTTTTGAATCTCCAGACATGTTGATGGGGGACACCGAAGATCACAATGCATCTTTGTTCAAAACAGAACTTACCGCGATGAGTGAGTGCCTGAGTGGCGCAATCAATATTCTAAAAATAGTCGCAGATCAGCTCGCGAGACACAAAGATTTTGCGAACAACCCGGGTCAGATCACATTAGAACCGCAGTCTTTCACCTTAATGACAAGGGCCGATTTATCGACGTCCCATGATAAAACAGTTTTGGTTGGGTTCAGTGTAGGAGATCACTTACGTCCAGCGCCCTTCTTCTTTAGCAAAACTTGCGATCAAGTCGCTGGTTCAAAAAATCACCTATTGGATTATAACCCTGCAAACATAATATCTTTACAGTCAATCGCGGATAAGTCCCTGTCAGAGGAAGAGCTTGTCAGAAACTTGGTGAACTTGGCATCAGGCATAAGTTTTGCAGTTCGTTAAAACAAAGCTGAACGAGTATTTTCGAATATCAAGAGCGACATATTTGTTTATTAGCTTGCAACTATTAGCCGATCCACCGGCGATCAAACTTGAAGATTGACAACGCAATNGCTGGCGGTGACAATAGGAGTCTGTAAGAGGTCTAAGCGATTTGCGAGCTGTTNAGCCCAGTTGCGATGTAACCCATAGGAGAGCCACATGGCACCAAGAAATCACAAAAATTGGCTAAGCANTCCGAAAGTTGAGTATATCTCAAGCGAGTGCTACAATAATTATGGTATTTATGAGCAAGAAATCGAACATATTTTTGCAAAAGTGTGGGTGCCAATGTGCCACATAAGCGAAATGTATAATGATGGAGATTTTCGCTCTACACAAATCGCTCACCAAAACGTTGTAGCTTTGAACGTTAAGGGGGAAGTCCAGGTATTTTTGTGCCCATCAATTGATAGGCCTTCCGGCAACGGTCTCGATACGAATGGTTTGAAAAAACTCCACAGCGAGGTGAAGCACGGCGGCATGGTGTGGACTACACTTGACCCTAACCCTTCTCAAAGTGTGGAAGAGTGGACATGTGGTGCTTTTGATTGCATCGCCGATGCCATTGATACTGAAGAAATGGAAGTTTTCCACTATCACAAGGCTATAATCGACACCAATTATAAGCTATGGCACGACACCAATAGTGAATTCTATCATGATTTTATGCACTATTTTAACCGCGTGTCTGGTTTCAATGACGAATATTTCGCTAGGAAAAATATACCCTTTGATAACGGGCACGTAAATGTAAGTAGTTTTACTGTCAATTATGAAGAGTACGAGGGTTTTAAGGATCGGGGGGCATTGTCCTTCCCTAATCTTCCACCAAACCAGTGGTACATGGTGGATTTGTTCCCTGGATTTAATTTCAACCTCCGTGGAAATGCNTACAGAAGCGACACTGTAACGCCACTTGGTCCAAATCGTGTCCTTATTGAGTTTCGTGGTTACGGTTTGAAAAANGATACGCCTGAAGAGCGCAACACCCGCGTCAAAGCACATAACTCAATTTGGGGACCTTTTGGACGNAATTTNCATGAAGATTTAATTGGAGTTGCGGGTCAAGGTACAACCATGAGGGAAGGTACTGAGGCGCGAAACATTCTTCACGGTCGCCATGAAAATTCTACAATTCATGACGAGGTTGGTATGAGGCATTATTACGAAGCCTGGGGTAAGTTTTTAGGTGTTAGTACGATGAACCCTCTCGCTATGCTGCAAGAAAACGTATACGCAGCAGAATAATCCGCNGCGTTAAAGTTAAAGTGTGAGTGGGGATTTGACTTTCCCACTCNTTTTTTTGAGCGAAATTCATAAAACCGNACGTTGCGACTTNCCNACCCGTTACCTACGCATTTCNTTGATTAATCAGTAGAGATAGTTTTGCATTTCGCCTGACTCAGCTAAAGATTTTGCAATCTTCTCAGCTATACTCGGCATAGGCATTACATTATCTGTTTTTACCCAGAAAAGTGATACGCCCTTTTCAATCACAGGGTCCTTCAGCAGCAAGGCTTTCGTGCCCTCCAGTGTGCCGGGCATCCTCGTAAAATGTGTAGGTATGATTGTGCATAGCTCTGTATACTGGGTTTGAAACATAAGGTGCAAAATAGACTCTGATTCAATTTTTGGAGTAACCTCAAACCCTAAGCCTCTAAAAATAGTATCCGCTAATTGGCGTTCGTGCATTGATGGAGTTAACATTGCGAATGGTAATTTTGCGGCGTCGTTCCATGTGATATCTTCCATACTTTCAAANTCGTAGGAGTCTGGAACAAGCAAGCTCCATGTTTCCTTGAATATTGGCTGAGCGTTACACCAAGACATTTCAGCCGCGTAATCATCATATGTTATGGCGCAATCCAACGCGTATTTATCAAGGCTCACTTTTAATTCTTCGTTTCCAACAAAATGAACATCCACACTTACGCCGGGNTAAGCCCCNCTTATTCGTTGCAAAATAATTGGCANAACTGGAGACATCGATGGCATAGCGCCAATCCGCAATCTTCCCTGCAAATTTTCTTTCATTTCACCAATTTCATCACGCATCGCATTAAAATTAGCTAAAATTAAACGGGCCCACTTCGATACTTTTTTTCCCTCTTCAGTGATACCATACAACCTTTGGCCACGGCCACGTTTGAAAAGCGTAATACCTAGCTCGCTCTCAAGCTGCTTGATACCATTTGAGAGACTGGGCTGCTTAACANAGCACTTTTCAGCAGCGCGACCGAAATGGTCTTCCTCAATAACAGCGATCAGATATTCAAGTTGTCGAAGAAACATTGATAGCTCCCAAATCTAGGTGGCTTGGCATTGCAAACTAAAATTCCACGNAANNTNATAGNGCNTATCGATAANTAAATGTCAATATCATAGGCAATAGCTAAATANNACTTCAAATTAGTNCACATGATCGCCTTNAAAATNAGAGNTGGTNCTNGTTTTTCNACNANTTTGCAGCCTNGTTAAGGTAGNCCATGGTTTCATGTCNGGCTNCTAATCTCACTGGTTCTGNCTGGCTGGCTTAGGCCTCGTCCAGNGTCAAGATGCCGTGGGTCATGATACCGCAAGTCGCGTGAGGACNCTCGGTGTTGTAATATGCCATCCATTTCCCGATACCNGCCTNTGCTTGTGAGCCGCTCTCTAAAACATNCAAGTAAACGCATTCNTCCTTGAGAGACCGCCNCAGGCGTTCGATNATGCAGTTCTTTATCNAGCCNCCCTTCCCGTCCCTGCTGATTNTGANTTTCACATCAGTCAGTACGTCAGCCCAATCACCGCTGGTGACCTGCGACCCCTCGTCGGTGTTGTATATCTC